>JBEILC010000245.1:0-4073 GCA_040379425.1 Hyphomicrobiales bacterium
AGAAGGGCCCCGGAAACGGGGCCCTTTTTCGTTTTCGCGTAACTGCTCAGCATACTGATGAGCCGTGCGGGCCGTACGCCGTAAGTTCCCTTCTCCCGTTGCAAAGCTATGGGAGAAGCGAGGGTGGTCCTCCTCTGTGACGAATCGATCTGGCCTCTCTAGAGTGGGAGCCAGCAAACATCCGGGGGTTTCCCGCCATGGCGTCCACGCTGAAATACAATCGCATCCTTCTCAAACTCTCGGGTGAAGTGCTGATGGGCCAGCAGCCCTATGGTATCGATCTCGATACGGTGGGCCGCCTCGCGGATGAGGTGCTGGCCTGCGCGGCAACGGGCGCCCAGATCGCGCTGGTCATCGGCGGCGGCAATATCTTCCGCGGCCTCGCTGGGGCGGCCAAGGGCATGGACCGGGTCTCGGCCGATCACATGGGCATCATGGCGACTGTGATGAACGCGCTTGCCATGCAGGGCGTCCTGACCCGAAAGGGCATGGACGCGCGTGTGCTCTCGGCCATTGCCATGCCCACCATCTGCGAAACCTATTCGCGCGCCAAGGGCATCCATCATCTCGAGGCAGGGCGCATCATCATCTGCGCGGCCGGAACCGGGCTTCCCTTCTTCACCACGGACACGGGCGCCGCCCTGCGTGCCGCGGAACTCTCCTGCGATGCCCTGTTCAAGGGCACCAGCGTCGACGGGGTCTATTCGGCCGACCCCAAATCTGACCCCAATGCGCGCCGCTATGACAGGATCAGCTTCAATGAGATCCTCGCCAAGGACCTCCGCATCATGGATCCCGCTGCCATTGCCCTTGCGCGGGATAATGGGATTCCGGTAGTTGTATTCTCCATCAGGAAGCCCGGCGCCGTGCTCGAAGTGCTCAACGGCGGCGGGCTGTTTACGACTGTGACGAAGGATTGATCCCATGGCCCAGCCCCAGTCCCATGACGCCCAGGACCTCAAGCGCCGCATGCATGGCGCGGTGGAGGCCTTGAAGCACGACTTTGGCGGTTTGCGCACGGGACGCGCGTCCTCGAGCCTGCTGGAGCCGATCCACGTCGATGCCTATGGCGCCAACATGCCGCTGGCCCAGGTCGGCTCTATTTCGGTGCCCGAGCCGCGCATGCTGCAGATCAACGTCTGGGACAGGGGCCTCGTTGTGGCCGTCGAGAAGGCGATCCGAGCCTCGAACCTCGGCCTCAATCCGCAGACCGAAGGCCAGGTGATCCGGCTTCGCATGCCCGACCTCACGCAGGAGCGGCGCAAGGAACTCGTCAAGGTCGCGCATCAATATGCCGAGAAGGCCCGCATCGCGGTCCGCAACGTGCGCCGTGACGGCATGGACCATCTGAAGCAGCTCGAGAAGGCCCACCTCATGAGTGAGGATGACCACAAGAAGAAGGCCGAGGACGTGCAGAAGATGACGGATGACACGATCAAGGAGATCGAACAGGTCCTCAAGTCCAAAGAACAAGAAATCATGCAGGTCTGAGGAACAGCGCCCTCCATGTCAGCCCCAGGCCTTACCGATGGCGTGCCGCGCCACGTCGCCATCATCATGGACGGAAATGGCCGTTGGGCGACTGCGCGCGGCCAGCCCCGTTCCGCCGGGCACCGGCAGGGCGTAGAGGCGCTGCGGCGCACGGTGAGGGCCGCGGGTGAGATGGGGATCGGCGTCCTGACGCTCTATTCATTCAGCTCCGAGAACTGGTCCCGGCCCGCATCGGAAGTGCGCTTCCTGCTGGAACTTCTGCGCCGCTTCATCCGCACCGACGTGGCCGAACTGCACCAGGCCAATGTGCGCGTCATGATGATCGGCGACCGTGAGGGCCTCGATGCTTCGCTCCGCCTGATGGTCGAGGAAGCCGAGGCGCTGACACGCGGCAATGAAGGGATGAAGCTCGTCATCGCCTTCAACTACGGAAGCCGCCAGGAGATCACCCGAGCGGTCCAGGCGGTTGCGCTCAAGGTGGCCGAGGGCGGGATTGCGCCCTGTGACATCACCCCCGCCGTCATCGGCAACCATCTCGATACAGCGGGCCTTCCCGAGCCCGACCTTCTGATCAGGACGGGCGGCGAGCAGCGGCTGTCCAACTACCTTCTGTGGCAGTGCGCCTATACCGAATTCGTCTTCGTTCCCGAGTATTGGCCCGAATTCAACGCGGAGCTTCTTGCCCGCGCAATTGTCACCTTCCAGCAGCGCGACCGGCGCTTTGGCGGCATCAAGGCCCAGACCGCCTGATGAGCGGAGAGCCGCAGCAACCTGGCGCCAAATGGGGCGATCTCGGCGTGCGCACGCTGTCGGCTGCGGTGCTGATTCCCGCCGTACTGGCCGATATCTGGGCGGGCGGCATCTGGTTCCATCTGTTCGTGGCGCTGATCGGCATATTGATGGCGCTGGAGTGGGTGACGATCGTGCACCGGGGCTCGCCCGTGCAATTCGCGCTCCACGCCGCGGGCGCCATGTGCGGAGCGCTGCTGCCGCTCGACGTGGGCCTCCAGGGCGGCCTTCTTGCCATTGCCGTCCTCGCGGTGCTGTCGGCTGTCATTGCTGCCGTGGAAGACGGGCGGGGCCCGAAATGGCGCTACTTTGGCGTCGTCTATGTCTCCGTACCGCCTATCGCCCTCGTGCTGTTGCGGGAGGATCCGGTTTACGGAATCTCTGCAATAGTTCTGGTCATGCTGATGGTCTGGGCGGCGGATACGCTGGCCTATTTCGCGGGCAGGATCATCGGGGGTCCGAAGCTTGCACCCGCCATCAGCCCGAAAAAGACATGGGCCGGCCTCATCGGCGCCATGGCGGGAAGTGCTCTGGCTGCCCTGGCCGTTGTCAAGGCGCTGGGCCTGCCATCACCCTTCGTCCTGGTGCTGATCGCGGCCTTGCTGGCCATCGTCGAGCAGGCGGGTGATCTCTTCAAATCCGCAATGAAACGCCACTATGGCGTGAAGGACTCAGGCAGTCTCATTCCCGGTCACGGCGGCGTGATCGATCGCGTGGACGGTCTTGTGGCGGTCGCCACCGCGGCAGCCATCATCGGCGCCTTCCGCGCCGGTGTGGAGAACGCCGGGGCGGGACTTCTCGTGTGGTAACCCAATTTCGCCGAATTGTTGCCCCAATACTCGCCTCGATTGGCGCTTCTACGGTGGCGGACCGCGGTGGGGCACCCTACCTAGGCCGGGTGGCGGCCATCTCGAACCTGCCATTTGGCAAGAGGATTGAAAAATGGACTTCCTGAACCTCGTGCAAATCCCCATCAGCACGGGAATTTTTTATGCCATACCGTTCCTGATCGCGATCCTGGTGATCGTGTTCATCCATGAACTCGGTCATTTCATGGTGGCGCGCTGGTGCGGTGTGTCGGTCGAGGCCTTCGCCATCGGTTTCGGGAAGGAGATCACGGGCTGGTACGACCGGCACGGCACGCGCTGGAAGCTGGGCTGGATCCCGCTCGGGGGCTACGTGAAGTTCAAGGGCGACGCCAATGCTGCCAGCATGCCCGATGCGGAGGCGTCCGCCGAGGCGAAGAGTGACCCCGGCAACTTCCATGGCAAGCCGCTCTGGCAGCGCGCCGCCGTCGTCGCGGCGGGCCCGATTGCCAACTTCATCCTCGCCATTTTCATCTTCTCCGCTGCCTTCATGACGGTGGGTGCGCCTGTGATCGAGCCGCGCGTTGACGAGGTTCTTCCCGGCAGCGCCGCCGATCTGGCCGGAATCAAGCCGGGTGACCTCATCGTTGAAGTTTCCGGCCGCAAGATCGACAGCTTCGCGCAGATCCAGCTGCAGGTGATCACCCGCGGCGGCGAGGAATTGCCGATTGTGATCCAGCGTGGCGGTGAACGCCTGAACCTGACCATTACGCCCATCATCCGGGAAGAAAATGACGGCTTCGGCGGCAAGGTCAGGATTGGCATCATTGGTGTGAAGCACAATCCCGACGGCGCCGTGAAGTACGAGCGCTTGGGGCCTCTCGCCGCCATCGAATCGGGAGCTGAGCGCACCTGGTTCATCGTGGACACCACGTTCCGCTATCTGGGCAAGCTGTTCACCGGCCGCGAAAGCGCCGACCAGCTCGG
>JBEILC010000246.1:0-4020 GCA_040379425.1 Hyphomicrobiales bacterium
GCGCTGGCCTCCTCGGCCGCAGCGGCCAGGAACAGCGCATTCGGATCACCGGGCTGGCCCTGCATTGCCGCCATGAGCGCCTGAGCCTCTTCCTCGGTTGGTTTGACCACGCCCATCCGAACCAGTTTCTGGCGGAAGAAGTCGCGCACCTCGCTGATGCCTTCGCCTTCCATGTTCATCATGGCCATCGCCTGCAATACCTGCTGCGTCTCAGGGTCGCTGGTGATCGCCAGCATCCCTGTGAGCGCCCGAACGGTAGCTGCACGCTTGCTCTGGCTTGTCGGGCCGATGTCAGCCAGCACGAAGAGCTTTGCGTCGGACAGATCGTTCTCCATCACGATCTCGCCGTTCTCATCGACCTTGGGCAGCATCAGTTCCACGCTGCCAAGCTGGGCCTGAGCACCAACGGTCTTGAGCTTGCGACCGGGCTCGGTGTAAATCTCCCGCGCCATGCCAAGCCAAATCTCGCCGCCCCTGCGCTTGGCCTTCGAGAAGTTGCTCATGTATAGGTACGCCTGCATATCGAGGCGCTGCTGAATCATCTCGACGGCTTTGCCCGAGATGTTCGACACGATCTTGTCGCCCTGCTCCTGATTGCCGAGGACATCGCGCATATCGCCCTCGGTCAGTTGCAGCAGGCCGGCGAGCGCAGGCGGAACCGGGGGCGGCTTGGTGTAGCCAATCGGGCCGGTGACGGCGATATTGCCGTTCGCGTCGGTGATCGGGTTCGCCAACAAGTACGGGTAGTTCTTGAGATTGTCCTCGGACCACATCACCTGATGGCCGGCAACCTGCTCAGGCGTGAATATCGGCTTCTCCACGCTGCTCAGTGCGCTGATCTCGCCAAGCTTGCTGCGCTGCATATTGCCGAGCCGCTGGGCGTCCTTCGCCAGCCGCACATGACCCATGCACCGTTCCACGTTGTCGATGAACCACCGCTTGCCGTAGGCCGGAACCACCGGGATCGCATTGCCAGCGACATAGCCGACATCTTCAAGCACCCGCATGGCATTCAGCAGGTACTTGTGGCAACGCTTGCGCTTGATGCGCTTCTGACGCACCTCAACGCTTCCGATGGCGATCAGCTTTTCCTCGAGACCAGGGTCCGCGTCAAAGTCGCTCTGCGGGTATTTCTCCTCCTCTCCGTCCAGCGTCTGCCAGATGCGGATGGTCTCGCGCACTTCCTCGATGCGGTAGTACTCGGCGACATACACGACATCGGGCGTCAGCCAGTCGAACTCGTGCTGGTGGATTTCCTTCGGCCAACTGGCGGGATCGTCTCCCCATTCGGCCCGATATGCCTCGCGGGTCATGCTTGCGAGCACGAAGCACCGCTTGGCGTCGGCCTTGTCCTGGCGCTTGGCTTGCAGGTCGAAGAACACGCTGGAGTCTGCGTCGAAGATCGGCTCGATCACGATGCGCTGGCGCTCGTTGTCGGGGTCCTCGTCATCCTCGTATACCGTGCGCAGCCGGAATGCGCCAAAACCGCCGCCGACCGCCTCCTCGAAAGCGTTGTCGTAGGCTTCGTCGGCCACGCTATCCTGCTCGTCGCTGCGGAACAGGTCATCGCAAAGCTCGGCGGTCTTGTCGTCCTTGTCGCCGTCCGCCGACAGGAACGAGACGCTGATGCGGTTGTTGCGGTACTCGTTGACGATCCTCATGACCGCGCTGGCGATCTTGTTGACTTCGAACTTCGGTTTGTTCTGAAACTGCTCGCCAAGCGGGCCTTCCCACTGCGCCCCGGCGATGGAGTAGAACCGGCGATCTTGCAGGCATTGCAGCCTCTCGTCGCGCAGGGCCGACTGGATCGTGTCGAACTCCTGCATGGCCTCCGCGTGGATGTTGGCCAGCCGCTGATCGTTGGAAATTCGCGCCATTTCGGACCCTTTCCGGCCGGATTATGCTACCAGCGATGCGCCGCTGGCAATGCAAGCCCCGCCAGTTCGGGGCGCTTGGCAGGCGCTGTGATCGCGGGAAACAAGGCTGCAAGTGCCCAGATGAGCGCATCCGCCCGGTTTGGCGATCCGCTCGCAGTATAGCCGGCGGTGCTGAACGCGGCCAATTCGTCCTCCAGTTCGGCAAACAGCCCGACATGGCGCACCTTGCCCTGCTCGTAGAGCGCAGAGAACGGCTCGGCGCGGACGGCCTTGCCACGCGATGCGGTCACGCCACGGAACGGAGTGCGCGGCCTGGCGGTCTGGATGACCTGCTGCACCATCGCCCCGCCGAAGTTCGTCTCGGCCACCACGCAGTCAGCCTGATGCCGGTCGAACGCTGACGCAACAACGCGCCCCCATGTTGCCGGCCCAGCCTTGACGGTGCAGTCCTCCAGCACATAGGCCGCGCCATCAACGCCGATGCCGACCACCACGATGCCGATGGCGTCATTTTCCGAGCTTGCCTCGTCATCCGCGCCAGACGGGTCAACGGCCACCACCACGCGCACCAGCTGCGGCACGGCGGCATCCAGCACTCGCCAGCGGTCGATGTGCTCCTCGGGGAACAGCGCATTCGGCGTGGCGTCAGCGAACCGGCCATCAAGTAACCGCGCCCTCAGTCTAGCCGGCATGGCCTCCAGCTGGCGGATGTATTCGGGCGACAGGTTCTGCGCGTTGTCGGTCGGATTGATCTGGAAGCTTGCGTAATCGTCTGGGTTCGGAAGCGGGCGCTTCGTGTCCGGATCAATCCTCTGCACGAATCGGCGATATGTCCAGTGAGCTTTGCTCGGCGGGTTGCAGTCGTAGTAGGCCCGCAGTTTCAGCGGCAACGGCTGGCGGTTCACCATCCGCGCCTCGGCCTTCTGCGCCAGCCGGGTCAGCACGGTATCGACGCTGCCAACGGGGATTTGCGAGCACTCGTTGAAGTAGACCGTGGCGAACTCCATCCCGAGGATTTTCTCGGTGCGGTCCTTGTCATCAACGCCGCCGAACCAAAGTTGCGATCCGTTCGGAAAGTCGCAGTAGAGCTCCTGCTTGTGCAGGTCGTACTCGACGCCAGGGAAGGCGATCTGCATCACCTTCGGGAAGGTATCCAGCACGATGCTGGCCTTGATGTGATTCAACCGGAACCGGAAGATCGCGTGCCGGCTGTTTGGCGCTTTCACCGCCCGCATCACCGTGTTGCGCGTTAGAAGGAAGGTCTTGCCGCTCCTCGAGCCTCCGAACAGCATCAGATGCGTGGCAGGGCCGGCAAGGATCGCCTGAGCCTCCTCCTGCCGCGCCGTGAGCTTAAAGGCGCTCGTCATGCGCCGATGCGATCACCTGAATCGGCCCACCATCCGCGCCCGTGTGCTCTGTGCGGCTGAGCTTCGGAACGTGGTACTCGATGACATCCATCATGCACTTCCACGCAGCCGCAGGACCGTCGCGCTCGGCAATCTGGTTGAGCCACTCCTGAAGGCGCTCGGCATTGCCATCTACCAACCGCGCAATCGCCTCGCGGGCATTGGCGGTGGATTTGTTCGGCAGTCCCTTCGGCCTTCCCGGTCCCGGTTTTCTGCCCTTTTTGAAACTTGATTGCGTTTCCATGTCATGACGCCAAGAGATGAACCGCGACCCTGACGAACCCGGCCGGCCCCCAGCGTTTCGTGCCGGTCAGCGTGACAATCTGCCGGTCATCCTGCCAGATAACGCCGTTTCCCGCATCCGCAATAGCCTTGGCGATGTTGTCGATGTCGGGCTTCTTCACGCACCACTCATTGTCGTGCGCGGCTCGCTTCTTTTCCGACCACCCGTGAGGCATGGAGAAAACCGCCTCCAGCGTCAGGGCGACGGGCTGGCTTGTGGGCAGATGATCGCCCATTGCCCGCTGCGCTGCAAGAGCCACCAGCGATTCGTAGGCCACGGTCTTGCCCGGAGTGTAGAGCCTGCCTGCCTTCGTTGCCCTTGCGCGGCCTTTTCCATGCGGCTCGCCCGGGACTACGAACTGGCACAGTAGCGACGTCATGCTCGGCTCCGGTATCGGTCGCGCATTACCTGGCGGAATGCTTCAGTCACGGGAGGCTTCACGGTGGTCATGTAC
>JBEILC010000247.1:0-4008 GCA_040379425.1 Hyphomicrobiales bacterium
CGACGAGGTCGCGCAAGTTCATCATGTCGGTGGTCATCGGTGGAATCTCCGGTCAAGGTTGGTGTTAGCAACCAGACCCTACCGGAACATCGCCGGTGACCACCTCAGCCAGAACCTACACCACGCTCAGGGACAGCATCCCGCACCCGACTGACCGGCGCAAGAAACTCATCAGGCTGACTGATGACGAGGCGCTGCGAATCACGGCTGAACGCGCGGCACACAAGCGCAAGACCGCCCGGTTGTTTGACTGCCTGTCAGAGACCGAGAGGCAGCATCTCCACGACATCCTGAATCGGCTCATCGGCCAATTGGCGGACGAGACCGCCGGCTGAGAGATTGCGACTGCCGGCCTCCGCCTGCACCGGCCACATCCCCGTGGGCAGGGCCGCACAAGTCTGGCAGCACAGGTTACCGCCCATGCCACAGATGAAGAACAGCGCTTGCCGCGCCCTCCTCACCATGGTCTGGGCAGGCTTCGCCATCGCACAAGCACAGGCGGCCTGTGAGACCCGAAACTTCCCCGTCGCCATCGATATCGGCCACACGCAGGAAGACCCTGGCGCCATCAGCGCGCGCGGTATTCCGGAATTCGCTTTCAACCTGGCCCTGGGCCGCGATGTCAAGCGCGCGCTGAAACAGGCGGGGTTTCCCGCCCGGCGGATCATCGTGTCAGGCCGCGGCAAGGAACAGTTGAAGCGGCGCGTCGCGGCGCAGCGCGAAATGCCTCCCGCGCTGGTGATCTCGATCCACCATGACTCGGTGCAGGAGAGGTATCTCAGCGAGTGGCAGTTTGCCGGGGAGACTCGCCGCTACTCCGACCGCTTCTCGGGCTTCTCGATCTTCGTGTCGCGGGCCAATGTGAGATTCGAGGAGAGCCTCGCGCTTGCATCCGCACTCGGCCGGTCGCTGACGGCAGCGGGCCTCAAGGTCTCGCACCATCACGCGGAGCCCATCAAGGGCGAAGGCCGCGAAACACTCGACGCAGAGGCCGGCGTGTTCGAGTTCCGCAATCTCCGGGTCCTGAAGGAGGCGGAAGTTCCCGCCATCCTGTTCGAGGCGGGGATCATCCTGAACCGGGCAGACGAGATCGCCCTCGCCTCACCCGTAAGGCGCCAGCTTGCGGCACACGCAGTGGTCAAGGCCGTCACGGCCATGTGCCAGCGCCAAAGCCCCGAATTCGTGCAGCGCTGAGCCTCAGGCGGCCTCTTCGGCCTCGCCCGGCTGCATGCCCAGAGCTGCCATGTAGACATCGAGCATGGACTGCTCTTCCTCGCGCTCGGAGGCTTCCTTCTTGCGAAGGGATATCACCTTGCGCAGGATCTTGGTGTCGAAGCCGTTGGCCTTGGCCTCGGCATAGACTTCCTTGATGTCACCGGCGATCGCCTTCTTCTCCTCCTCGAGGCGCTCGATGCGCTCGACGATGGACTTGAGCTGGCCGTGGGCGAAGGTCGTCTTGGTTCCCGTCATGTCGGATGTTCCGCCTGTCAGTGCTTGTGCGACTGGTTGAATTTCGCCTGCTGATCGGACGTGGCAGCGGCCTGGTGCTTCGCCTTCCACTCGTCATAGGGCATGCCGTAGACCATGCTGCGCGCCTCATCCCGCGTCACTGCAACGCCCCTGGCCTTGGCCGCGTCCTCGAACCAGTTGGAGAGGCAGTTGCGGCAGAAGCCCGCGAGATTCATCATGTCGATGTTCTGGACATCGGTGCGGGTGCGGAGATGCTCCAGCAGGCGGCGGAAGGCAGCCGCTTCGAGTTCGGTTTTCGTCTTGTCGTCGATGTTCATGTCATGCCCTTTCGAAGCCCGGGCGATCAGCGGGTTCCATACATAATGGGTTCGACCACCTTCGCCACCCGTTCCACCCATTCATCCACACCTGTTTTGGCGGCAATGAGGTCCTGACGGACCTCGATCAGGGCGTGCGGCAGGCCGGGTTTCGTACCGTGGGTGTTGAGCGTGTCGCCCTCAAGCGCCCCGTGATAGGGTTCATTGTCGCCCACCACAAGATCACCCTGGGCCAAGAAGCCGGAGATCATGGCGCGCGCCACCTGTTCGTCCCGGTCCCACAGGATGCCGACGTGCCAGGGCCTCGGCCAGCCGCGCCAGACGGGCGTGAAGGAATGGATCGAGACCAGGAAGGGCACGTGGCCCTGCGCCCTGACCTTGGCCATCACACCCACAATGGCATCATGATAGGGGCGGTGAAACCGGGAGATGCGGCGGGCACGCTCCGCCTCGTCCACATCCCGGTTGCCTGGAACGGCGGCGCCGTCCGAGATGCGCACGATCAGGGTCGGGTCGTTCATGCCACGGTTGGGGTCGATCAGGAGCCGCGAAAAGCAGGAGAGCACGGCGGCGGCGCCGAGGCGTGCCGCAAGGCCCCGCGTGAGCGCGGCGGCGCCGATGTCATAGGCGATGTGGCGCTCGAACTGGGCAGGCTCCAGCCCCAGCGCGCCATACTCCTCCGGCAGCCTGTTCGAGGCGTGATCGCACAGCAGGATCAGCCGCACATGCCCTTGTCCGGCCACAATTTCGTAAGGTTCGAACATGGATATCTTTGTCATGGACTGGGCATATAGATGAGGCTAATTCCTCAGTCACCCCACCGTGCCAACCCCAAGGACGCGCGGTGCATCAGGGTTGACGCGGCGCGGGCAGGCAGGAATTGTAATGGACGATTCGCGGAACACATCCGGAGGCGGCAGAATGCTTCGCAACTTCGCGCTCGCGGCAGGCGCGCTCACATTCATGGGTTTCATGTCGCTTCCCGCGCATGCGGATCTGAAACTCTGTAACCAGACCGAAAGCCGCGTGGGCGCGGCACTCGGCTACAAGGACAAGCAAGGCTGGGTGACGGAAGGCTGGTGGACAGTCGATCCGCAGAAATGCGTCACCTTCCTGAAGGGTCCGCTCACCGCCAGGTTCTACTATGTCTTTGCCGTCGACTACGACAAAGGCGGCTCCTGGGGCGGCGACTCCATGATGTGCACGCGGGACAAGGTGTTCACCATCCGCGGCATCGAAGATTGTGAAGGCCGGGGCTACCGCAAGACCGGCTTCTTCGAAGTCGACACCAAGGAGGAAACGGACTGGACGGTTTCGCTCAAGGGCGACAAGACCTCTCAAGGACAGTAATGCGCCGAAATCGTAACGTGAAGATCGTGGCGACGCTGGGACCAGCGTCGTCGAGCCCCGAAATGCTGGAAAAGCTTTTCCTCGCGGGCGTGGACGTGTTCCGCATCAACATGAGCCACACCCAGCACGACCTTCTGCGCCAGCTCCACCGCGACATCCGAGGCGTCGAGGCGAAGCTCAAGCGCCCGATCGGCATCCTCGCCGACCTGCAGGGCCCCAAGATCCGCATCGGCACCTTCCAGAACAAGGAAGCGAAGATCGCGCCCGGCGACACCTTCATCTTCGACACGGACAAGACGCCGGGCGGCAACACCCGCGTTCACCTGCCTCACCCCGAGATCTTCGCTTCGGCCCAGGTTGGCGACAACCTGCTGCTCAACGACGGGCGGCTGCGCGTCGAGATCACCAAGGCGGAACCGGCAAAGCTGACGACGCGCGTGATCTTCGGCGGCGCGATCTCGGACCGCAAGGGCGTGAACCTGCCCGATACTGTGATCCCCATTCCGGCGCTGACGGAAAAGGACCGCTCTGATCTTGAGGCGGCGGCCTCCATCGGCGTCGACTGGATCGCGCTGTCCTTCGTGCAGCGCGCGGATGACGTGGCCGAAGCGCGCAAGCTGATTGCCGGCCGCGCCGGCGTGATGGCCAAGATCGAAAAGCCCGCCGCGCTGACCGTGCTGGACGAGATTCTCGAGATCGCCGACGGCCTGATGGTGGCGCGCGGCGACCTTGGCGTCGAACTGCCGCTGGAGACCGTTCCCGGCAAGCAGAAGCAGATCACGCGGGCGGCGCGGCGCGTCGGCAAGCCGGTGATCGTGGCCACCCAGATGCTCGAATCGATGATCGTGGAACCGGTGCCGACGCGCGCCGA
>JBEILC010000248.1:0-3996 GCA_040379425.1 Hyphomicrobiales bacterium
GACGGGCGGCAGGATGAGCTGCGAGAGGAAGAAGAAGGAGATATCCCGGTTCTTCCAGATCTTCCACCGGTACTGGAAGCGGCTCAGCCCGTAGGCCGCGGTGGAGCCAAGCAGCAGGGCCAGGAAGGATGCGCCGATCGAGGCCTGGATCGAGTTCCAGAAGCGCTTGATGAATTCGGCGCGCGGGGTAGACTCCGTGAAGATCGTGTCAGGCGACAGGCCGATGGCGCGAAGCCCCAGCCAGGCGGGCTTGAAATCCACCCAGGGGATGATGTGCCCGAGCTGCACGTCCTTCGCCACCTTAAAGGTCGTGGTGAAGGTCCAGTAGATCGGGAACAGCGCGATGAAGGTCCAGACGATCAGCGACGAGTAGATCAGGATGCGGCCCAGTCTCCGTGGCATCAGTTGTGCCTCTGCATGAAGCGGCTCGTGGCCCAGAGAAGGAGCGCCACGAAGAAGATGATGATGATGAGATAGACCTCCGCGATCATCGTGCCGTAGCCGACGTTGGAGCGGTCCTTGTACTCGCGGAAGATGAAGCTCGAGATCGTGTCGGTGGCGCCGCCCGGTCCGCCCGAGGTGGTGTTGATCACGATATCCGCAAGCTTCAGCTGGAAGATGATGCGGAGCACGATGGTGGTCATGGAGACCGGCAGCATCAGCGGGAAGGTGATCTGCCAGAAGCCCTGCCAGCCGGTGGCGCCGTCAACCTTCGCGGCCTCCTGCACTTCCTTCGAAAGCGCCTGAAGCCCTGCGAGGATCATGATCATCATGAAGGGGATCCACACCCAGGCATCCATGATGGCAATGGTGGTCTTGGCGAGCCACGGCGAGGTGAGAAGCGAAGGGTTTTCCCAGCCGAGGAAGCGGAGGAAATTGGTCACAGGACCGAAACGGTATTCCAGCATCGACTTGCCGATCATCCAGCTCACCGCCACGGGCGAGAGCATGAAGGGCAGCAGGAAGGCCACGCGGAAGAACTTCTGCGCCTTGATGTCCGCGTTCAGCAAGAGGGCGAGGCCGAAGGCGATCGCATATTGCACGATCACGGTCGCCACATAGAACACCATGTTGCCGAGCGCGTTCCAGAAATAGGGATCGGCCCAGAGCTGGCGGAGATTGTCGAGCCCGTTGAACTGGCGGCCCGCTGCGGACTGCAGGTTCCAGTCCGAGAATGCGATGAAGAAGCCGAAGAAGGTGGGGAAGATGACGAGTGCGAGCGTGAACAGGATGGCGGGCAGCACGAACAGTGCGCGCCAGCCCATCTCGCCGTCCCGCAGCACGAGGCCCCAGCAAAGCGCCACGCTCCACGCAATGTAGGCAAACAGGATCGGCTGCCAGTTGGGGAAGCCGATGGAGATGATGCCGAAGGCGTAGAGCGTCTCGACGAGGATGAACAGGCCCAGCAGCAGGGTGGAGACGCGGATGAGCAGGCTGCCAGCGCGCTGACGCCCTGGCGTCACGGCGGCGGCGACGGCGTCATGGCCGGATGCTGCGGAGGATACGGACGTCATTCAGCCCTTCGGAAACAAAAAACGGGCCGGCAGCATGATGCCGCCGGCCCGGAACAGTCGCGTTACGCTCCCAGAGAAGCCTTGTAGAGCTTGATCTGGTTTTCGCGGCCGAGCTGGTCGGTGATCTTCTCCCAGGCGGCGGCGATGGCGTCGGCACCCGCCTGCGCGGTGGCCTGGCCAGCATAGATCTTCGACAGTTCGTCCTCGGCGACCGAGTAGTACTGGAAGATGCCGGGGATGCGCGGCTCGATCGCGGCATTGGGGTGGTTGTAGGAATTGGCCTGGCTGTCGAGGAAGCTCTTGATGAAGGCTTCGTCGTAACCGGCTGCCGTCCACTCCGCGACGTTGAAGTGGCTCTGGCGATAGGGCTGGAAGCCCGAGGGGTAGGCCGCCATCCACAGCGAGATGTCCTTGCCGCCGAGGTGAGCTGCAAGCGACCAGGCCGCCTTCTGCTTCTTGGCGTCAGCATCCACACGTGCCATCACATAGATGCCCCAGCCGATGTAAGCCATGTTCGGCGCGTAGTTCGGGCCGGAAGCGAGCTTCTCCCACTGGCCGGTCTTGGAGTTGTAGACGTCATCCGAGCCGGGGAGGATGTCGAAGGCCGTCACGTCGCCCACCACCGAGGTGTCGTTGGTCTTGACGTTCGAGCCGATGTCACCCCACCAGGCGAGCATGGAGCCGGTGCCCGCGAGGAACTGCTGGAAGCCCGTGGTGCCGGGGTCAGCGTTGAGCTGATCGGCGGGCAGGCTCGGGAGCGAGTCGAGGACGTCCTGGATGGCGCGCACCCAGGCCGGGTTGTTGACGCGCGGCTTCATCGTGTCCGCATCGAACAGGAAGGCGCGGTCATCCGGGTGCTTGGCGTAGGCTGTGGCGCGCGAGCCCAGGAAGTAGAAGGCGAAGCCGCCCCAGCCCTTGCACGGGTCGAGGTAGCCATAGAGGTCCTGGCCGTTGAGCTGCTTGCCTTTGAGGAACTTGGTGGCCGCGTTGACCTGCTGCCAGGTCTTCGGCACGCCCCATTCGCCAGCGCCGCCCGACTTCTTCCACTCTTCGGCGAGGCCCGCATCCGCGAACACGTCCGAACGGTAGTTGAAGTTATGGCAGTCGCCATCGCAGGAGACGCGATAGGTCTTGCCATCCCAGGTGCCGACGGGGGCCTTGAGGTAGCCCACATAGTCATCCATGTCGATCTGCTTGGCGACCCAGTCCGGCATTACGGAGGCAAGGCCCTTGCCGCAGACGTCGCCCTCGAAGGGAGCGCCCATCTCGATCACGTCGAAGTCCACGGTGCCCGTGGCGATCGACTGCTGGAGGCGCGCGTTGTAATCGGCCTGCGCAAGGTCGATCCAGTTGATGGTGGCGCCGGTGTAGTCCGCCCAGGCCTTGGAGAGGCCGCGGAACAGCACGTTGTGGACGTTCTGGTTGTTGAGGCCCATGAAGGACAGCTCGACACCCTTGAATTCACCCTCGGTGACATTCGCCTTGGTGGGGCCAAGGCACATCTCGCCAACCTTCTGCCAGTCGGCATCGGTCGGCTGGCCGGCGCCCACGCCGGGGATCTTCAGGATCGCGGCGCGCAGGTCGTCCTGCGCGAAGGCGGTCCGCACGTTGAACGACGGCGTGCCGACAGCGGCGAGAGCAGCAGCGCCCGCCGCGCCCTTCAGCACGTTGCGGCGGCTCATCATCAGATTATAGAGATCGATCTTCATGTGCTTGGGTCCTCCCTTTAAGCATCCGTTGCGTTCGCGGTGCAATTTCCAACGCATCCGGATGACGGCTGCGGCGCGAGTTGCTTGTCTCGTGATGAACGCTGGGACGACTATGCAAGAACATCCTGCAAAGTCAACGAACTGCGGCGGCAAAAGCCGGTTTGACGGCAAACTTGTCGTGCACTGCAATATGTGCAGCGCACAAGTGAACGGTTTCAGGATATCCGCTTGCCTGATTTCGCGTCAAACAGATGGACGAGCGAAACATCGGGCGACATGGCGATGCTATCTCCGGGCTTCGCCGAGACACGCTCGCGGAAGACACCCGTGATCTTCTCGCCGCCGAGCCGCGCAATCACCTGCGTCTCCGCCCCCGTGGGCTCGATCACCGTCACCTGCGAGATGGTCGGCCCACCCAGCGTCAAATGTTCGGGGCGAATACCGTAGACAGCATCAAGCCCCTCCGCGCCCTGCGGGATGGCGCCGAGCGGCAGGCTGACGCCGCTCTTTGTCTCGAAGCGTCCACCGCGGATCGTGCCCTTGAACATGTTCATGGCGGGCGAGCCGATGAAGCCCGCGACGAACAGGTTGGACGGCCGGTCATAGAGATCCAGCGGCGAGCCCATCTGCTCCACCACCCCGTCATGCAGCACCACGATGCGGTCGGCCATGGTCATGGCCTCGACCTGGTCATGGGTGACATAGACGGTCGTGGTCTTGAGGCGCTGGTGCAGTTCCTTGATCTCGGCACGCATCTGCACGCGCAGCTTGGC
>JBEILC010000249.1:0-3964 GCA_040379425.1 Hyphomicrobiales bacterium
CCGCTCCTCGGATTCATCGAGAACGGACATACGATCGATCTCAAGTCCGATGGGTTCAATGCGAAGTACGGCCTCGAGGGCAGCGCCATGGCCATCGCGAAGGTTCGAAGCTGCTTCGCCCACTAGAGCAGTTTCAACGCATGCAAATTCGCCTGCGCTCTATTCCTGCCCCTGAGTGGGTTCCGGCATTTCCGCCTGCTCAGGCAGGTGCATCTCGAGGGGGAACTGTTCCTCGGTGCCGTCGAGGGGGTCCTCGTCGGGGGTGAGCTCGTCGCCTGCCCTCGGCATCGGGATGTCGAAGCCCGGCGGCAGGTTGGCGTCGAGGAGGCCAGCACCCTTCAGCTCCTGCAGGCCCGGAAGGTCTCCCACCTCGTTCAGGCCGAAATGGCTGAGGAAGGCATCGGTGGTGCCATAGGCAACCGGGCGGCCCGGCGTCTTCCTGCGGCCGCGCATGCGGACCCAGCCGATCTCGAGAAGATTGTCCAGCGTGCCCTTGGAGATCGCGACACCGCGGATGTCCTCGATCTCGGCACGCGTCACCGGCTGGTGATAAGCGATGATGGCGAGCGTCTCCATCGCGGCCTTGGAGAGCTTGCGCTGCTCCACTGTCTCGCGGCGGAGGATGTAGCCCAGGTCATCCGCCGTGCGGAACAGCCACTTGCCCGCGACCTCGACGAGGTTGACGCCACGGTTGGCGAAATTGGCCTGGAGATCGGCGAGCAGTGCGGCGACGTCCGTTCCCTCCGGCAGGAAGGTCGCGATGTGCTTTGCATCAACGGGCTCGGCGGTGGCGAAGATCACGGCCTCCACGATGCGGAGATGCTGGTTGCGGTCGGCGCGTGGGTGGCGCGTGATGAAGGCGACATTGCCCTGCCCCGCTTCAGCCTGCTCTTCATGCATGACCTCGTCTTCCACGTCCTGCGGGGTGTCCGCCATCGCGGCTTGCGTCTGCATGATCATGTTGCTCACTCCGTTACGACATCAAGGCTCAGGCGGCATTCGCACGCCGCTTGAGGTAAATAGGCCGGAAGGGCCCCTCCTGCCTCAGCTCGAGAAGGCCTTCGCGCACCAGCTCCAGGCTGGCCGTGAAACTCGACGCGGTGACCGACCGGCGCATGCCGGGCTCCGTCAGATACTGCGCCAGCCAGATGTCGAAGGCGCCCCAGTCATCCATGACGCCGACCATGCGCTCTAGCGCGGTGCGCGCTTCCTTGATGGAGAAGGCTGGGTGGCGCCTGGGCACATAGACCTGATGCACCATCTTCTTCTTGCGGCGCTCGGCATAGGCCTTGAGCAGGTCAATGAGGTTGTCGCCATATTCGCGGCGCGAGTCGATGACGAGCGGCTCGGGTGCTCCGCGCGCGAAGACGTCACGGCCCAGAACGCTGCGCTTCATCAGGTTCTCTGAGGCCGTGCGCATGGCCTGCAGGCGCTGCAGGCGGAAGGCAAGCCGTGCGGCGAGGTCGGCTGGCTCCTGCTCCTCCGTGCCGGGCGGGGCGGGGATGAGCAGGCGGGACTTGAGATAGGCGAGCCAGGCGGCCATCACCAGGTAATCGGCGGCAAGTTCAAGCTGAAGCTTGCGGGCCTTTTCGATGAAGGCCAGGTACTGCTCGGCGAGCTTCAGGATCGAGATCTGCTTCAGGTCCACCTTGTGGTGGCGGGCGAGTTCGAGCAGCAGGTCGAGCGGGCCTTCGAAACCGCCGAGTTCGACGATCAGCGTCTCGCTGTCCCGCGCCGGTGGCGGTTCCGCCCGCAGCGGCGCCTCACCGTCAGGCCAGGCCTGCGGGGCACCCTCGGGCGGAACGGTCTGGTCCTGCTCAGCGCTCACGCGTCAATCATCCTCATTGCGTCATCCCCCTGATACCAAGGAATGGTGGGTGATTCGCCGTCATGCCACAACTTATCCCCAGTTTCACTGGGCCAACAGGTGATCGAGGTCCTTCAGGGCCTGCTTGCGATCAAAGGGCTGGGGCTTGCGGGCCGACCTCAGGGCGGCACGCGCCCGGGCCAGCGGCTTGCCCTTGAGGAAGCCTGCGGCTTCCGCCACCTCCTCCATCTGGTCCATCTCGCCATTGCAGTGCAGCACCACGTCACAGCCTGCCTCCAGCGCGCGCTTCGTGCGCTCGGCATAGCTGCCGGTGAGTGCCTTCATCGACAGGTCGTCCGTCATGAGGAGGCCGCGGAAGCCGATCTTCTTCCGGATGATGGTGGAGATCACCTTGCGCGAAAGCGTGGCGGGCTGGGCCTTGTCGAGCGCCGTGAATACCACATGCGCCGTCATCGCCATGGGCGCATCGGCGAAGGCGGCAAACGGCGGGAAATCCACCGCCTCGAGCTCGGCTTGGCTCGCCTCGACGACGGGTAGCTCGAGGTGGCTGTCAGCGCGCGCGCGGCCATGGCCCGGCACATGCTTCACCACGGGCAGGATGCCGCCATCGGCAAAGCCCGCCGCATGGGCCCGCCCCAGCGCCATGATGAGTTCGATACGGTCCGAATAGGCGCGGCTGCCGATGATCTCATGCGCACCCGGCTGCGGCACGTCGAGCACGGGAACGCAATTGGCGCTGATGCCCGCCTCGATCAGGTCAACCGCCATGAGGCGGCCCACGTTGCGCGCACTGCGCAGTGCGGTGAGCGGGTCCGCCGCATAGGCAGTGCCGAAGGCGCGCGCCGGGGGATACTGCCGCCAGGCATTGCTGGGCGGTCCTAAGCGCTGCACGCGGCCACCTTCCTGGTCGATGAAGACGGGCGCGTTCTTGCGGCCCACGGCGGCGCGAAAGCCGGCAGTGAGGCTCTTCAACTGCTCAGGAGTCTGGCAGTTGCGCTTGAACAGGATGAGGCCGAAGGGGTTGCGCCTGGCGAAGAAGGCGCGCTCGGCATCGCTCAAGCCAGGTCCGAGACAGCCGGAGATGAAGGCACCAATGGGCTGTGCCATGGGGTGGAGATTGCCTCAGCGGCCGCGGACGATGCAGTCGCTCTCGCCCTGGGTGATCAGCGCGCTGCACACCTGGGTCGCGGCACTGCGGGACGGCAGCGGGCCAAGGCCCAGCTGGTAGCGCGTGCTGCCGCCGACGCTCGTCTGGCGGATCTGCTGCTGAAGGCCGCCGACCACATCAGGATAGGCCCCGGCGAGGCGGGTGTATTCCCGGCGCGCATCGGCTTCGCTGCGGAAGGAAGAGAGCTGGACGAGGAAGCCCGACCCCGTGGCGGCCGGCTGCTGCTGCTGCTGCGGTTGTGGTGCGGGCTGGGCCTGCTGGCGCGGCGCGGGGGCAGGCCGGGCAGGCGGCGGCTCGACGGCAGCCACACGGGTTTCCTGCCGGACGGGTGCTGCGGCATCATCACGGCCGCCGCGGAACAGGTCCATGATCGAGCGGGGCCTCCTTTCGGCGGGCTGGGCTGCGGGCGCTTCGGCGACGACGATCGGCGCGCTGTTGGCGGATTCGCCGATCGGTTCGGCGGGCGGCACGAGCACCACGGGTTCCGAGCCGAGGTTCTCCTCCACGGGCTTCTTCTTCACGGCCGGCTTTTTCTTGGGTGGCGGCGGCGGGGCGGGCTCCTCGATCGAGGCCGTCCCGGCCGGTTCCGGGGTCTCCAAAACAGGAACCGCCCCGTCGGTGGCGTTTTCCGGGGGCGGCGGGGGGGCGGCGGCTCTCGACGTTGTGGAGGTTGAGGATATCTCTGGCTCCGGCAAGGGTGGTGGCGCAGCCGCCCCCTGTGCCGGCTGCGCCGATGTCGCGGCGATCTGCTGGTTGACTTTTGTGCCGAGGTTGCCTTCCTGTCCGGCGGGCGGCAACGGCAAGGGCAGCGGCTCTTCGACCGAGGGAAGGCCATCCGCCCCGGTGCCCTGGTCCTGCGCATCAGGCACGGGGATCGGGTTGGTGCCGGCAGCGGCGGGCGGCAGCGGCAAGGGCGGCGGCTCATCGACCGAGGGAAGGCCATCCGCCCCGGTGCCCTGGTCCTGCGC
>JBEILC010000250.1:0-3936 GCA_040379425.1 Hyphomicrobiales bacterium
AGGAACACCTGCGGCGCGCGCACGATGGCGCGGCCCATGGCCACGCGCTGGCGCTGGCCGCCCGAAAGCTGGCGCGGATAGCGCTTCAAGTAGGGCACGAGGTCCAGGATCTCGGCCGCCTTGCGCACGCGCTCCTCGATTTCGGCCCTGGGCGTCTTCCGGAGCCTCAAGGCAAAGCCCATGTTCTCGGCCACCGTCTTGTGCGGGTAGAGCGCATAGGTCTGGAACACCATGGCGATGTCCCGGTCCTTCGGCGGCAGGCCGTTGACCACGCGGTCCCCGATGCGGATGGTGCCGGCGGAAATGTCCTCAAGCCCCGCGATCATGCGCAGAAGCATGGACTTGCCGCAGCCAGAGGGGCCGACAAGCGCCACGAATTCCCCATCGTTTATGGGGATCGACAGGCCGTGGATGACCTCCTGATCGCCATAGCTCTTGCGCACGTCAACAATATCGACCGAAGCCACCACTGCCCCCTTCTGCATTCCGGGATCTTGCGTCCCGCTTCGAGGCGGCGGAGACTAGGGCAGCTTTCATCACCCGTCGAGTGCCTTCCGCCATGCGCTATGAAATGATGCTGCCGGGCCAGATCCGTGCCGCCATTGCCGCCAATACGCCGGTCGTCCTGCCGCTGGGGGTCCTCGAATACCATGGCGAGCACATGGCCGTCGGCATGGACACGCTGGCGGTGACGAGCGCCTTGGCGCTCATCGAGCAGGAGGCGGAGATCGTGATCCTGCCGCCCTTCTACTATGGGGCGGCAAGCTATGCGGTGGAGCCCCCGGAAGGCACGGGCAGCGTGCAGGTGGATTCGAGCGCGCTCCACCCCTTCGCGCGGGAGCTGTTCACGGGCCTTCTGCGCATTGGCTTCCGCAACATCCATGCCTTCATCCACCACCAGTCGGAGAACTTCACGGTTGGCATGCCGACTGACCTCGCCTTCAAGTTCGGCGCACGGCAGGCGATCTTCGCCTTCCTGGAGAAGACGCGCGGCGAAGGCTGGTGGGGCAAGGCCTCCATGGCGGATTACTATGCGCAGCAATCCGGCGGCGATGACCCGTTCAACTGGATCAAGATCCACCCGCTGATGATGGCGGAGACGATTGGGCAATATCCCTTCGACCATGCGGGCGAGGGGGAAACCTCGCTGATGATGGCCATGTGCCCCGAGGCGGTGGACATGGCAGCCTATTCGGGCGAGCGCTGGTATGTGGAGACCGCCACGCGGGCAAGCGCTGAAAAGGGCAGGCAGGGCCGGGACCTGATCCTCGCCCATATGCGCAAGGCGCTGGGCCTTACACCGGCGGGGGAAAGCGCTCCTTGAAGGTGAAGGCCTCCGCCGTGGGGCCATGGGCGATCAGATGTTCGAGGCGGCGTCGTGCTTCGTGGGGACTCGGGCGTTCACCCTCCGGTGTCCACCACAGGCACATGGCAGGGGTTGCCATGGTCTCGAACCATTCATGCCGCCTGCGGAAGAACGTGACGTGCTCACTGCGGTAGGCGAAGGCCATGAGATCTTCGATCGTCTCCCAGACCGAGAGATTGAGGATGATGCGCGGATCCTCATAGGCGCAGATCGCCATGGCATTGCCGCTGTCATCGCGCAGCCGCCAGACGAAGCCCTGCGCCTTGTCGCTCAGCGCGTTGATATGGTCGAGATTGTTGACGAAGTCCGCTAGCCGCGGATCGTCCGGCGCATGGCGGAACCGCGCGATGTTCATGTTGGCGATCTGGTAGGTCACGGCGGGGGTCTTGGTGGAGTGAGACGGATACCAAACAATCACGGAACCGCGTTGCAATCAAGCGCTTGCCCGCGGAGCTGCTTTCACGGCCTGTGGAATGCTGGTATTCAGATTCAAAGCTGAATGAAGAGCGTTGAGATGACAGCCGCCGAACTGCATGAACTTCAGCAGGCTCTGCAGCAGGAGAACTGGCCGCAGGCCGAGGCGCTTCTCCGCGGCTTGATTGACCGCAATGGCGGACATGCGAGTCTCCATTACAATCTTGGGCTCGTGCTGCGCCGTCAGCGCAAGGACGCTCTGGCGCTTGCCGCATTCGGTGTTGCGCTCTCGCGTGATCCAGGCCACCCCTCCGCCGGTTTCGAGCGCGCCGCGTTGCTGCTGGACATGGGCGACGACGCGGGGGCCGAAGCCGGTTTCCGCGCGCATCTGACGCGCCATCCTGGTGATGGTGATGCGCGGCTCAATCTCGCGCGGCTGGCGCTTCGCCGTGAGGCGCCGGCGGAAGCCATGGAGTTTGCCGCTGGCGATGACCGGGCTGAGGCGCAGCTTGTGGCCGTTGAGGCGCTCCGCGATCTCGGACGGTTGGATGACATGCAGGCGCTCGCATCCTTGGTGGCGGCGGCGGCACCCCAGCTGAAGCCGGTTCTGCTGAAGATCGTGTCGCAGGGGCCACGCGGCAGGTTGCCCCTTCAGGTGGGCGTGGTCTTCGCCCCGCCCGGCACCATGGCGCCACCCCGACGGAAGTCCCGGCGGTAGAGGCCCGGCTCCGCCTGCAGCCCGTCCTGTACGGCCATATGGGCCCTCAGCCGCTCCTCATCCATCGGTTCAATGACGAGGTCGAGCGTCTCGCGGCGGATCGGTACCGCTTGTGCCACAGGCGTTCCAGCCGGCAGGCGGCCCTCAAAGCCCGGGTCGAGCCACAGGGCGGGAAAATGCACGAAACCGTCGCGGAAGCGGTCGCAGTCGACCAGGCCGGACAAGGTCCGGAACGGCAGGTCCTCCCGGTGGACGGGATGGGTGATGAACAGTGACCAGCCGGGCTCCGTTTCAACCGTCCAGAAATTGGTGAACTTGACGATCAATTGGCCAGGCCTGGCGAAGGGTGCTCCCGTGGCCTGTTCGGGCGCGTGGAAGCCCACGGGCGCGCGGCTGGGCCTTGCATGCTTGTGGCGTGGCAGGTTCCAGTCCCACTCCAGCCGTCCGCCGCGAACATCCAGATCGCAGGCGAGCGGGAAGATGATGCCGGCCTGTGCGGCGTCGATCATAGGCGGGCAATGCTTCAGTGTGCGCAGTTCCGCTCCGCCCAGCAGCGTGCTTGCCGCCCGGTCGGGCATGGCGCGCAGCCAGCCCGGTAGGGCGGCGCGCGCTGCAACCGGCTTTGGCAATATCGTTTCGTAACCCGGCAGGCACCGGCAGATCAGCTTCATGCATTCGCCTTCACGTCGTGGCGCTGCATGATAACCCAGGCAATGGCGAAGGCCACCGTTAGGAAGATGAAGATCGCGCCAATCGCATTCACCATGGGCGAAAGGCCAAACCGCATGCGGCTGCCGATCTCCGTCACCAGTGTCCAGGACGCGCCGATGGAAAAGAATGTGGTGTTGTAGTTCTCGATGGACTGCAGGAAGGCGATCACCGACGCCGTGAGAATGGTCGGCCGCAGGAAGGGCAGGGTGATCCTCCGGAAGGTGAACCACGGCGAGGCGCCAAGGTCGGCGGCGGCCTCTTCCAGGATTCGGTCCTGCCGTTGCAGCCGCGCCATGAACAGCAGCATGCAATAGGAGGCGATGAAGGAACTCTGCGCAAGTGTTGCCGTGAGCATGCCGGCATCCACGCCGAAGGCGTCACGCCAGAAGATCATGGTGGTGACACCCAGCACGATGCCGGGCATCAGGATGGGCGACACCAGTGCGGTATAGAGAAGAGTCGACCCCTTGCCGCCAAACCGCGTGAGGATCATGGCGCCGGCAAGCCCGAGCGGGATCGACAGCACGATGACGCCGGCCGCGATGAGCAGCGAATGCATCAGCCCTTGCACGAAACGCTGGTCCTTCGGCAGGTCCGTGAACCATTTGAAGGTGAAACCCTGCCAGTCGACCACGGACGGCGTGGGCGAGGCGTTGAACGCGGCAATCACCATCAGCACAAGCGGCAGGAACATGTAGGCGAAGAAGATGACGATGTAGGCGTTCAG
>JBEILC010000251.1:0-3927 GCA_040379425.1 Hyphomicrobiales bacterium
AAGACATTTAACCGTCCTCAGTTGGATGGTGACAGCCCTACTCAGTAGTCAAAGTCTCAATCAAGCCAGATGGGAACCCTTTGTACAAAGCAGAGCCGAACAAGCCAATAGTTATCAGGCGGGCCATTATGAATCTGCCAGGAACTCCTGAACCGCTGCGAGGTAGTCTGAGAAATTTTCTCTTCGGACATTGTGACCGGCGCCGCTGATCTGGATGGTACGCAGATGGGGGTTCAGGGTTGTCGCCTCGTTTGCAATCGCGGGCGTCACAAGGCTGCCTCTGGCGGCTTCCCCATAGATGAGGAGAGTGGGCGCGCAGATGCGGGATAGCGTCTGCTGCCAAGTTTGCGTGTACCGCGGATACGCCGCGGGATCGAACTGCTTCTTTGAGGCCGACCAGGCTGGAAACTCGTCTTCATGCCAGAGTGGCGAGCTGGCTTTGCCTTTCGTTGTGATCTCTGCATCGGACATGGCCTGAAACGCGGCGACTTGTTCGCGTAGGGCTAGCAGGCGCTTCTCACGTGTCGCTTCGTCGGCGAGAGGCAGAAGCGGGGGATCCTCAAGGATAAGTCTTGAAATGCTATCCGGGATGAGTCCCGCGCAGGTCGCGGCGGCTCGTGCGCCAACGGAATGTCCCATGAGGATAACGTTGTTCAGTTCGAGCTTACCTATCGCCTCAGCGATATCCCGCCCGGGATCATGGTCGTCTCCATCAGAAATGCGCGAGCTTTGGCCGTGGCCGCGTGCATCGAGCATGATGATGTCAAAACTAGCGGCCAGCGCAGTTGCAACCCTGGACCAGCACAGCCCGTTGTCAGTGAGCCCATGCGCCAGCACCAGCGGGCGGGCGTTCACGCCGGTCCGGTGGTAGGCTAGCCTCCCTTGCGCGATCGCAACCGTTCCTGACCGCCAGGCGGACCCGGGCGATGGCGTTTGGTGTGACACCACGCCTTTCACCATGCGTAGGCTTCGGGTGCGGGGCCGCAAGCAGGAAAAATCGCATCGATGCGCGCCAGTGTCTCCGTGTCGATGCGTACTTCGCGCGCCCGCAGTAGGTCCGAAAACTGAGCACGTGATCCTGGGCCAATGATCGCGGAGGTCACGCCCTCCCGCTGAAGGAGCCAGCCTATCGCGACCACGGAGGGAGACTCGCCGATTTCCTCGCAAAGGTGCGTGAAGTGTCCGAGCTGCGCCTCGCGCGCCTTCGCTGCAGCTTTGATGTGGTCGGACCGGCGGCGGCCTGCCGCATCGTTGCTTGGACCGGCGAGCAGGCCTCCGGCGAGGGGGCTCCACGCGATCATGCCGACGCCATACGCGCGGCAGGCAGGTACGACCTCCAGCTCCGCTCTTCGCTCGATCAAGTTGTAGAGGCTCTGTTCCGCGACGAGGCCCAGATTGTGCCTTGCCCCGGCCATTTCATTCAACTGGGCGATCTTCCAGCCTGGGAAGTTGCTGGACCCGACATAAGTGATTTTACCTTGGGCGATCAGCCGCTCCATTGCCTGCCAGATCTCCTCCGGCGGGGCGGTCCGATCAATATGGTGCATCTGATAGAGATCGATGTGATCGACATTCAATCGCCTGAGACTGGCGTCGCACGCCATCTGGATGTGGCGGGCCGACAGGCCTCGATCGTTCACCTCCTCCGACATGGGTTCGTAGACTTTCGTCGCGAGGACGATTTTCCCGCGCCTTGTCCTGTCTTGACCGAGCCATCTGCCGATGATGGATTCTGACGCGCCAAGCCCGCTTGCCCCGCCATACTGGTTCGCCGTGTCAATGAAATTGACGCCGTGCTCGAGCGCGTCGTTCAAGATCAGGGATGCTTCGGCGTCTGGCGTTCTGGGACCAAAGTTCATCGTGCCCAGACAGAGAGAACTCACCTTGAGAGCTGATTTTCCCAACTGACGATATGTCATTGTTCTGGATTCGGCAGGGCGTGTCAGGGCGCGCGCAGCGTTGTCCCGGTCTCCAGCACTTGACTAGAGTCGGCGACACAGAGGTGGGCGAGCCGCTGGGCGCGGTCTGAGAGTTTCTTGAAGTCGTTGTAGGCAATTCCAGGGACGATAGGCTCTCGAAACCAGGGTGCATAGAACTCCAGGTTCGGGATCGATCGAACTTCATCCGAGATGTTGGGTGTTCCCCCGTGCCAGGCGCGGACATCGCGGATCATCACGGCTCCTGCCGGGGCGGGACAGACGGTGCTGAGGCGCATCCATTCGGGCTCGTTCGCCAAGGTCGGTATTGGAGTGCGGGAGTTCTGCGTGCCGGGGATCTGCCGGGTCGGGCCATTGAGGCGCGTGACGTCCTGAGGCAGGAAGTTGACGGCCACATACGGACACGGCAGGTCGCGGATCGACAGCTGCCCGCGAGGATCGAAGAACGAGCTGAAGCGAGTGGTGGAGTTGTCTGCCCAGTCGCGAATGTCGGAATGGAGCGGCTGGTAGCCTATGGCGCCCGGCAGGCAGAAATCGCCGCTTGCGGATCTGAGGACGTAATCGGGCGAACCGAAAATTGCGGCGACCGTGTCGGTGACCGCCTCAATCTCGAGAAGCATCTGCCACTCGGGACGGTGCAACTGGCTCCGTGTAACGCTGGACCCTCCGAATGAGTAGCGGTGCGAGCCTCGGTTGCCATTGCGATCGCGATCGAGCTTAAGGATCTGGCTGACGACCTCGTCACATCCTTGTTTGAGGATTTCTGTTTGTTCGTCGTTCAGAATTCCTGCGATGACAACAAAACCGTCTCTACGAAACAGTTCAACCGCATGGCTGATGTCGGACCTCTCAAGAATGTCCAGACCCTTGATTCCGTTGTTGGCCTCAAGATGCTGGCGCAGCGCCCGGACGTCAGGATCATTCTTCCATTCCATCCCGCCGTAAGTCTGAATCTCGCTGTCAGCCTTGGTGCGCATGGCGTCTCCAAACATTGTGACGTCTCTCGATGCAGCAGATGCTGCCATCCTATTGGACAAATCGTCAATAGCCGTTCGCGCCTCTCCAGGTCCAAGGCGCGGCAGGGTTGGCGTCCAAGGCCGGGTGGCTGGGGCGTGAAACGCGTTCGGGTGCGGACATCCCCTCGTTCTTAGATGTCAGTGTCTACAAATGGGCGGGGTCCCGCCTGATCAGCAGGCCCGAAGGGACCGGCAATTCAGCCGCGACCCTGCCACTGTTAGCATCGTGACGTGCTCGGCGAAGTGGGTCAAAGCTGTCATTCGCGGTGCGCTTGGTTCTAAAGTTCGGGGGCAGGTCATCATCTCTGCCGCGACTGACGATCGAAGCTTTGAAACGCCGAACCGGGCGGGCGCGGGGTGAACCATCGATCGAGCCCTAGCGCGCCCGATCCGCGTCGAATATCGTAAACACCGGGGCTGCGAGCGGGCGGATCAGCATCATGTCGGTCTTTGAATTCTACACCGTGCTGCTGTCGTTCGTCGTGTCGCTGGGTTTGGCAAGCCTGCTGGGATCGATCGTCCGGCTCTTGCAGGAAGCACATCGCGTCAAGTTTTCATGGCCTCATGCGCTGTGGACCGTCACGATCTTCAATCTCCAGATTGTCTTCTGGTTGAAGTCGTGGACCTATCGCGACTCATTTGACCTCAGCGTGTCGACTGCCCTTCCGCCGCTTGTGCTGGCAGTCATCGCATTCTTTGCCTGTGGTCTGGTCTCGCCGCACATTCCCGAAGATGGGAACGTGGATCTCCAGGACTTTCACGCGCGTCAGGGCCGGAAATACCAGACAGCTGCGGCGCTGTTCATGTTGGCGGCAATTGTACAGGCGGCGCTCATGGACGGCTTTTTCACGACGGCTGCCATGGTGACTGACAGCGTGTTTAATTGTGGCCTGGCAATGCTTGCCATAGCTGCTGCACTGACCCCCCGGAGCCGCTGGCTGCAGGTCTGCGCGCCAGCAATATGGGTGCTTAGC
>JBEILC010000252.1:0-3896 GCA_040379425.1 Hyphomicrobiales bacterium
CGCAGGTAAACCGTGGAAGGCGAACTCAGGATGACGGCACTTGTTTTCGACAGAGTTGAACATCCGCTACAACAAGGATCACGAGCGTGATCAACGCGGTCGCGATCAGGGGAACTTGAAGCGTCTCGAAAGTGGCGAGTTTACCCTGTGCCGATAGGGCCTGAAGAACGCCGAAGACACCCAGAAAATTGTGGAAGATGATCGTGCCGTAGACATCATGCGAAATGAAGAAGAACACGCTGGTCAATAAGCCGACGATGCTGAGGAACCCGACCATCTGCAGCGTATTGAAGGGTGCGCTGTGAGCAAAATGATAGATGCCGAACAGAATGCTGGTGACAAGGCTCGCAGCTGCATAGGTGATCCATCGCGGCCTGTCGATGGCAAGCGCGAGGATCCCAGCCACCACCGACCAGCAGATCAGCACTTCCGCTACCGAGACCACGAAGACCTGGGCAAACGCGTTCAAAACCACGACCGGGTTTGTCGATGGCGCGCCTTGCAAGACAAAGAGAGCCATGCCGACGATGGCTCCGAGCGGCACCCAGACCGCAGTTCGACGCCTTGAGCCGAACCCAACGGACTTCCATTCTTGCGCCGTGGGGCCTAGACCCCAGCGCAGCAGCATCATTGCTCCGATGATCCCCACGAGAATGTTCGCCACGAATGTGTAGATCAGACGGTCGGCCACGGCATCTGGCCGGCTGAATGTCTCGATCCGACCTTCGAGGTACCACGTGACGAGGGTCCAGAAGCCCCAGAGCCCGAGAGCAGAGAGAACGGCGAACTTTCTCATTGCTCAACGTCCATCAGATGGTCCAATGCCAGCTGGAGACAGGTCCGCTCTGTCGTCAACACTCGGCTGGTTGATCGGCGAACCTCTGAGGTAAATCAGCAAGGACTCCCCTCAGGTCTCCGGTGGCGTAGCCGTGTCATCTCCAGCGGTCTTGTGCATGAAGGCAGGAAGGATTTCCGGCTTCTTGTCGGCTGAAAGCGGTGAAACGTATGGCGTGTCGCCTTTGCGCTTGACGACGTCCGCCTTGGCCGCCGCCAGCAATTCGGGCGTCGTCATGAGGTCATGGCCGGCGCCGGCCAGAATCCTGGCTGTGGCCAGCGAGGCCTTGTCACCGATCGACATGCCGCCACACGCCGTCACAGGCCACGTGTGCAGGCTGACACCCAAAGGAAGCGAGGGCCAGCCGAACAACACGGTTGGCACGACCCAGCTGACATCGCCCACATCGGATCCGCCGCCGGTTGTGATCTCGCCCAGCACCGGCAACACCTTCGTGGCCATGCCCTTCTCCGGGAGGCCCATCTCAGCCTGGCAAGTACGAGCGAAGGCTTGTTCCTCTTCGCTCCAGTCAAGTCCCACCGCAGTCATATGGGCATGTATGCCGTTGATCAGCGTTGCATTGGGCAGCAAATCCGAGACACCGAAGAAGACGTCGAACTCCGCCTTGGTCTGGGTTGCCATGGCAGCGCCTTCGGCGATCTGCTGCGCCCACTCGGTCATTGCAGCAACGTTGGGCCGATCCTTGTCACGGATCATCAGCCAGATCTTGGCGAAGTCCGGCACGACATTCGGCGCCACCCCGGCTGCTTCATAAATGTAGTGGATTCGCGCGGTCGGCAGCACATGCTCGCGCATCTGGTTGATGGCGTGGCCGAACAGCTCCGCAGCATCGAGAGCCGAGCGCCCGTCCCACGGCGAGTTGCCCGCATGCGCCGTCCGCCCGCGAAAGGTGATGCGTATGCCGTTGTTGGCAGCCGTACGAACAGCACCAGTCGCGGCGACCGGGGCGGGGTGCCAGGCCAGAGCAGCGTCGACGTCCTTGAACAGGCCGTCGCGCACCATGTAGACCTTGACGCCCTGCGACTCCTCAGACGCGCAGCCATAGACACGGATCGTCCCCGCCGTGCCATCGGCCTGCATCATCCGCTTCAGGGCAAAGGCGGCACCCGTGCAGCCCGCCCCAATCAGATTGTGGCCACAGGCATGACCTACCTCGACGCCAGTTGGGCCGGGGGTCTGCCGGGGCTCAGCGGCGTTGCCGAGGCCAGGCAAGGCATCGTATTCGGGCAGGTAGGCGATCACTGGTCCTCCGGCTCCCTGCGACCATTCCGCGATGAAGGCCGTCGGATAACCCGACGTATTGCGGCTGGTGATGGAGAACCCCTCCGCCTCGAGTTCCCGGATATGGATCGCGTGGGATTTCATTTCCTGGCGCGACAGTTCGGCATTCTCCCACACCTCGCGCGAGATGCGCAGGATGGCGGGAGCCACGTCCGTCACGGCCCGGACCGCCGCAGCAGCCGAGGGAGGAGGTGCAGCAACCTGTGCATCCGTTGCAGACTCTCCCTCCGCCTGAGCCATCATGACCGCGCCAGGCGTCATGAGGGCGCCCGCACCACCAGCAGCGCCGGCTGCAAGCACTGTTCGGCGGCTGGGTCGGGCTGTTGATCGGTCACTGCCAGTGGTCATGGGACCCTCGTGGAATGTTGGTAAACTCAAGGTTCTGCTATCAAGTCTTCAAACCATGGCCGGCACCTGTCCGACCTGCGGTGGCTATCCCCCCCTATCAGTCTCATCGTCAGTTTCCAAGGCTGTCTTTATAGATCTTGCCGTCCTTCATGATCACGACAAAGTTCTTCGCCGGATCTTCGATCAGTCTGATGTTGGCGATCGGATCACCATCGACAAGCAGCAGGTCGGCCAGCGCTCCAACGGCGACGACGCCGAGCTTGCCTTCGTAGGGGCTCCGTTTGCCCGACAAGGCCAGCAACTCGGCATTGTCAGCAGTGGCCATCCGCAGGATTTCCGCTGGCGTATGCCAACGGGTCAGCTTGGCCAGCATCGCTCCCTGGCGGGTTGCGAGACGGGCGTCAAAAAGGACGTCGGTCCCCCAAGCTGTTTTGATCTTGTACTTCTTGGCCAGGTTGTACGCGATATCGGTACCGCGCATCATTTCAACCTGCTTGGCCTTGTTCTTGGGTGCCTGCGGTATGGCGTCCTCATCGTCCAGGAAGGGCTGGAGGCTGAGCCACGCACCTTTTTCCGCCATCAACTGCGCGGTCTCGTCATCAATAAGCTGGCCATGCTCGATGCATTTCACCCCCGCCGCCAAGGCGGTCTGGATCGCCTTCGGCGTGTAGGCGTGAACGGTCACATAGGTGCCCCAATTGTCCGCAGCCTCAACTGCGGCCCGGAATTCGGCTTCGGTATATTGAGCCACATCAAGTGGATCATAGTTTGACGACACTCCGCCACCGGCGGCCATCTTGATCTGGCTGGCCCCCAGCGCCAGTAGCTCGCGGGCGCGCTTGCGCACCTCATCCGGGCTATCGGCTATGATGGCGGCTCCGGCACTTTCGGTGGCATGCAGGTGCCGGTTCGGCTCCGCGGGAAAGTCCGATGGGCTGCGGTAGTCCCATGCCCGCCGGTCTGCGAGATGATGGCGCCCGATGGCCAGATGCGAGGTCCGACGGTCATGCCCTCATCAATGGCGCGCTTGAGGCCAAAAATCGTCCCGCCGATATCGCGCACCGAAGTAAAGCCGCGCATCAGTGTTTCAGCATTTGTTCGCGCCGCGACGATGGCGAGGTAAGCCGCATCAGCCGTCAATGCATCCTGCAGCCCCACTGCTGCCGAAGCTGAATGCCAGTGATTATCAATGAGACCAGGCATCAAGGTGCGGCCGCCGCCTTCGATGTTACGAGCGTCGGGCGCAGCTGTCGCCGGATCTATACTGACAATGACATTGCCGCGAACCAGCACACTGGTCGGTGCCGAAAGCTGTTCGCTCCTGCCATCGAAAACCCGAACGTTGCGAAACAGCACTTCGGGTTGGGGAGTTGCAACCTCGTCCTGCGCCGTTGCCATGCCAACTCCGAAC
>JBEILC010000253.1:0-3890 GCA_040379425.1 Hyphomicrobiales bacterium
CAGATCGCGCGCCACATGGCTGCGCCTGAGGGCGGGCCGACGACGCTGACGGACCCTGCGCTCTATGAGGGCAACCGCACATTTACCCGTGTTGAACCGCCGCCCCCGCCCCCGGCGGACGAAGCTGCGAAGAAGTGAGAAGCACACATGCTCGCTGACAAGGACCGTATCTTCACCAACATCTACGGCTTCCATGACTGGGGCCTCGAAGGTGCGAAGAAACGCGGCTGCTGGAGCGGCACCAAAGGCTTCATCGAAAAAGGCCGCGACTGGATGGTCAATGAGGTGAAGGCCTCAGGCCTCCGTGGCCGCGGCGGTGCTGGCTTCCCCACCGGGCTCAAATGGTCCTTCATGCCGAAGGTCATCGGCGAGCGGCCGCATTATCTTGTGGTGAACGCCGATGAATCCGAGCCGGGCACTTGCAAGGACCGCGAGATATTGCGGCATGAGCCGCACCTGCTGGTGGAAGGCTCGCTTCTGGCTGGTGCCGCCATGGGCTGCCATACGGCGTTCATTTATGTGCGCGGCGAGTTCATCCGCGAGCGTGAGCACCTGCAGGCCGCCGTCGCCCAGGCCTATGAGGCGCGCCTCATCGGCAAGAACAATGTCCATGGCTGGGATTTCGATATCGTCGTCCACCATGGCGCCGGCGCCTATATTTGCGGCGAAGAAACCGCGATGCTTGAAAGCCTTGAGGGCAAGAAGGGCCAGCCGCGCATGAAGCCGCCGTTCCCGGCCAATGTCGGCCTCTATGGCGCGCCAACGACGGTGAACAATGTGGAGTCGATTGCGGTTGCCGGCACCATCATGCGGCGCGGGGCCAGCTGGTTCAATTCCATTGGCCGGCCCAACAATGCGGGAACCAAGCTGTTCTGTATTTCGGGCCATGTAAACCGCCCTTGCGTGGTCGAGGAGGAACTCGGCATTCCCTTCCGCGAGCTGATCGAGCGCCATGCGGGCGGTGTTCGCGGCGGCTGGGACAATCTGCTCGCGGTGATCCCCGGCGGCTCCTCCGTGCGCATGGTGCCGGCCGGACAGATCATCGACACGCCGATGGATTTCGACTCGCTCTCGAAGCTCCGCTCTGGCCTCGGCACCGCCGCCGTGATCGTGATGGACAAGTCGACCGACCTCATCAAGGCCATCGCCCGGCTTGCTTACTTCTACAAGCATGAGTCCTGCGGCCAGTGCACCCCCTGCCGCGAGGGTACGGGCTGGATGTGGCGCGTGATGACGCGCATGGCCGAAGGCCGCGCGGAGAAGCGCGAGATCGATATGCTGCTGGATGTGACGAAGCAGATCGAAGGACACACCATCTGCGCCCTGGGTGACGCGGCCGCCTGGCCGATCCAGGGCCTCATCGCGCATTTCCGTCATGTGATCGAGGAGCGGATCGACCAATATGCGGCCAACCCCGATCATGACGGCGCTGTCGCCAAGATCGCGGCGGAGTAGGAGCCAGACATGAAGCTGCATGGCATGACCGAGTTGCTGGATGTGAATGACGCTAATCTGTCGGGATCGAAATTTGTCGATGCCGATCTATCCGGCTCCTATTTCAGTCAGATCAATTTCTCGGGCGCGTCATTTCTTGATTCCAATTGTTCGGGATGGCGGATCAACGATGTCAACCTGGCTGGAACAAGAATAGAGGCCGCCAATCTCTCCGGTGTTGTGTTCAATAATTGCCGCTGGACGGGTGCAACCATTGACGGCATCCCGGTCCAGGATCTGCTCGACGCATATGAGGCCAAAAATGCATCTCGCTGAACTGAACATCGGCAAGTTCAAGTACCCCACAAGCGATCCGCGCATGGCTGAGTTCATGAGCAATCTGGACCGCGTCAACGCTATTGCCGAACGCTCGCCCGGATTTGTCTGGCGGCTGAAGGGCGACAACAATAATGCGACGGATTTTCGTGTCGGCGACGACATGGCGGTGAACCTCTCCGTCTGGGAGGACGCCAGGTCGCTCGAAGATTATGTTTTCAAGACCGTGCATGTGCAGTTCTACAAAAAGCGCGAAGCCTGGTTCGACCTGATGGAGAAGCCGCATTTCGTCTTGTGGTGGGTGCCAGATGGCCACCGTCCGGCGCTCGATGAAGCCTATGCCCGGCTCAAGCGCTATGAGGCCGAAGGAGCGAGCGAAGATGCCTTCGGTTGGGCAGAGATCATGGATGAGAACCGCATGCGGGCACTCCGCTGTGCGTGAGGAATAGACAGAAATGCCCAAGCTTAAGATCGACGGCACCGAGATCGAGGTTGAGAATGGCCTCACCCTGCTGCAGGCCTGTGAGATGGCCGGGGCTGAGGTGCCGCGTTTTTGTTATCACGAGCGCCTGTCGATTGCCGGCAACTGCCGCATGTGCCTCGTTGAGGTGAAGGGCGGGCCGCCGAAGCCGCAGGCCTCCTGCGCCATCGCGGTCAACGATCTGCGCCCCGGCCCCAATGGCGAACCGCCGGAGGTGTTCACCAGGTCGCCCATGGTGAAGAAGGCGCGCGAAGGCGTGATGGAGTTCCTGCTCATCAACCACCCGCTGGATTGCCCGATCTGCGACCAGGGCGGCGAGTGCGACCTGCAGGACCAGGCCATGGCCTATGGCATCGACAAGAACCGCTTCCATGAGAACAAGCGGGCCGTCGAGAACAAGTATCTGGGGCCGCTCGTCAACACTCATATGAACCGCTGCATCCAGTGCACGCGTTGCGTCCGCTTTACGACCGAGGTCGCCGGCATCGAGGAGATGGGTGCGACGGGCCGCGGCGAGGATATGGAGATCACCACCTATCTCAACAAGGCGATAACCTCCGAGCTTCAGGGCAATATCATTGACCTGTGCCCGGTGGGTGCACTCGTCTCCGCGCCTTATGAATTCAAGGCGCGTCCGTGGGAACTGCGCAAGACCGAGACCATCGATGCGATGGACGCGGTCGGCTCCAACATCCGTGTCGATGCGCGTGGCCGCGAGGTGATGCGCATTCTTCCCCGCACCCATGAGGACGTGAACGAGGAGTGGATCTCCGACAAGACCCGCTTCGTGTGGGACGGCCTCAAGTCCCAGCGGCTCGACCGGCCTTATGTGCGCGAGTTCGGAAAGCTCCGCGCGGCGGCGTGGCCGGAGGCATTCCAGCGCATCGCCCAGCGCGTGAAGGGCACGAAGCCCGAGCGCGTCGGTATCATCCTCGGCGATCTTGTCGGCGCAGAAGAGGCCTTCTCGGTCCGCCAGCTCGCCGAACAGCTCGGCATCAAGAACATCGACTGCCGCCAGGACGGTTCGCTGCTGGGCGAGCAGGGCGGCCGTGCGGGCTATCTCTTCAACACCGGCATCGCCGGAATCGAGGAGGCCTCCTCGATACTCCTCATCGGCACCAATCCGCGGCTTGAAGCGCCCGTGCTCAACGCCCGCATCCGCAAGCGCTATGCGCGGGGCGGCTGCAAGATCAGCGTGATCGGCGAGCGCGCCGGCCTCACCTATTCCTACAGCTATCTCGGTGCGGGCCCTGAATCGCTGACACAGTTCCTCAGCACGGAGCAGGCCGGCGGCGACAAGCCGATGGTGATCGTGGGGCAGGGTGCATTGTCACGCGCCGATGGCCGCCAGGTTTTGGCGGCCGCCTGGGCCGCGGCCGAGAAGCTGGGTGCCGTCAAGGACGGCTGGAACGGCTTCAACGTGCTGCACACCGCTGCGGGCCGCGTGGGTGCCCTCGATGTCTGCGCGCTTCCCGCCAAGGACGGCGGCAAGACCACGCGCGAGATGCTCGATGCCGCCAAGGCGGGTGAGCTCGATGTGATGTTCCTCCTCGGCGCGGACGAGATCGACACGGGTGCGCTTGGTTCCACCTTCGTCGTCTATGTGGGAACGCATGGCGACGCGGGCGCGCACCGCGCG
>JBEILC010000254.1:0-3887 GCA_040379425.1 Hyphomicrobiales bacterium
CCGCTGTAAAACCTGTCACCATACTGCGGCGCAATACAGGCGGCGGATGGCGACTATTTTCAACGAAATGAACGGCAGTGGGGGGCCAGCGCGCGAACCCTATGCCCGGATCGAGGACTGGCTCAAGACGCTGAGACGCAGCGACGTCGACCGGGCGCTGAATGAGGCGGAAGCCATCTTCCGCCGCCAGGGCATCACCTGCTCGGTCTATGGCGACAACCAGGCCTCCGAGCGCCTCATCCCCTTCGACATCATTCCGCGCGTCTTCGCGGCTGCCGAATGGCGCAAGCTGTCCGCCGGGATCGAGCAGCGGGTGCGGGCCCTGAACGCCTTCATCCACGATCTCTACCACCGCCAGGAAATCCTGCGGGCGGGCCGCATCCCGCATGAATTCATCATCCAGAACGAGGCCTTCGTGCCGGAGATGGTGGGGGTGATGCCGGCGCGCGGCATCTATGCCCACATCATCGGCATCGATATCGTGCGTGTCGCCGAGAACGAGTTCTACGTGCTGGAGGACAATTGCCGCACGCCCTCTGGCGTGTCCTACATGCTCGAGGACCGGGAGGCGATGATGTATCTCTTCCCCGATCTCTTCGCCCAGCAGCGCGTGGCCCCCGTCGAGAACTACCCCGCCATGCTGCGCCAGACGCTGGAAAGTGTTGCGCCTGCGGGCTGCGATGGCGAGCCAACCGTGGTGATCCTGACGCCTGGCATCCACAACTCCGCCTTCTTCGAACACGCCTTCCTGGCGGATGAAATGGGTGTCGAACTCTGCGAGGGCGGCGACCTGTTTGTGGAGAACGGCTATCTCTACATGCGCACCACGCAGGAGCCGAAGCGGGTGGACGTGGTCTACCGCCGCATCGATGATTCCTATCTCGACCCCCTCACCTTCCGGCACGACTCGGCGATCGGCGTTCCGGGCCTCTTCGACCTCTACCGTGCGGGCCGGGTAACGCTCGTCAACGCGCCGGGCACCGGCATCGCGGACGACAAGTCGATCTACACCCATATTCCCGATGTCATCGAATTCTACACCGGCGAGAAGCCGCTGCTGAAGAACGTGCCGACCTGGCGCTGCAGCGACCCCAAGCAGCTTTCCTATGTGCTCGATCACCTGCCCGAACTGGTGGTGAAGGAAGTCCATGGCTCGGGCGGCTATGGCATGCTGGTGGGGCCTACCTCCTCCAAGAAGGAAATCGAGGCGTTCCGCGCGAGGCTCAAGGCCAGGCCCCGGAACTACATCGCGCAGCCCACGCTATCGCTGTCCACCGTGCCGACCTTCACCAAATCCGGCGTGGCGCCGCGCCATGTCGACCTCCGTCCCTTCGTGCTGTCGGGCGACAAGGTGCGGATCACGCCCGGGGGCTTGACGCGGGTGGCCCTGAAGAAGGGCTCGCTGGTCGTCAATTCCAGCCAGGGCGGCGGCACCAAGGACACATGGGTGTTGGAGGACTGATGCTCGGACGCACCGCCTCCTCCCTCTACTGGATGTCGCGCTACATGGAGCGCGCGGAGAACATGGCGCGCCTGCTCGAGGTCGGCTACCGGATTTCGCTGATGCCGGGTGCGGTGGAAGGCCACCGCGACGAGTGGCGCTCGACGCTGCAGTCCTGCGCCTGCGGCCTGGCCTATGCGGAGAAGCACACGGACATCACCGCCGCCAAGGTCATTCAGTTCCTGATCTTCGATGAGGACAACCCGTCCTCCATCCGCTCCTGCATCAAGACGGCGCGAAACAATGGCCGCGCGGTGAGGACCGCGCTGACGCGCGACGTGTGGGAGAGCATCAACACGACCTGGAACGATCTCGTGCACGTCAAGCCTTCCAGCATGACGGCGGACCGCCTGCCGGTGTTCCTCGAATGGTTAAAGCAGCGCGTGATGTCCTTCCGCGGCGCGCTGCTGGGAACCATGCTGCGCAACGACACCTATTACTTCAGCCAGCTCGGCAATTTCATCGAGCGCGCCGACAACACAGCCCGCATCCTTGATGTGAAGTACTTCATCCTGCTGCCCAAGCCCACGGATGTGGGCAGCGAGCTCGACATGCAGCAATGGGCGCAGATCCTGCGCTCGGTCTCAGGCCACCGCTCCTACCGCTGGTTCTACCGCGATTCCGACTACCGCCCGTGGCTCGTCGCGGAATTCCTCATCCTGCGGGAGGAGATGCCCCGCTCACTGGTGTTCTCCCACAACTGGGTCAACCGGGCGCTGGCGGGCCTCGCCAACCTCTATGGCCGGTCCTGTGACTGCCATGAACAGGCACGCCAGAGCTATGACCGCCTGAAAGGCGCCAACATGGAGCAGATCTTCCAGTCCGGGCTGCATGAGTTCCTGCAGGAGTTCATCGCCGGAAACACGGCCCTGTCCCGGTCCATCGCCAAGAACTATAACTTTCCCTGAGCCATGCAGATCTCAGTCCGCCACGAGACCCATTACGACTATGACACGCCGCTCGCCTATTCGGCGCAGCGGCTGCACCTGTGGCCTTCGGACTTCGCCTCGCAGAAGACCATCAACTGGTCGGTCTCGGCACCGGGCTTCGAGAATGCGCTGGCCTATACCGACGGCTTCGGCAACCACGTGCACATGATCACCTTCGGAAATCTCGAGGGGCCCGTCGCCATCGTGGCGGAGGGTGTCGTCGATGTGACCGACACGGCGGGGCTGGTGCGCGGGCTCAACTGCCCGGCACCCGAAGCGGTGTTCCTGCGCCAGACCAAGCCCACGACGGCCAATGCCGCGATCCGGGCGCTGGCGGAAAAGCAGTTCGCGGGCAGGCCGGTGCTGGACGCGCTCCATGCCCTGATGGCCGAGATCCACGCCAAGGTGGCCTATGAACTCGGCACCACCCACACCCATACCACCGCGGCAGAAGCCTTCGCCGATGGGCGCGGCGTATGCCAGGACCATGCGCACATCTTCATCGCCGCGGCGCGCTCGGCTGGCATTCCGGCACGTTATGTGACGGGCTATCTGGTGACCGGCCAGGGGGCCTCGTCAACCGCGTCGCATGCATGGGCAGAGGCGCTGGTCCCGGACCTCGGGTGGGTGGGCTTCGACCCCGCCAATGCCAAGTGCCCCACCGGCAGCTATGTGCGCGTGGCAGGGGGCCTCGATTCTGCCGGAGTGGCCCCGATTCGCGGCTCGCGCCGGGGTGGCGCAACCGAGCGGATGAGGGTTGAAGTTCGCGTCGAGATCGCCCAACAGTAAAAGGCGGGACGGATTCTTTCTGGACAGCGGGGACATGACCTACTGCGTTGGATTGCTGCTCGACGACGGCCTGGTCATGGCCGCAGACACCCGCACGAATGCTGGCGTCGACAACGTGGGCAAGTTCAAGAAGCTCTACACCTGGGAGAAGCCGGGGCAGGCGGTGTTCGTGTTGCTCACCGCGGGGAACCTTGCCATCACCCAGGCGGTGGTGAGTTCGCTGTCGGAAGGCACTCATTCAGGCAGTGGCGGCAAGGCGCGGGCCAACAATCTCTTCGCCGCCAAGACGATGTTCCAGGCCGCGCGCATCGTCGGCAAGGCGGTGCGCGAGGTGAAGTCCATCGACGGGGAATTCCTCCATTCCAACGGTGAGTCCTTCGCCGCGAGTTTCATTTTCGCCGGCCAGATCGGCAAGGAGCGGCCACGGCTGTTCAACATCTATTCCGCCGGAAACTTCATCGAAGCGACGGCGGACACGCCCTTCTTCCAGATCGGCGAACACAAATACGGCAAGCCGATCCTCGACCGCGTGGCGCGCAACGACATGAGGCTGGGCGATGCCGCGAAGATGGTGCTGCTGTCCTTCGACTCCACGCTGCGCTCGAACTTGAGCGTCGGGCTCCCGATCGACCTTCTCACCTACGAGACGGGGACACTCAAGATCGAGC
>JBEILC010000255.1:0-3862 GCA_040379425.1 Hyphomicrobiales bacterium
GCACGTCGCAGACAGGCTCGTCGAGGTGCTGGAGGCTCGCCCAGCAGGTGAGGCAGAGGCTGGCGGGCTCGCCCACGCCCGCCCCACAGCCAAGGCAGAGGCTGGGCGTGACGAGGTCGACGAAGCCGCGCCACAGCCGGGCCGGCAGGCTGGAAGATACAATCTCCATGACGCAAGGTTAGCATGGTTGCGGGGAACCGTGGATTCCCCCGTCAGTTTGGTTTAACAGCGGCGCCGAACAGCCATTCCGGAGTGTCCATGTCTTTCTCGCGCGCCGACCTCGACCGCATGTCCGCCATCATGGCCGATGCCGCTGAGGCGGAAATCATGCCGCGCTTCCGCGCCCTCGAGGACGGCGGCATCCGCGAGAAGGCGGGGGCCCTCGACCTCGTCACCGATGCCGACGAACAGTCGGAATGGCGGATGAAGACAAACTGCGCCAAGGCGTTTCCGAACGCCCTCTTCGTGGGCGAGGAATCGGTGGCGCGCGACAAGACACTGCTCTCCAAGATCAAGGATGCCGATCTGACGATCATCGTGGATCCCGTCGATGGCACATCGAACTTCGCCTGGGGCCTGCCGCTGTTCGGCGTCATCGCGGCTGTCGTGTCGAAAGGCGAAACGGTGGCGGGGCTGATCTATGATCCCGTGGGCAAGGACTGGCACAAGGGGCTCAAGGGCCATGGCGCCTGGGGCGAGACTGTCAACGGCAGGACCCGCGACCTGCGCGTGGCGAAGCCCGACGTGCTGTCCGAGATGACGGGGCTGTCCTCCTGGTACCTGATGCCGGAACCGATGCGCGCCCGCACGGTGGCCAACCTCGCCAAGACCAAGGCCTGCTTCAACTACCGCTGTGCGGCCTATGAATACAGGCTGATCGCCGAAGGCCTCGTGCACTTCACGCTGCATTACAAGCTGATGCCGTGGGACCATGCGGCAGGCGTGCTCATCCACCAGGAAGCGGGCGGATTCTCCGCCCTGCTCGATGGCACGCCCTATGACGCGACGAAGCATGATGGCGGCATCATCTCCGCCCCTGACCGCGACACCTACGAGCTCATCAAGCGCGAGCTTGCCGGGTGATGACGGGCGTCCCGCCCCCGATCTTCGACCGTGCGCTGGGAGCCGAACGCAGCCGGCGCAAGCAGAAGGCCGAACCAAGCATCCTGACGCGCACCATCGCGGAGGAACTGGCCGAGCGCCTCGCCTTCGTGAACCGGCGCTTCGAACGCTCCTGCCTCATCGCGGCCGAACCCAACGCCATCGCAGAGCGGCTGCAGGAGGCAGGCCAGGTGAAGGACATCGAGACGCGGCTTCCATCCGCCGGCGATGACCTCGATCTGCCCCGCGAGCGCTATGACGCGGTGTTCAGCGTGCTCGACCTGCAGAGCGTCAACGACGTGTCGGGCGCGCTGATCCAGATGCGGCGCGCGCTGAAGCCCGACGGGCTGCTGCTCGCCTGCCTGTTCGCGGGCGATACGCTGACCGAACTCCGCCAGTCCTGGCTTGCGGCGGAAAGCGTCATCACGGGCGGTGCTTCACCGCGCGTTTCGCCGATGATCGATGTGCGCGAACTGGGCGGACTGCTGCAGCGCGCGGGACTGGCACTTCCCGTGGCCGACCTCGACCGCACCATCGTGCGCTATGCCGATGCCGTGTCGCTGATCCACGAGATTCGCGAGCTGGGCCTGTCCAACACGCTCACCGGCCGGTCGCGGTGCTTCACCAGCCGCATGCTGATGGCGGCCGCCGTCAACCACTACCAGCAGAACTTCTCCGATGCCGACGGCCGCATCCGCGCCACGGTGGACATCGCCTGGCTCACCGGCTGGGCCCCGCATGACAGCCAGCAGCAGCCGCTGAAGCCGGGTTCGGCCAAGGCACGGCTGGCGGATGCGCTGCGGGTGGAGGAGAAGAAGGTGTAAGTCGGCTCACAGTGAGTAGCCCCTATCGTCTTCACCCGCTTCTTCAGCGGGAGAAGACGGGACCCGCGAAGCGGGGAGATGAGGGGGAGTCAGGCAACGGAGCCCGCGGTCCCTCACCTGCCCCGACTGCGCCGGGGCGCCCTCCTCTCCCGCTTCGCAGGAGAGGACGAAAGGCCAAACTGCTACAGCAAATCGATCAGGTGCGGGATCAGCGGGATATCCGCGGGGGGCATCGGGAAGTCGCGGAGCTTCAGCGGGCGCACCCAGGCGAGCTCCTGGCCTTCGGCGCCCGTCACCTGGCCCTGCCAGCGGCGGCAGACGTAGAGTGGCATGAGGAGATGGAACTCCTCATAGGCATGGCTGGCGAAGGTCAGGGGTGCGAGGCAGGATTCGGCGACGTCGATGCCGAGCTCTTCCTTCAGTTCACGGATCAATGCGTCCTCAGGGCGTTCGCCTGCCTCGACCTTGCCGCCCGGAAACTCCCACAAGCCGCCCAATTGCTTGTGGGCGGGGCGCTTCGAGAGCAGCACGCGGCCATCCTTGTCGATCAAGGCCACGGCGGCAACGAGGACGATTTTCATGTCAGCTGCGGTAGGAGCCGTTGATGTCGATGTATCGGTGGGTCAAGTCGCAGGTCCACACCCGGGCCTTGCCTTTCCCGGCACCCACATCCGCCTCGATCACGATGTGGCGGCCCTTCATATGCGGCATGATCTCCGCCTCCTTGTAGGCGGGATCGCGCATGCCGTTCTTCGCCACCATGACGCCGCCGATCCTGATTCTCAGCTTGTCGCGGATGGCCTTCTCGCCGGCCTTGCCGATGGCCATGACGACGCGGCCCCAGTTGGCGTCCTCGCCCGCGATCGCCGTCTTGACGAGCGGCGAATTGGCGACAGACATGCCAATGCGATGCGCGGCCTTGTCGTTCTCCGCACCGGTGATCGCGATCTCGATGAATTTCTCCGCGCCTTCGCCGTCCTTTGCCACCTGGTGGGCGAGGTCCATGCAGAGCGTATCAAGCGCCTTGGCAAAGCCCTTGAGGCGCGCATCATCAGCTGAGCGCAGCGCCTTCAGCGCGCCGCCCGCAGCACCTGTGGCGAACATCAGGACCGTGTCGGACGTCGAGGTATCGCCATCGACCGTGATGCAGTTGAAGCTCCTGTCCACGCTCTTCGCGAGGAGCTTCTGCAGGATGCCGGAGGGCAGGGCCGCATCGGTGAAGAGGAAGACGAGCATGGTCGCCATGTCGGGCGCGATCATGCCGGAGCCCTTGGCGATGCCGTTGATGGTCACCGTCTTGCCGCCAAGCTTCGCCTTCACCGTGGCGGCCTTGGGGAAGGTGTCGGTCGTCATGATGGCCTTGGCCGCCATCGACCACTGATCAGGCTCCGCCGCTTCGGCGAGCTTCGGCAGCGCATTGGTGATGAAGGAGGGATTGAGCGGCTCGCCGATGACGCCGGTCGAGGCCTGGAAGATATCGGTGGGCTTGCATGAGAGAAGCTTGGCCGCAGCCTTGGCCACTGCCGTGACGGTCGTAACACCTGCCTTGCCAGTGAAGGCATTGGCGTTGCCGGCATTGATGACGACGGCGCGTGCCGTGCCGCACTTGAGGCTTGCGGCACACCAGTCCACCGGTGCGGAGCGCGACTTCGATCTCGTGAAGCAGCCCGCGACCGTGGCGCCGGGATCGAGCACGGCCATCAGCACATCCGGACGGTTCTTGTAGCGGATGCCCGTTTCCGCGGCGGCGAGCTTCACCCCCGCGATGGCCGGCAAAAGAGGGAAGGCCGCTGGCGCCAGCGGTGAAACCTGATGTGCCATGACGTTCCCCCCTCAAGACTCGCCGGACGTGGCCGGCGGCTTCGCCCTCAGCCTTACTCAGCGGGAAGCTGCAGATCACCCTTGCCGCTCGGTGCGGCCTCGGCATCAGCCGGGGC
>JBEILC010000256.1:0-3803 GCA_040379425.1 Hyphomicrobiales bacterium
CTGCGCGAGCCCTCGCTCGGCCCCTGCTTCGGCATGAAGGGTGGTGCGGCGGGCGGCGGCTATGCCCAGATCGTGCCGATGGAAGACATCAACCTGCACTTCACCGGTGACTTCCACGCCATCACCTCGGCGCACAATCTTCTGTCCGCCATGATCGACAATCACATCTACTGGGGCAATGAGCTCGGCATCGACACCCGGCGCGTCGCCTGGCGTCGCGTCATGGACATGAACGACCGCGCGCTGCGCGAGCTCGTCTGCTCGCTGGGCGGCGTTGCCAACGGCTATCCGCGCGAGGCGGGCTTTGACATCACGGTGGCTTCCGAGATCATGGCCATCCTCTGCCTCTCGACCTCGATTGCGGACCTCGAGCGCCGCATCGGCCAGATCGTCATCGGCTACAAGAAGGACAAGTCGCCGGTACTCGCCAGGGACCTCAAGGCGCCGGGCGCCATGGTCGTGCTGCTGAAGGACGCGCTGCAGCCCAACCTCGTGCAGACGCTGGAGAACAATCCGGCCTTCGTGCATGGCGGCCCCTTCGCCAACATCGCCCATGGCTGCAACTCGGTCATGGCCACGCAGTCAGCCCTCAAGCTTGCGGACTATGTCGTCACCGAAGCAGGCTTCGGCGCTGATCTCGGTGCCGAGAAGTTCTTCGACATCAAGTGCCGCAAGGCAGGCCTTTCGCCCGCGGCCACCGTCATCGTCGCAACCGTCCGTGCCCTGAAGATGCATGGCGGCGCCGCGAAGGAAGACCTCAAGACCGAGAACGTCGAGGTGCTGAAGAAGGGCCTCGCCAACCTCGGCCGCCACATCGAGAACGTGAAGAAGTTCGGTGTGCCGATCGCGGTCGCCATCAACCACTTCATCTCGGACACCGATGCCGAGGTGCAGGCGGTGATCGACTACTGCCGCACTCATGGTGTGGAGGCCTTCCGCTGCACCCATTGGGCCGAAGGCGGCAAGGGCACGGAGGCGCTGGCCCATCACGTGGCGGCGCTGGCCGACAAGGGTTCGGCCCAGTTCAAGCCGATCTATGACGGGAGCGTGCCGCTGTTCGAGAAGGTCCGCACCATCGCCCGCGAGATCTACCGTGCGGATGACGCAGTGGCCGACAAGGCGGTGCGCGACCAGCTCAAGGCCTGGGAGGCCGCGGGCTACGGCAACTTCCCGATCTGCATGGCCAAGACGCAGTACTCATTCTCGACCGACCCGAACCTCAAGGGTGCGCCCAACAACCACGTGGTGCCGATCCGCGAGGTGAGGCTCTCGGCGGGGGCCGAGTTCATCGTCGTCATCTGCGGAGACATCATGACCATGCCGGGCCTGCCCAAGGTGCCCTCGGCGGAAGTCATCGGGCTGGACGAGAAGGGCCAGATCGCCGGGCTGTTCTGAGACCTCACGTCATACCAGATATTGCGAAGGCCCAGGGGCGCATGCTCCCGGCCTTGTGTTTTGGAAAACCACGATTCAGATGAGAATTGCGGCGGCGCAGCAACATGAATGAGCAGTTAAGCGTCTGATCAGAAAAACTAAAACGAGCTATGCAGAATTTGCAATTCTCATTTTGCTGCACCGCACCTATATCGGACTGGCAAAGAGCAACCAAAGACCGTCAATCCAAGGGGAATGACCATGTTCGAAGTCCTGAAGTCCCGCTACTCCACCTGGAAGCGTTATTCGCGCACCCTCCAGGAGCTTGAGAGCCTGTCCAACCGCGAGCTTGCCGATCTCGGCATCTCCCGCACTGACATTCCGCGCCTGGCGCGTGAGGCCGCGCGCTCGTGATCCATCATCAGCGGGGCCTGTTCGAAAGGCTTGCCCGCAGCCGGAAACTCAAGGCCTACCGGCAGATGCGTGCCGCCGCCGAAGCCCTCTCCAACGCCGAACTGGCGGACATGGGGCTGAAACGATACCAACTGGGCCATGTGGCCCGCGTCCGGGCCTTCAAGGCCTGACGCAGACGAAGAACCCGCCGGTCCTCCCCCGGCGGGTTTTTCATTCTCAGCACGGCGCCGGACACCTGCAGGACCATCTCCCAAAGTCGCGGCAATCCGCGCATGTGATCTTGGTTGCGAGTCCTTTTCCACTGTGATAGCCAACGCCCGCGGCGGGGCTGGGGTCCTGGCCCGTGGGTGTGCCCTTGTGCATGCCGGTCTCCCAGAAATTCAAGCGGTTGCGTGCTCGTTCTTGCCGGGTGCTGACCGCGAAAACCGAATGAAAGACGGATCGTGGCGACCACAGATCAGACAGTTTCCGGAGTTCCGGGCCGCTATGCGGGTGCGCTCTTCGAACTCGCGACCGAAGACAAGTCCACCGAGGAGGTGGCAGGCCAGCTCAAGCGCTTCGGCGCCGCTATCGAACAGTCGGAAGACCTGAAGCGGGTCGTCCACTCGCCGGTCGTCTCCGCCGCAGAACAGGGTGCGGCCCTGGGTGCCGTCGCCGCCGAACTCGGCATCTCAGGCACGGCGCTCAATTTCCTGAAGCTGGTGGCCAAGAACCGCCGCTTGAGCGCACTGCCCGACATCATCAAGGCCTACGCCACGATCCTCAGCCACTCCAAGGGCGAGATCGCGGGCGAGGTCACCTCCGCCGAACCGCTTTCGGCGGACCAGCTCAATGATCTCAAGGCCGCGCTCAAGTCATCGCTCGGCCGTGACGTTGCACTCTCAACCCGCGTCGACAGCGCGATCCTCGGCGGCCTCATCGTGAAGGTGGGCTCCCGCATGTTGGACAATTCGCTTGCGACCAAGCTCCAGACTCTCAAGATCGCCATGAAGGGAACCGCCTGATGGACATTCGCGCCGCCGAAATTTCCGCAATTCTCAAGAAGCAGATCAAGGACTTCGGCAAGGAAGCCCAGGTCTCCGAAATCGGCCAGGTGCTGTCCGTCGGTGACGGCATCGCCCGCGCCTACGGCCTCGACAATGTGCAGGCCGGTGAAATGGTCGAGTTCGGCAACGGCATGAAGGGCATGGCGCTGAACCTCGAGACCGACAACGTCGGCATCGTGATCTTCGGTTCCGACCGCGAGATCAAGGAAGGCGACACCGTCAAGCGCACCGGCGCCATCGTCGAAGTGCCGGTCGGCAAGGAACTGCTTGGCCGCGTGGTCGATCCGCTCGGCAACCCGATCGACGGCAAGGGCCCGATCAATGCCAAGCAGATGATGCGCGTCGACGTGAAGGCGCCCGGCATCATTCCGCGCAAGTCGGTGAACGAGCCGATGTCCACGGGCCTCAAGGCCATCGACGCGCTGATCCCGATCGGCCGCGGCCAGCGCGAGCTGGTCATCGGTGACCGCCAGACCGGCAAGACCGCCATCATCCTCGACACCATCCTGAACCAGAAGCCGATCCACATCGCAGGCCCCGAGAAGGACAAGCTCTACTGCGTCTACGTCGCCTGCGGCCAGAAGCGCTCCACGGTTGCGCAGTTCGTCAAGGTACTGGAAGACAACGGCGCGCTTGAATACTCGATCATCGTCGCGGCCACCGCGTCGGACCCCGCGCCGCTGCAGTATCTCGCGCCCTTCGCGGGCTGCACCATGGGCGAATACTTCCGCGACAACGGCATGCATGCGCTGATCGCCTATGACGATCTCTCCAAGCAGGCCGTCGCCTATCGCCAGATGTCGCTGCTGCTGCGCCGCCCGCCGGGGCGCGAAGCCTATCCGGGCGACGTGTTCTACCTGCACTCGCGCCTGCTGGAACGCGCCGCGAAGATGAACGACAGCCTGGGTGCCGGTTCGCTCACCGCGCTGCCGGTCATCGAGACGCAGGCCGGCGACGTCTCGGCCTACA
>JBEILC010000257.1:0-3750 GCA_040379425.1 Hyphomicrobiales bacterium
CTCTTCACCCGTGCAGGGGAGCTTCTTGTTGTATTTGGCCTGGAAGTTCTTCTGCTCTTCCTCGTGGCAGAGCACGTCGGAGCGGGCGAAGTTCACCAGCACGTCGGGGAACTGCGGGACTCCGTAGAAGTTCTCGGACTTGTGGGGATAGGTGGCATAGGCGTTGAGCGGGTTCGGATGGATCGACTTGAAGGTCGCCATGAAGTCCGGGTCCGCCTCGAGAAGATCGTTGATCTTCCGGAAGTAGCCGCCCTCGACGAAGGCGCCGAGCCACTGCGAGTCGGAGACGATGAAGTTGTACTTCTGCTCGCCGGACGTCAGCGACGCGTTCACACGCGTGTAGAAGTCAGGCCATGGAATGAAGTCGACCTCGAGCTTCACAGTGTTGCCGGACTTCGGCTTGTACTGCTCGTCGAAAAACTTCTTCATGATGCGGGTCGGCGGCCAATCCGGCACCGCCATCGTCAGCGTCACTTCCTCGGCGGCGGAGGCATAGGTTGCCCCTCCGGCGAGAAGGGTCGCACCGAGGCTTGCGGCCACCGCGAACCCTTTCATTTTCGTCATTACGGTCATATCAGGTTTCCTCCCATGGTTAACCGTTGTCGCTTCAGGCCTCACGCGTCAGGTCATTACCTGTCCGCTTGCGGCACGGAAGATGTGGATCTTGCTCATGTCGATGGTGATGGGCACGTGGTCGCCGGGCTTCATGCCAGCGGCACTCTGCTCCGGCAGCACCATGCGCAGCGTCTCGCCGCCCGCCTCGACGGACACGACGGTGACGTCGCCCAGGGGCTCGATCAGGTGCACGCGTGAGGGAACGGCGGCTTCGCCGGAGGCCGCCGGCCTCAAGTCACTGGGGCGGATGCCGACGAGTGTTGCCTCGCCCGCACTGCCGGTCTTGATGGCGCGCGCCGCGCTCATGCGGCCGAGCGCGGTATCGAGGCTCGTCATGTCGGCGGCAAGTGTCGCCTTCACCATGTTCATGTGGGGCGAGCCGATCTTGCCCGCCACATAGGTGTCGATGGGGTTCTCATAGAGTTCGTCGGGCGTGCCGCGCTGCACCACGGCGCCATCGCGCATCACCGCGATTTCCTCGCCCATGGAGAGGGCCTCGAGTTCGTCGGGTGTCGCATAGACGATGGTCATGCCGAACTGGCGGTGCAGCCGCTTGAGCTCCGCGCGCATGTCGTGGCGGAGCTTGGCGTCGAGATTGGTCAGGGGCTCGTCGAGGAGCAGGATCTTGGGCCGCCGGATCAGCGAGCGGCCCAGCGCCACGCGCTGCTGCTCGCCGCCCGAGAGCGTGTTGGGCTTGCGCTCAAGGCGGTGCGAGAGCTTAAGCATCGCCGCGGTTTCCTTTACCCGCATGTCGATCTCCTCGCGGCCCGCCTTCTCCTCCCGCAGCGGGTAGGCGAAATTCTCATAGACCGTGAGGTGCGGATAGAGCGCGAAGGACTGGAACACCATGGAGACGCCACGCCCCGCGATGGGTGCCGTCGTCATGTCGCGGCCGGAAATCTCAAGCCGGCCGGCATCGGTCGCCACCAGCCCCGCAATGGTGCGCAGTGCGGTGGTCTTGCCGACCGAGCTTGGCCCGAACAGCACGAAGAAACGGCCCTCCGAAACGTCAAAGGAGAGGTTGTCGAGGGCGCGCACCTTGCCGTAGGATTTCGAGATCCCCGAGAGACGAAGTGCCTGCCTGTCGCTTGCCGTCATTCCCATTCCCTGTCGCGTTCTGGCCCTTGGGGCTCTTGTTGGAGGACGTACACTAAACGCTCTCTCACAGTTTGCAAGACGCCCATCAGCGTCTCATGGCAGGCTTGCGCTGCACAAATCTAATGCAGCGCGTGGTCAGCCCTTTGCGCTCTCCCACTGGCCGGTCTTGGCCGACTTCAGCACGGCGTCGGTGACGAGGTCAGTTGCCAGCGCATCGTGGAAGGTGGGGGCTGCGGGCTTGCCCGAGGTGAGGCCCTCGATGAAGTCCGCCGCCTGGTGGATGAAGGTGTGCTCGTAGCCGATCTGCAGGCCCGGCACCCACCACTTGTTCATGTAAGGGTGGTCACCGTCAGTGATGTGGACGGAGCGCCAACCGCGTGTGCGGCCCTCGTCGCGGTGGTCGAAATACTGGAGGCGATGCAGGTCATGCAGGTCCCAGAAGATCGAGGCGTGTTCACCGTTGATCTCGAGCGTGTAGAGCGCCTTGTGGCCGCGGGCATAGCGCGTCGCCTCGAAGCTGCCGAGCGAGCCGTTCTCGAAGCGCGAGAGGAACAGGCTGGCGTCGTCGATCCCCACCTTCTCCGTCTTGCCGGTGATGTTGTGGTGGCGCTCCTTGATGAAGGTCTCGGTGAGGCCGGTGACGGAGGAGATGCCGCCGTTGAGCCACATCGCGGTGTCGATGCAGTGCGCCAGCAGATCGCCCGTCACACCCGACCCCGCAACGCCCACATCGAGGCGCCACAGGCCCTGGCCGCCCTGCGGCAGGTCCTTGGAGATTGTCCAGTCCTGCAGGAACTTGGCGCGGTAGTGGAAGATCTTGCCGAGCCGGCCCTCATCGATCAATTGCTTGGCCAGCGTCACGGCGGGCACGCGGCGGTAATTGTACCAGACCATGTTGGCCACGCCCGCACGCTCCACCGCCTCCGCCATCTTGGCGGATTCGGCGGCCGAACGGCCGAGCGGCTTCTCGCACATCACCATCTTGCCGGCCTGAGCGGCGGCAATGGCGATTTCCATATGCGTGTCATTGGGGCTGGCGATGTCGATCAGGTCGATCGACTTGTCATCAATGAGCTTCCGCCAATCGGTGACGCTCGACTCATAGCCCCACTGCTCCGCGAAGGACTTGGCCTTCCCGGCGTTCCGTGCACAGATGGTCTTGAGCGCCGGCTTGTAGCCAAGTTCGAAGAAATGCGGCGCCTGGGCGAAGGCGTTGGAGTGAGTGCGGCCCATGAAGCCATAGCCCACCATGCCGATGTTGAGGGTCTTCTTGCTCATGGATCAGCCCTCCCAGCCATGTGCATCGCGCACCTTGATCATGGCGCCCAAGATGCCGTTCCAGGTTTGCTGCTGCATCAGCACCTCATTGGGGACCATGCAGCCGTCCCAGCAGATGTGCTGGAAGGCCTTGGTGAGGGAGCCATCCTTGTTGCGCAGCCACATGCCGGCATGCTTGGTGATGTCGAGGCGGCCATTGGGGTCCGTCACCATGCAGTGGCGGCCCGTCTTGTCATGATAGCCGCTGCCCTTCACCGTGCCGTCGTTCTGGGCCACGTGGAAGTCAATGGTCCAGGGCCTGAGGATGTCCGTCATCTTGACGAGGGCCGCATCAAGCTGGGCCTGGTCCTTCCAGTCGAAGCCTTCGGGCAGCAGGGCCGCTTCCGGCGCATTGTAGCCCATGGTGTAGAGCAGCGTATGCGCCATGTCGGCCTGGAAGCCGATGATGCCGGGGCGGTCCGTCTGTTCCATGGTGTCGAGCACCGCCTTCCAGCTGTGCATGCCGCCCCAGCAGATTTCGCCCTCGGCGGCCAGCCGCTCGCCATAGTCCTTGGCGACGTCGCAGGCCTCGCGCCAGGTCTGGGCGATGAGCTTGGTGTTGGCCACCGGGTCCTTCGCCCAGTCGGCGGGGCTCGCAGCCGAATCGATGCGGATCACGCCATAGCTGCGCACGCCCAGCTCGCGCAGCCTTTTGCCCAGCTCGCAGGATTTGCGCACATTGGCCACGAATTTCTTGCGGTCCTCGGCCGAGCCCATGGC
>JBEILC010000258.1:0-3732 GCA_040379425.1 Hyphomicrobiales bacterium
AAGTCAGGGATTTTGGCCAGTAACTGGCTCTCGCCAGCGCCAATTCCCGCCCGCACCCTCAAACCTCCGCGCGCACCGCCACATGTGACATCGCGGCCCTCAATGCTGCGGGCTTCACCGGCTTTCGCAGCAGATGCACGTCATGGGCCACCGCAAGATCAGCCACCGCGGGCGTCCGGTCCGCGGTGATCAACACTGCAGGGATCGGCCGCCTGGCCCTTGTCCTCAGTGTACGGATTACGGAAATCCCGTCCTCATTGTTAAGGTGATAGTCCGCGAGGATCATGTCGATCCGGTTGTCGCAGCGCTGCAGCACGGCGAGTGCCTCTTCGAGGCCCGTCGCGGTTTCGACCATGTTGCCCCAGCCGGTGAGCAGCAGCTCCATGCCTTCGAGGATCGGGCGCTCATTGTCGATCACCAGCACACGGAAGGCGCCGGCGAGTGCGGGGGGCTGCACCTTGCGCGGCTTCGGCGACACCGCGGCGGGCTTGATGCCCTCCGTCACCGGAATGTCGATGGCGAAGACCGAGCCCTTCCCAGGAGTGGAGCGCACGTGGACGGGTGCATCCAGCACCTTCGCCATGCGCTCGACGATGGACAGTCCAAGACCCAGCCCCGACGTTCCGTCGCCATCGGTATGGAGGCGCTGGAACTCCTGGAAGATGATGTCGAACTTCGATTCCGGAATGCCCGGCCCCGTGTCATGCACCTCGATCCGGAGCAGGCCGCCATGGCGGCGGCAGCCCATCAGCACGCGCCCTTCCCTGGTATATTTGATGGCGTTGGAGACGAAGTTCTGCAGCACGCGGCGCAACAGCTTGCGGTCCGCGTTGAGCGTCATCCCGCAGGGCACCACGGTGAATTTCAGCCCCTTCTTGCGCGCCGCCGGGCCGAACTCCAGCGCCAACGCCTGCAATATGTCATCGATGCGGAAAGGCTGCGCATCCGCCTTCATCGCCCCGGCATCGAGCCGCGAGATGTCAAGCAGCGCCGAGAGGATTTCCTCCACCGCCTCCAGCGACAAGTCCACATTGCGCACCAGTTCGCCGTCCTTGGAGCGCTTCATGCGTTCCACGAGTGTGGAGGTGAACAGCCGCGCGGCGTTCAAGGGCTGGAGAATGTCATGGCTCGCCGCAGCGATGAAGCGCGTCTTGGAGAGGTTCGCCGCATCGGCTTCGGCCTTCGCCGCGGCAAGCTCCCCATTGAGGCGCGTCAGCTCCGCAGTGCGTTCCATCACCCGGCGCTCGAGCGACTCATTTACGCGTTGCAATTCTTCCGCCGCCAGCACGCTCTCGGTTGCGTCGATCACGGTGACGACCACGCCGCCGTCCGGCATGGGGCTGGCGCGGAACTCGAAGACCTGGCCCGTGTCCAAGCGCCGCTCGCGGAACACCTCATGCGTCAGCGCGATTTTGGCGACGCGGTCATCCACCGCCGCCTTGCCGCCCGCCGTGCGATCGAGGAAGGCGCCCAGCACTTCGGTGATGGGCGTGCCGACCCGGTTCAGGTCGCTGCCCAGCCCCAAAAACTCCTGCAGCGTATTGTTCCAGCAGATCAGCGTCATGCCGGGCTCGAACACCGCAAGCCCCTGGTCAACATTGTCGATCGCGGACTGCAGCAGGTCGCGGTTGTGCTGGATGGCGGCGGAGGCATCATCGAGCAGTCTCAACGCGCCGCGCGCATGGGTCGAGTGCCGCTCCAGCATCAGCGCGATGATGAGGCGGGCGGAGGCGACACCCACCGCACTGGCGAGAAGATGTTCGGCGAAGCGGATGAGGCCCACATCCGCCTCCCCGCCCCGCGCGCCGATCTGGCCCTGCTGCACGCGGAAACCCTCGAAGGCGGCGCGCGCGCGGTCCGTGCCGCTATAGCGGGCGACCGTGTCTTCGAGCCTGTCCGCCGTCACCGCCGTGCGCCACAGCTTGAATCCGGTGCCGGAGCCCGGCTGGATGTCGCGCGCCACGAAGCTGGTGGCCTGCACCCGCTCGATGGGGGTGGGCTGGCGCGTCAGCGAACCCGCCACATAAGCAGCGACATTGGCGAGGAGGCTGAAGATCACGCCATGGGTGAGCGGGCTGAATTCCATGGCGAACAGCATGCGCGCCTTGAGAAGGCCGATGCCGAAGGGCCCCTCATCGAGGAAGCCGTTGCCGATCCACCCCGCATCCGCGAAGGAGGGCAGCAGCAACGTATAAAACCACACGATGAAGCCAGCGGTGATGCCCCACATGGCGCCCCGGGCTGTGGCGCGCTTCCACATCAGCCCGCCGAAAAAGGCAGGCGCGAATTGCGCCACCGCCGCGAAGGAGAGAAGCCCCACCTGCGCCAGCGCTGCAGAGTTGCCGATCATCAGGTAATACGCATAAGCGAGTGCGAGGACGAGGATGATGGCGAGGCGCCGGATCAGGATGAGCTGTGCGCCCATATCCTTGTGCACGGTGGCGCGCTCCACCTGGCGGCGCAGCATCATCGGCACGACGATGTTGTTGCACACCATGATTGAGAGCGCGATGCATTCCACGATCACCATGGCGGTCGACGCCGAGAGCCCACCAAGGAAGGCAATCAGCGCGAAGACTTCATTGCCCGCGTGGACGGGCAGCGCCAGCACGAAGGTATCGCCGTCGGCCCCCGGCGGCAGCAGCAAAAGGCCCGCGGTGGCAATGGGGATGACGAAGAGGTTGATCGCCACCAGATAGGCGGGGAACAGCCAGGCCGCCCGGCGCACCTCGCCGTGGGTGGCGTTCTCGACGGCTGCCACATGGAACTGCCGCGGCAAAAGGATGATGGCGAAGGCCGACAGCAGCGTCATGGTCAGCCACTGCCCGCCTTCGAGGCCGCCTGAGAACAGCGAGGTGACCGCAGGGTCCGCCACCGCGCGATCGAGGAAGGGCCCGATGCCGCCCATCATGCCGAACACCACGAAGGCGCCGACTGCGACGAAGGCGAGGAGCTTGACCAGCGATTCGACGGCAATCGCCAGGATCATGCCGTCCTGGTGCTCGGTCGTGTCGATGTGGCGCGTGCCGAACAAGATGGCGAAGACGCCCATGGTGATCACGACGAGCAGCGACAAACCGTCGAGCCCGGTCGAGGGCCTGAGGATCTCGCGAGACCATTCGGGCTCGGCGATCAGCACCTGAAGCGACACCGCCACCGCCTTGAGCTGGATCGAGATATAGGGAACGATGCCGATCACCGCGATCACCGCCACGAGTGCGCCCAGCGCCTCGCTCTTGCCGTAGCGGGCGGAAAGGAAGTCCGCGATCGAGGCGATGTTGTGCCGCTTGGTGAGTGTCGCGACCGACTGGATGAGCTTCCAGCCCAGGGCGAAGACGAGAATCGGTCCCAGATAGATGGGCAGGAAGTCGAGCCCGGTGCGGGACGCGATGCCGACCGAGCCGAAATAGGTCCAGGACGTGCAATAGACCGCCAGCGACAGGCCGTAGATCAAGGGCCGTCCGGCGCGCACGTTCCATTTCAGGGACATGCGGTCGCCATAGGTCGCCACCGCAAACAGCGCGCCCAGATAGCAAAGCCCCGCGGCGAGTATGCTCCATTCCCCGATCACGGGGGGCATGATCAGCCCGATGCCGTGGCGAATCAAGCCCGGCGGCCCCCCACCCCTACCCCTCCCCGCGAGGGGGAGGGGTAGGGGTGGGGGTCGTGCCGCGCATGAGAACGCCCGGATTACACACAATAGCGGGTCACCCCTGCGACCAATGGCTATGG
>JBEILC010000259.1:0-3638 GCA_040379425.1 Hyphomicrobiales bacterium
AGAAACATTTTGGACAAATTGCCTTCGTCCAACTGATTGCCAAATGAGTTGATTGCTGATGCAATGGGTTGTTGATTGAGAACTTGACCAGGAGCTGAAGGAGGTGGTCGCCGAGCAGGCGCTGGAATTGCGTCTGCTCAAAAAAGCATGATCGGCGATGGGGGAGACGACGCATGAGGTACCCCGCGTCCGAGAAACTGGAGATCATCCGCCTCGTCGAGCAATCGCACCTGCCGGTGCGGCGCACCCTGGAGAAGCTCGGCATTCCCCGGCCGACGTTCTATCGCTGGTACGCAGCCTGCCAGGCTGGAGGGCCAGAGGCGCTGGAGGATCGTCGCCCGCAGGCCCAGCGGGTCTGGAACCGGATCCCTGAAGCGATACGCAAGCGGGTGGTACAGCTGGCCCTCGATGAGCCATCCCAGTCACCCCGGGAACTGGCGGTGGGTGGATTCACGTTTGAAGTGCGACGGTTGTTTGAGTTCATCGAATACCTCTTTAGGCGTTTTGAAGCCAAGGCATTTTCGGGGCGTGTTGTTGTGGCGGCTGGCGAGGGCGGCAAGGGCGGCGTGAGAAAGCGTAGCGAGATCGGTGCTGCGGGGCAGCGATCTGCGTAGCCTGCCGTTCATGTTTTCAATGCCACCCTTCTGCCAGGGGCTATGCGGATCGCAGAAAAAGGTCTCGAGATGAAGGGTCTTGTTCAGCCTGTGATGCTTGGCGAATTCGGGCCCGTTGTCGTGGGTAAGGCTGCGGCGGAGCTCGCGCGGCAGGCTTTTGAGCCAGCTCCTGAGCTTACGGAAGATCACGTCCGACTGGCGGTTTGGGGTCTTGGCGATGAGGGTAAAGCGGGAGGTACGCTCGTGAGCGACGAGCAAGTTTTGCCGCCTGTCGCGGAAGCCCATCATGTCGGCTTCCCAATGTCCGGGTTCCTCGCGTTTATCGACGTGGGAGGGTCTTTTGGCAATGGAAACACGGTCCTGGATCATATCGACCGGGCTGCCGCCGCGCTTGCCGGGCCGCCCGCGGCGATGTTTCTTTCTTGGCAGGAAGCGGTGCAGGTAAATCTTCTGGGCGCTGCAGAAATAGATGTAGCGGTAGATGGCTTCGTGGCTGATACGCATGCTAGCTTGATCGAGCGTCAGCCGGCCGGCGATCGCCTCGGGCGACCATCCCATCGCAAGTTTGGAAAGCACGAGGCTCCGAAGGTCCGGCTGGCGCGCCAGCTTGTAGCGGCAGGGCCGCTGCCTGCGGCGCAGCGCCAGGCCGTGGGCGCGGATCGGCTCATAGCCTCGTGACCAGACCTTGGTGCGCTTGCTGTTCCGTTTGAGTTCCCGGCTGATTGCGCTGTGATGGCGGCATAACGCCTCGCCGATCCAGCGCGCCGATTTACCACTGGCATGCCAGTGATAAATCGACACCCTCTCTTCCTGAGAGAGCTGATTGTAGTTCTGTCCCATCGCAACACCACCCTAGCAGCGTCGCACTTGTTCTGTGAACCCAAGGATGGCAAAAGGCCGGAAAGCTTCTCGACCTGTTCGCTCCCGAGGAATGCACAAACTACCTCAGAAACTCAGCATATGCTTCCGTCTAAAGTGAACGTGCCTCAATCGCCTGGAATTCAGGCGGACAGCGGCCGCACCGGGCCTGAGGGGCCCGATGCGAACACTGAGAACTCTTGAAGGGAGTGGTCAGCTCCTAAAGTGGGTGGCAACCGCGTTTGCGGCGGCATCGACAGCATCTTCACGGTCATAGAAGGAGAACTGGTCTATGCCGTTCAGCCAGGTCATCACGGCCTCTCCCTTGTACGCCATGAGAAACGCACGAACGCCGTCAGGAATGGCGGCCGCCTCCGAATGGACGATGGCCAGAGGCTTGTCGAGAGTGGGGGCATGATTGGCCGGGAAATAGGTCAACCAGCTCTCCCAGCTGAGATTGTTCCATTTGTTGTCATAGGCGGGGATGGCGCCACGCGCCGGTTCAAAATAGTAACCACCGATCGGCATCAACACGCCTTCCGCGCCTGCGGGGCCGGCTGCCGGAATGACCACGCCGCCCGGCTGCTCTGCCGCAGCCGACGCGAAACCGCGCAGCATTTCAACGCCGCTGGCGCCGCCATAGACCGCTTCGACGATCGACTGGTTCTGTAGCCAAGGCGCAACAAGGCCGACGCGCTGAACCAGGGGATTGCCCGATACCGCATCAACCATGTAACCGGCCGAGGCGCAAATGCCGAGGCCGTTGATCCGCCCGGCGTCCACCTCCGGCGCCTGTGCCACGGCTGCGAAGGCAGATTTTAGGTCGCTGATCTTGGCCTGCGGGTCTTCCTTGAACCGGATGTTGCCGGGAAGATCACCGGATTTTCCCCAGCCGCGGAAGTCGAAGGTAAAGGCGGCAAAGCCGCGTTCGACCATTTCTTCTGCGTATTCACGTGGCATCTGCTCCTCGACGCTGGTCCATGCTCCGGTCACAACGACGACGGGCAGCTTGGTTCCCGGCTGGAAGTCCGAAGGAAGGTAGAGCGTTCCCGAGAGGGTCGCACCCTCATTCTCAAAGGTGATTGTCCTGGTCTTCGTCTCAGCTATGGCGGCCGCCGAAAGCAGCAATGTGGTGGCGGAGAAGGCGATGGCAGAAAGGGCAGGCGTCTTCATGTCTCGTCTCCAGTTTTGGGGCATGCGCCCGGTTGTACCGGTGCGAGCGTGACGGGTCTGGTTCCCTCAGACAGCCTCAAATCCTGCTTTTCTCTGGGCGAATCCTGCGGAAATGGTTTCAGCTGTCCCGGAAAGCGGCGGGTGTCATCCCGAACTGACGCCTGAAATGCTGCCCGAAGCGGCTGACGTCTTCGTAGCCCACCCGGTGGGCGATTTCGGCGATGCTCAGTTTCGTTGATTTCAGCAGCGCCTGGGCGGTCTCCAGCCGGGTTCTGATCACATATTGCAAGGGCGATACGCCGGTCACCGCCTTGAATGATCTTGCGAAGTGGAAGGTGCTCATTCCCGCCTCCGCAGCAAGGCCCTCCAGCGACACGTCCTCCCCGAGACGCGCGTGCACATGCTCAACCGCCCGCCGCAACCGGATGTCGTCAAGCGGTGTCTGCCCCGTGGTCGGAGGGTCGAGTGTTGCCACCAATTGCACGGCCAACGCTCTCGACATGGTCTCGCGATACATCCTGCCGCCAGCGCTGAAGTTCTCCGCAGACAGGACCAGCTGCACAAGAAGCGGATCAAGTGCGCCAACCCTGCGGAATACACCCCCTTTCGCTGCGCCCGCATCACGGAGCAGCGTATCGTCGATACCAACCGTCACAAGTGAAAGTTGTTCATCGTATTCGCATATTCCCTCTGTGCCCGCTGAAAACACCCAGCCTTGCATTTGGGACAGGGGAATGAACTCTCTGCGGTCACCGCCAACTGCGAGCCGATGGTATGGCTGATCCGTCAGAAAAATCCCGACTGTCAGCCTTTGGAGCCGAAAGGCGCCGCCTCCGGCGGGCAGTATCTGAGTTCTGACAGACAGATCAGCCATTAAATCTACATGGGGTTGGTTGCGGGAGTGTCAAGAGCCGGGCGAAGACCGGGCCAGCCGGAAAAGCTCGGCGACCGCCGCCGTCAGCTACACCACCGATTGGGACACGATCCTGATGA
>JBEILC010000260.1:0-3623 GCA_040379425.1 Hyphomicrobiales bacterium
CCTCGGGCCGCGGAACCTGCGCCTGGGCGAGGCGGTGGCCGTCGGTTGCGACAGCCCTGAGCAGGCTGCCGTTGGCCACGTCGTGGAAATAGATGCCGTTCAGGTAATAGCGGGTCTCCTCCGTCGAGATCGCGAAGCGCGTCTTCTCGATCAGGCCCTTGAGGTCACCCGCCGGGATGGCGAAGCTGTGGGTGAAATCGCCTGCGGCAAGATCGGGGAAATCCTCATGCGGCAGCGACTGCAGCGAGAAGCGCGAGCGGCCGGCGAAGATCGACAGGCGCTGGCCATCGCCCGCCTGCTCGAGCTCAAGCTGCGCGCCATCGGGAAGCTTGCGGACAATGTCATAGAGCATATGGGCCGCGACCGTGGTGGCGCCGGACTTGGCGACCTCGGCGGGCACACTCTCCACGATCTCCAGGTCGAGGTCGGTGGCCGTCAGCTTCAACTGCCCCTCGCCTGCCTGCAAGAGCACGTTGGACAGAATGGGGATAGTGTTCCGGCGCTCCACGACGCTCTGCACATGGGTGAGCGCCTTGAGGAAGGCTGACCTCTCGATCGTGACGCGCATAACCGGACTGTCCCTTGCTTCTTGTGCTCCCGGCCCTCCGCCGGGCCGGTAACCTTGGCGCGGTTATCCGACCAATTCAAGGGTTATCGGGGAGTTTTCAGCCCTGCTCGACGAGCCGGATAAGGAGTGCCACTTCGCGGGCCAGCTTGTCATCAGTCTTGATCTGGTCCTCGATCTTGCGCACCGCGTGGAGCACGGTCGAATGATCACGCCCGCCGAAGCGGCGCCCGATCTCAGGCAGCGAGCGCGCCGTCATCTTCTTGGCGAGATACATGCCGATCTGGCGCGGCACAACCACGCTGCGCGCCCGCCGGGGCGAGAGCAGGTCGGTTCGGCCCACGTTGAAATGGCGGCCCACCACCTTCAGGATGTCGTCGATCTTGATGCGGGAGCCGTCCGGATTGGCCTGCATGTCCCGCAGCACCAGCGAGGCCAGATCCAGCGTCACGGCCGCGTGGTTGAACTGCTGATAGGCGGTGATGCGGTTCAAGGCGCCCTCGAGTTCGCGGCCCGAACCGGTGATGCGGCTGGCCACGAATTCGAGCACTTCGTCGGGGATGACCACCGACGCGTCACGTTTCAGCATCGTCTCATAGCGGCTCTTGAGGATGCGCTTGCGGGTCTCGAGATCAGGGAACTCGATGTCGACCACGAGGCCACCCAACAGCCGCGAGCGCATGCGCAGGTCGATCGAGTCGAGCTGGGCCGGCGGCACATCGGCTGCCACGATCACCTGGCGGCGCGAGTCAACCAGCGAGCTAAAGGCGTTGCAGAACTCCTGCTGCATGGTCTTGCCCTGCAGGAACTGGAAGTCGTCGATGAGCAGGACATCGATGGACTGGAACTGGTCCTTGAAGGCCAGCGTGTCGCGCTGGCGGAGTGCCATCACGAAGTTAATCATGAAGCGTTCGGCGGTGAGCATCATGACCCGGCGGTCCGACCGCTTCTCACGCGTGCGGTGGGCGACGGCAGAGAGAAGATGCGTCTTGCCGAGGCCGGCGCCGGCGTGAATGAACAGAGGGTTGAAGCTGATTGCAGCACCCGGGGCGGCATCCGCCACGCGGCACATGGCGGCGTGGGCAAGCTGGTTCGACGGGCCCACGACGAACGTGTCGAAGGTCTGGCCGGGGTCGAGCTGCGGGGTCCGGTCGGCAACGGCCTGCTGGGCCGCTGCAACCACGCTCTGCTTGGGGGATACCGCCACCACGGACTGCGGCGACGCGACATCCTGTGCTGCTGGCTTGGCGGCACCGCCGCCGCGCATGCGCACGCGCACATGGACGGAGTCGAGCGGTCCAAGCTCCGTCTCGCCGATCTTCTGCAGCTTGGAGAGGTAATGCGTCTCGATCCACGACTTCAGAAAACGGGTCGGCACGGAAACGGTGAGACGGCCCGCATCGAGGTCCTCGGCTTCCATACGGGCGAACCACGAAGTGTAAAGATCTTCACCAAGTTCAGCCCGGAGCCTCTGTGCCACCCGATCCCACTTCGTCTTCACGTCCGTCACAAGAGTCATCTACCGCATCCCTTCGCGCGCATTCTGCGGCGCGCATCTTCATTGCGGTTGAGCCTGAAGGCTCAACCGTCTCACGTTCCTGTTCATGGCAGCCGCTAGAGTGTTCCGGGCTCCAGGCCGATTGCCTGATGGATATGTCTGGTCATCACATGCCCCTGCCGTAGCACTGTTTCCTTAGCGGTCCTGGTTCTGCTTGGGTTTGACACGCCCACCCACCCTACATACACACTCAAGGGATTGCTTGGACGGAGACCGCCCAGCAAACGCCACCACTGACCGCTTGTCAGGACCGCAAAGCTTGATCGAACCCGGATCCCGATGTTTTGCTGCGGACGATCGGCCCCAAGGCCCGTCCACACCGCGAACTTACAAAAGCGCTAACGGCCCAAGCAACCTGATTCCGGAGACCCTCCGTACACGGATAGGCGCGTCAGGGCCCAGGCCTTGGGGACCTCACGATGAATCAACCCTAACATCCTGAGAAAATTCCGGTTTTGGCTTTGTCAGAGAGGCAGTCCGGCTCTCTCCTGCCATGCGCCCGCAAGGCCGTTGTGCGCCATGCCGGGCACTGCCTCGCCAGGGCGGCAGGACCAATTCCGTCACATACCAACCAACCCATTGAAAGTATTGAATTTCTTCTGCGCGAGACAATCCGTTCGCTGACAATTGTGGAAACTGTGGAAAACGAAAAAAGCCGGGCATCACCTGCCCGGCTCAGCATAATTCGGAGTGTGGGCCTGCAACTTCAGGCCGAAGATCAGGCCTGAAGGGCCTTCACGCGCGCAGCAAGCCGCGAGACCTTGCGCGAGGCGGTGTTCTTGTGGAGGACACCCTTCTGGCGCCGCGCATCAGCTCCGGCTGGGCTGCCCGGAGGGCGGCCTGCGCCTCGGCCTGGTTGCCGGAGGCGATCGCCTCTTCCACCTTGCGCACGAAGGTGCGCATGCGGCTGACGCGGTTCTTGTTCACTTCGGTGCGGCGGGCGGCTGCGCGGGTGGCCTTCTTCGCCGATTTCGTATTGGCCATGTGGCTTTGGTCCTGCTTCTCTGGAATTCGTTTGACGGGCCTTCAAAGACGAATGACCGCAAGCTTCATCGCAAGCGGCCAGCCTTCCCGGCCCGTCGGGATGGCGGGCTTATAGTGACGGCGCCTGCCGCCGTCAATGGCCAAGCGCCATCAGGGCTTTTCCCATTTCCGGCTCTTTTCCGAGCGGAAAAAGGCATCGAGGATCTTCATGTTCTGGATAGCGTCCTCCACCCCCCAGACGGGCTTCTGTTTCTTGCGGATGACGCGGCCGAAGGCCTCTGCCTGAAGCTGGTACTGATCCGAGACGGGAAGTGCTGTCCATTCCCCCTGGTTCATCTCCATGCCCTGCACGAAATACCGGTTGGGCTGGTCGGGGGGCGCATTGAAGGGGATCTCGATTTCGATCCGGCCCTTGGTGCCCAAGATGTTCACCCGCTGGTAGGGCGCGAGCTGGGTGGACACGGTGAAGGACAGGTGACGTCCCTGTCCGAAGTCGGCAAGGCCGCCGGCTATGCG
>JBEILC010000261.1:0-3585 GCA_040379425.1 Hyphomicrobiales bacterium
GAGTGCGGTATAGACCTTCTCGCCGGAGAGGCCTGCCAGCGACAGCGGTGTGACGAATTCCTCCGCCGCGCGTGTCAGGATGATGCGGACGTGGGCACCCCTGGTCTTCAGAAGGCGCACCAGTTCATGCGTCTTGTAGGCGGCAATGCCGCCACCGATGATGAGAAGGACGGACTTTCCGGCGAGCGATGTCATGGCTCCATTATGCCAGCAATCCGCCCGCCCTGCCAACCTGCCCTCAGACGGCGAGCTTGAACGCGATTACTGCCAGTGAAGTGGCGCCAATTGCCAGCCAGAACCGCGTCCAGCCCGCGTTCCGGCCCTGGGCGCGTGCCAGTTGCTCCGCCGTCTCGCGGTCAAGCCTGAGGCCGCCCGTCCTTGCCATGTCGGACAGCATCTCGGTGGCGCGCCGGGCGTCGTCCAGAACCGCCGGAAGCCCTCCGAGAACGCGGGCGAGCGAGCCCGTTGCGTCCTCGATGCGCCCGGCGGGGCCCAGCTTGCGCTCGATCCACCCCCTCACCACCGGTTCGGCGCTGGTCCACATGTTGAGGTTCGGGTTCAGTGTGCGCGCCACGCCTTCCACCACCACCATGGTTTTCTGCAGCAGCAGCAGCTGGGGCTGGGTCTGCATGTTGAATTGCGCCGTCACCTCGAACAGCTGGGTCAGCAGCTTCGCCATGGAAATCTCGCTGGCGGCGCGATCCATGATCGGTTCGCCAATGGAACGGATCGCCTGCGCGAAGACGGCAGGGTCCTGATCGCGCGGGACATAGCCTGCCTCGAAATGCACCTCGCTTACCCGCAAGTAGTTGCGGGTGATGAAGCCATAGAGGATCTCGGCCAGGAACATGCTTTCCTTCGGTCCCAGCCGACCGACGATGCCGAAGTCTACGGCGACGAGCTGCCCGGAGCGGTCGACGAACAGATTGCCCTGGTGCATGTCCGCATGGAAGAAGCCGTCGCGGATGGCATGGCGGAGGAAACTCTGGATCACAGTGTCTCCCAGCGCCACGAGGTCGAAGCCTTGCGCACGCAGGCTTTCAACATTGGCAATCGGTGTCCCGTCGATCCACTCGGTCGCGAGCACGTCGCGCGAGGTGCGCTCCCAGTCCACTTTCGGTACGCGGAAACCCGGATCGCCCTTGGTGTTCTCCGCCATTTCGGAGAGTGCTGCAGCCTCCATACGGAGGTCGAGCTCCTGCTTCATCGATTGCTCGAGCATGGCCACGGCGGCGACGGGCCGGAGCCTTCTGCCCTCGGCGCTGACCTTTTCGAGAAGGCGCGCGGCGAAGTAGTAGCTGCCGAGATCGGCGGCGAAGCGCTTGCCGACGCCCGGCCGCAGCACCTTCACCGCAAGCTCCCTCCCCTCGGGCGTCGTCGCCTTGTGCACCTGGGCGATCGAGGCCGCAGCCACCGGAGGCCCGAATGACGCGAAGAGCTGGTCCACTTCCTTGCCGAGATTGTCGCGGATGATTTGCCTTGCCACGTCGGATGGGAATGGCGGCAACCGGTCCTGCAATGCCTTCAGCTCGAAGGCGCGGTGCGGCCCAACGAGATCGGGGCGTGTCGCCAGGAACTGGCCGAGCTTGATGTAGCTCGGCCCCAGTGACGACAGCGCCGCAGCCACTGCATTCTCGCCGCTCTTCTGGGGCTTCCGGGTTCCCAACTTCGCGGCGGAGAGGCCGAGTCTTGCCAGCAGCGGCAGCTGCTTGATCTGTTCCGGCGTCATCAATGCGTCATAGGCCGCCAGCGTGCGGCCCGCGCGCAGGAGATTGTAGCTGTGCCTCAGGCTGGACAGCATCAGATGCGCCAACCTGAATGGATGGCGACCACCCCGCCGGTGAGGTTGCGGTAGCTGACATTGGCAAAGCCGGCCTCCGCGATCATCGCCTTGAAATCCTCCTGTTTCGGGAAGGTGCGGATCGATTCGACAAGATAGCGGTAGGGCTGGCCATCGCCTGTCACCACCTTGCCCACGGCGGGGATGACGGTGAAGGAATAGGCATCATAGATGCTGTCGAGCAGCGGCACGTCCACTTGGGAAAACTCGAGGCAGAGCAAGCGGCCGCCGGGCTTCAGCACGCGGTAGGCTTCAGACAGCGCCCGGTCGATATGCGTCACATTGCGGATTCCGAAGGCGATGGTGTAGCCATTGAAGCTCTTGTCCGGAAAGGGCAGTGCCTCAGCATTTGCCACGCTGAAGGCGCAGCGGCCGAGAAGCCCGTCCGCCTCGGCGCGCTTGCGGCCTTCTCCCAGCATCTCGGGCGAAATGTCAGCGAGCGTCACGCGCACATTGGGTCCGCCCGCGCGGAGAATGCGGAAGCCGACGTCGCCCGTGCCGCCCGCCACGTCCAGGTGGTTGAACGGGGCCTGACCGCGCGGCGGGTTCAGCATGGCAACGAGATCGTCCTTCCACAGGCGGTGGAGGCCTGCGGACATCAGGTCGTTCATCTGGTCGTAGCGCTCGGCGACCTTGGAGAAGACCTCGTTGACGAGGCCCTGCTTCTCCTGCTCGCCCACCCGGCGGAAGCCGAAGGCGACGTCCTGGTCTGTCTGCTTCTCGGTCATTGGCGAACTCTCAAGGTCTTACCGCTTCAGCATGGCTTTGATTTCGCCAAGTCGCATGGCGCCGGACAGGTGCGCAACGGCAAAATAGCTCAAAGCGCCACCTGTGACGAGCAGTAGCAGCCCCCAGGCGGCTGCCAGGAAGCCCGCTTGCTCGGCGTAATTGGCCTGCAGCAGCCATGCACCGCCCAGCAGCAGGCCCCCCATCAGGAGGGCCGAGCAGACCATGCGGGGCATGCGCTGGCGTGATCTCTCATCCAGCGTGAACAGCCCGCGGCGGCTCAGGGTGACGCCCAGCAGGGCCGCATTGACCCATGCCGCCAGCGACGTCGCCAGCGCGATCCCCAAATGCCCGAGCCAGCGGGACAGGATGAGGCTCGCCACGACATTCACGATGACCGAGATGATGGCGAAGCGCATCGGCGTCCGGGTGTCCTCGCGGGCGTAAAACCCCGGCTGGAACACCTTCGAGAGCGAAAAAGCCGGCAGGCCGATCGCGAAGGCCAGCACCGTTGGGGCAACAGCCAGCGTATCGGCGCGGGTGAAGGCGCCATGTTCGAACACGGTGTGGATGATCGGTGCGGGGATCGCCATCAGCGCGATGGCCGCCGGCAGCGTGAGGAACATCGAGAGTTCGAGGGCCCGGTTCTGGCTGACGAGGGCGCCTGCTTCGTTTCCGGCCCGGAGCTTGCGCGACAGATCCGGCAGCAGGACAACGCCGATCGCCACGCCGATGACGCCCAGCGGAAGCTGGTACAGCCGGTCGGCGTAGTAGAGATAGGCCACGGCACCATCGAACGTGGTGGCGATCATGGTGGCGACCAGGAGATTGATCTGCATTACCCCGCCTGACACGATTCCCGGAACGGAGAGCGTGATGACGCGCTTCACATCCGGTGTCAGCCTTGGCCAGCGCGGCACCAGCGGCATGCCGGCGCGGCGGCAGGCAAAGGCCAGCAGCGCGAATTGCGCCACACCAGCCGCAAAGATGCCCCAGGCGAAGATATAGCCCGTTTCAGC
>JBEILC010000262.1:0-3558 GCA_040379425.1 Hyphomicrobiales bacterium
ACCTCAATCGCAGGGCGCGCGCCTTCCTGCGTCTCGCATCAATCAGGCTCATGCTGAGAAAGCTATGCAATCCGGTATGATCTCTCCGGACAGACTCTCAGGCCTTGATTTCGAAAACGTGCCGCCTCCACATCCGCACACCTGGGCCAAATGCGTGGCCCAAGTTTCCGGCAGTTCATGGCAAAATTGCAATATTTCTAGGCGTTGCGCGGGCGGCCCCGCTCTGTCAGCGGCTTCTGTCGGTCAGCCAGGTGAAGGCCTGCAGCCAGAGTTTGCGGTAGCCGTGCCAGGCCAGGAAGCTGGACGGCAGCCAGTGCGGCCCGATGTCGGATGTCCAGGCGAGTGTCCTGCCCTTGCCATGGCTGCCCGCGACCAGCAGGGGCAGAGGGCCATTGTCCGTCTGCGCCTGTGCGATGACCTCGACGCCTGCACCTGTCTTGGCGGCGACTTCATTCATGCCCAGCAGGGCCGGCCATGTCTCATCGAGGCCCGCGACGATGGGGTGCCCTGGCCGCAGGATTTCCGCGGTAATGCCTTCGGGCGCTTCGTAGCGGTCGTCATAGGCAAGGCAGGTGACGGGCAGTGCCGCCTCGACGGCCGTCTTGTGCCAGCGCGCCTTGCCGTCGATTCCCTGGAAGGAATAGTAGCCGCCGATCATCATCAGGCCTCCGCCCTCTGCGCAGTAGTCCCGGATCAGCTTCAGACGGTTCGGCACCGTCTTGCCGTTGAGCCACACGTCCGGGTGAAGCAGCAGCGTGTTCGAACCGATGTCCGAGAGAAGAATGGCGTCGTACTGGCGGAGCTCATCGAGGGTCGTGGGAAAATCCTTCGCCGCATCATGCGCCTTCATGTAGGTCAGATCGAAGGTGCTGTCCTGCAGCGCCTGAACCAGTGGCTCAGCACCCAGGTGGAAGGTGATGCTCGAGAACGTGTCCCATCCCTTGAAGTGACTTGATGCACTGACCCAGCTCTCGCCCACCAGCAGAAGTTTCTTTCTCGCCATCCTTGGTCCCTTTCGGCATTGTCCCGGGCAAGGCCCGTGACCTCCTGAAGATTACCGATGGGCCGTTGCCACGCAAGAGCCGGAACCAGGGCGCTCTGGGCTGCAGGTCCGTTGTGTTCTTTCCTCTCCCGCCCCGCCATGGATGACTTGCCTTGGAAAAAGGCTCCCCACCTCCAAAGAAACGCCGAAGGATCACTTCAGCCATTACAATCCGGCGCCGAAGTCCCTATATCCCCAGCGGCGCATTCCGCCGCGCTCATCTCCTCCCCCGCCCGCAGAAGTAAAAGTTGACGTTGGGAGCAGCCCAGCCCTTGTCTTAAGTGCCCCCGACAACAGAGAGCGTCCCATGAGTCAACAGCAGAACTGCAAACCAAACATCGACCGCGCGTCGCGCCTGCAAGCCCGTTTGCTTGTCTCTTCGTCTCATCACGGCTGACGAGAACATCTCGAGCTGGGCTGGCCGGCTCGGCGCATACAAGACGCCCAATGACCGGCGAGCAATGCTTGAACTCGCGGTGACGGTGGTCCCGCTGGCGGCCACCTGGTTCCTGATGTGGGCTCTGTCCGAAGCCAGCCTGTTGCTGTCACTTATCCTCGCTCCCCCGGCGGCCGCCTTGCTGGTGCGCCTTTTCATGATCCAGCATGATTGCGGTCACGGCGCGTTCTTCGCCTCGCGCAGGACGAACGATTGGACCGGACGGGTCCTTGGTGTGATGACGCTCACCCCATATGATTTCTGGCGGCACTCTCACGCCCTCCACCATGCCGGTTCCGGCAATCTGGACCGCCGCGGCATCGGCGACATCGATACGTTGACCGTTGACGAATACCTCGCGAGGAACAGATGGGGCCGGCTGCGCTACCGGCTCTACCGGCATCCCCTGGTGATGTTCGGCATTGGGCCAGCCTATCTCTTCCTTCTTCAGAATCGCCTTCCGCTTGGAGCGATGCGCAAGGGCATTATGCCGTGGGTCAGTACGCAGTCGACCAATCTGGTGGTCATGGCGGTTGTTGCGGGCCTCGTCTGGCTCACGGGCCCGTCCACCTTCCTTCTGGTGCATGTCCCGGTGGTGATCCTTGGATCAGCCATCGGGGTCTGGCTCTTCTACATCCAGCATCAGTTCGAGGGCACGTATTGGGAGCATGAAGGCCAATGGACACATTCCGATTCTGCCCCACATGGCAGTTCCTTCTATGATCTTCCGAAGGCTCTGATGTGGCTCACGGTATACATTGGCGTGCACCATGTGCATCACCTCTCGAGCCGCATTCCGTTTTACAGGCTTTCCGAAGTTCTCGCGGACCATCCCGAGATCCGGGATATCGGACGTATCACCCTCAAGGAAAGCCTGGGCGCCGTATGGCTGACGCTCTGGGATCAGGAGCGGAGGATGATGGTCCCCTTCAGCGCCCTGAATCCTGCTTCATTGCGAGCGCAGAACTGACGCGATTGGCCCACGGTCGTTCCCGGACATCTCCATGATCTTGCGGTCCTGGTCCATGATGGCGGTAAGGGCATGGTCTTCGCCCTTCTCGGCGATCAAGGCAGCCGGCACTTTCCGCCTCGAGCTCTTCGTGCCGTCCGCATAGAGGACGTCGAACATGACAAAGCCCTCGACCGTCTTTTCCTTCTTCTTTCCCAAAGCCAACTCCTGACCAACGGACCGGCAATCTGCATGAGAACGCAGAGCCTGCGCGTTGATGTTGCATGATGTGTTACGGCAGGCCACCTTGCCACCCCAGCAGGGTGGATAGCGGATAGCGCTCCCTGACGCAATAATACCGGGTTGACCGTGCGAGACCCACGGATTTTGGCGAATGGAGGCGCTGCTCCCCTGGAACAGAACACGCGCTCCGTTTCGGGAGCGCGTGATGGGAACGGGGCTGGCCGCAGGCGCGGCTGGATCGATCGGGTCATGCGCTCAGGCCTTGCGCTTGAGAGCGTAGACGCAAGATTTGGAGAAGCCGAGTTCCCTTGCAATGACCTCGGCCGGCTTCACAGACCTCACGGCAATCGGCCTCTTTGCCTTCTTCGCCGCGCGCTCAGATTGCGCGCAACTGGTCAGCCGATTGCTTTCCGCTCTTCCGATCAGTGGTCAGTTCGTAGGAAACCGCCTGGTTCTCGGAAAGGGAACGCATGCCAGCACGCTCGACGGCGCTGATGTGCACGAACACATCCTTGCTGCCATCATCCGGCTGAATGAACCCGTAACCCTTCTGATCGTTGAACCACTTCACTTTGCCTGTAGCCAAAACAGTGTCTCTCTTCTTGTCTGAGTGTAGCTGGTGCCGGTCAAGGCAACAGAAATATCAAAACAGAGAAAGGCAAACAAAGTCAAACATTAAGTGGATTGACCAGTTGCGCCCTCCGTGAGCGTACCGGAAGAGTCACTTTTCTATCATGCTGCTCATTTTGCGGGCGTCACCAGCGGCCCGCCATTGCCGCAGTCACTTTCGCCAGTTGGAATTCACCGTGCTGCAGTTGAAAGTTGAAGTACGGATCACTCGTCGAACATCATCCCGCGTCCCATGCTGCGGCCCATGCCCATGCCCAT
>JBEILC010000263.1:0-3543 GCA_040379425.1 Hyphomicrobiales bacterium
ACTTGCATCCCTCCGATCCCGCCCTATGATCTTTTCTCAAGCAGCCCTCAAGCAGTACAGGCGAGGAAACAGGGGTATGAACAAGGACGTGGCCGCGGGCGAACCGATGGTACGCTTTGCCAACGTGCAGAAGAGCTATGACGGCGAGACGCTCGTCGTGAAGAACCTCAACCTGGACATTGCCAAGGGCGAGTTCCTGACCATGCTCGGGCCGTCGGGCTCCGGCAAGACCACGACGCTGATGATGCTGGCGGGCTTCGAGCCCGCCACCCATGGCGAAATCTTCCTGAAGGACCAGCCCATCAACAACGTGCCGCCGCACAAGCGCGGCATCGGCATGGTGTTCCAGAACTATGCGCTGTTCCCGCACATGACGATCAACGAGAACCTCGCCTTCCCGCTCGAGGTGCGTGGCGTCGGCAAGGCCGAGATCGCGGAGCGGGTCGCCAAGGTCCTCAAGATGGTGGAGCTGCCGCAGATGGGCAACCGCCGCCCGGCCCAGCTTTCGGGCGGCCAGCAGCAGCGCATCGCGGTGGCCCGCGCCCTCGTCTTCGAACCTGACCTCGTTCTGATGGATGAGCCGCTTGGCGCGCTCGACAAGCAACTGCGCGAGCAGATGCAATATGAGATCAAGCATATCCATGAGCGGCTTGGCGTCACCGTCGTCTACGTTACGCATGACCAGTCCGAAGCCCTCACCATGTCCAACCGCATCGCGGTGTTCAATGACGGCATCGTGCAGCAGCTCTCAACCCCGGCGGATCTCTATGAGCGCCCTGAGAATTCATTCGTGGCGCAGTTCATCGGCGAGAATAACAAGCTGAAGGGCACAGTGGCCGAGATCGGTGCGGACGATGTCGCGACCGTCAAGCTCGAGACCGGTGAATATGTGAAGGCGCTCGCCGTCAATGCCAAGGAGAAGGGTGGCCGCACGCTGCTGTCGATCCGGCCGGAGCGGATCGAGATCAATCCGGCACAGCGCAACGCCGATGTGATCCTCAACGGCCGCATCGCGGAGTTGATCTATCTGGGCGACCACATCCGCGCCCGGCTCGAGGTCGCGGGCCATGACGACTTCATCGTCAAGGTTCCGAACAAGGGCGGGGCGGATCAGGTGACCGAGGGCCGCGAGGTGACGGTCGGCTGGAGGGCCTCCGATTGCCGCGCCCTCGACTTCGCCGAGTTCCGGCAGTGAGATAGGCCATGGCAGCCAGGCGCGGGCTTAACACCATCGCCTGCTGGCTTGCCGGCCTTTTCGTGTCACTTGCGCTGATATTGCTGGTGCCCGCGGGCCGCGCTGATGACCCCGAAGTCGATCTGGCACTCATCCTTGCGATCGACTGTTCCTTCAGTGTCGACAGCCGCGAATTTGCGCTGCAGATGGAGGGCATGGGCCGCGCCTTCCAGCGCGAGGAGGTGAAGAAGGCCATCGCCAGCGGCGCACGCCAGAGAATCGCGGTCGCCGTCGTGCAATGGTCGGATGACCGCAACCAGATCGTGACTCTGCCCTGGACCATCATCTCGGGCGCAGACGACGCAGATGAGCTGGGCAAGGTGCTCGTCGCCATGCCCCGCCAGCTCACCGAGGGGGGCACGTCGATTTCCGCGGCACTCGCCTTCTCGGCGCCGCTCTTCGCCGCCGCACCCTCCGCCGAGCGGCAGGTGATCGATGTGTCAACTGATGGGCGCAACAACAGCGGTCCGCCGGTGTCTCCCTTGCGGGACAGGCTGGTGGCGCAGGGCATCACCATCAACGGCCTCACCATCCTCAACGAGTGGCCCAAACTCGACAGCTACTTCGAGAACAACGTGGCGGGTGGAATGGGCTATTTCGTCATGCCAGCCAAGGATTATGACGACTACGCGGAAGCGATCTACCGCAAGCTGCTGCGCGAGATCACCGGGCCAGGCATCACATGACATCCTTCACGCTCAGCCCGGTTCCGGAAATCCTCTTCGGGCCAGGGCGCCTTGCCGACATCGCGGACAAGGCCAAGACCCTGGCAGGCCGCGGCGCGGTGATCCTGTTGGTGGCGGACCCCGTGCTGAAGTCTCTCGGCATCACCGGTCTGGCGCTGGAGCTTCTCGAGAAGGCCGGGGTCGAGACACTCGTCTATGACGGCTTCGCGGGCGAACCCCGCGAGCAGGATGTGGACGCCGCGGCGGAACTGGCGCGGCGCACGGCGGCCCGTCTGGTGATCGGCCTCGGCGGCGGCTCGGCACTCGATACGGCGAAGCTCGCGGCCTGCTGTGCGGTCTCAGGCCTCGCCGCCTCGGCCTATGCGCTCTGCGCCACGCCGCTGCCGCAGAATCGGCTTCCCATCATCGCCATACCGACAACGGCGGGCACCGGCTCCGAGGTCACGCGCGTGTCGGTTTTTGCTGACAAGGCGAAGGTCAAGGTCTGGGCCTGGGGCGAGGAGTTGAAGCCCGATGTGGCGGTGCTGGACCCGGAACTCACTGTCGCGGTTCCCCCGCATGTCACAGCGGCGACCGGGCTTGATGCGATGGTCCATGCCATCGAGGCCGCGACCAACAAGCAGCGGAACGACGGCAATGACCTCTATTGCCTCAAGGCCATCAGCCTGATCACCGACAATCTCGAGCGCGCGGTGAAGCATCCCCATGACATCGCCGCGCGCGGGGCCATGCTGCTCGCCTCCTGCTATGGCGGTATCGGTATCGATAACTGTGGAACCGCCATGGCGCACAACATCTCCCATGCGGTGGCGGACCTCGCTCCCATTGCGCATGGCCGCGCCACGGGGCTGGCGATGCTCGCCACCATGGGCTGGGTGGTGGAGGGAAACCGTGAGGCCTTTGCGCGAGTGGCGAAGGCGATGGGGGCGGATGATCCTGTCCGCGCCTATGACAGGCTGGTACGGGCCACCGGCATCAAGGTCTCGCTTGCGGGCGATGGGCTGGACCATGTGGAGCCGAAGCTCCTCGCCCAGCACATGGCCATGCCGGCTAACAAGCCCATGCGGAAATCGACGGTGCGCTATCCCTCGGACGACGATCTCGTGATATTGGCCGAACGCTTCCTTAATCTCGCCTGACGCAAAGAGACCTGATAGAAGCGCATCGCATGAATCAGGATCTTTTTGAGACGGCGCGCTGGCTAGTTCGCGCAATCGAACTCGGGCTTGCGGCCCGCAATGGTGATGGCGTGGCTGAAGTGTTGTCCCGGCTGTCCGAACAGGATCTCGCCGGGGCCTCCTTCCGGGAGCCGGAACCTGCGGGCTTTCCAGTCCTCACGCATCTGCCGCAAGCCATCGGAGAGGTGCTGATGCTTGACCCGGACCTTGCCGCGGCCATCGCCGCCATCGAGGATGCGCTCATGTGGCGGCAGTCATCCTCCTACACGGATGATGTGCTGGGCGAAGGCTTCTCCGCCAATTACGGCTGGGCCGAGATCATCGGCCCCGATGGTTTCTTCCCGGGCGATGACGTCCTGCTGGGCTTGCTCATGCTGGGGCCCCATCGCCATTACCGCGATCACTATCACCCCGCACCCGAACTCTATTGGCCGCTCACCGCACA
>JBEILC010000264.1:0-3539 GCA_040379425.1 Hyphomicrobiales bacterium
GCACCTCTTCGTGTGGAACCGGGCGCCGAAGCCGATCGTCGCGGCCAAGCCGGGCGGCAAGGCGCGCGTCAGCCTCTCGGACCGCATCGGCCCCTGGGTGTTCCCCGCACTGGTGGCCTTCGCCGTGCTGTTCCCCATCATCTTCTGGGGCGAGCGCCGGCCGATCGACCTTGCGATCTACATTCTCACCTACATCATGCTGGCCTGGGGGCTGAACATCGTGGTCGGCCTCGCGGGCCTCCTCGACCTCGGCTATGTCGCCTTCTACGCGGTCGGCGCCTATGCCTATGCCCTGCTCTCGACCATCTATTTTCCATATTGGTTCGGCGATGGCGTGGTGCCCTGGGCCTTCTACATTACGCTCCCGCTGGCGGGACTGCTCGCCGCCCTCTGGGGGGTGATCCTGGGCTTCCCCGTCCTCAGATTGCGAGGAGACTATCTCGCCATCGTGACGCTGGCCTTCGGCGAAATCATCCGCCTCGTGCTCATCAACTGGTTCGACTTCACCAACGGCCCGCAGGGCATCACGGTGCCCAAGGCCACCTTCTTCGGCCTGCCCTTCACCGCGAATGAGGACGGCTTCGCCGCCTTCTTCGGCATCGAGCATGACCGCATCTACTATTTCATCTTCCTCTACTACGTGATCCTGGCGCTGGCGCTGCTCACCTATTTCGTGACCAACCGCCTGCGCCGCCTGCCCATCGGGCGGGCCTGGGAAGCGCTGCGCGAGGACGAGATTGCCTGCCGCTCGCTCGGCATCAACACGACGAACACCAAGCTCACGGCCTTCGCCATCGGCGCCATGTTCGGCGGCTTCGCGGGCTGCTTCTTCGCTACCCGCCAGGGCTTCGTCTCGCCCGAAAGCTTCGTGTTCATCGAATCCGCGATCATCCTCGCCATCGTGGTGCTGGGGGGCCTCGGCTCACAGATTGGCATCGTCTTCGCGGCAATCGCGATCATGGGTTCCTTCGAACTCTTCCGCGAACTGACATTCTTCCAGCAATACATGCCCGAGGGCACCGATCTGGTGCACTTCCGCATGCTGGCTGTGGGCCTCGCCATGGTGCTGATGATGCGCTTCAGGCCACGAGGTTTCGTGACGCGACGGCAGCCCACCGTATTCCTGAAGGAGAGGAAGGCGGTCTCCGGCGACCTCGTGAAGGAAGGACACGGCTGATGGCAACGGCAGCGAAAACCCCGGTGCTCTCGGTGGAGCACCTGTCGATGCGTTTCGGCGGCCTCACCGCCGTCTCGGACCTCTCCTTCGAGGCGAACCCACGCGAGATTACCGCGATCATCGGACCCAACGGGGCCGGCAAGACCACGGTGTTCAACTGCATCACCGGTTTCTACAAGCCGACCGAGGGGCGCATCCTGCTCCGCGAGGAGAACGGCAAGGAACACCTGCTCGAGCGGATGGACGACTTCCGCATCGCCCAGGTCGCCCGCGTGGCGCGCACCTTCCAGAACATCAGGCTGTTTTCCGGCATGACCGTGCTTGAGAACCTGATGGTCGCCCAGCACAACAAGCTGATGGTGGCCTCAGGCTACACGATCGGCGGCGTGCTTGGCAGCGGCCACTTCCGCCGCGCCGAAAAGGATGCGATCGAACTCGCCAAATCCTGGCTGGAGAAGGTGAGGCTCATCGACCGCGCCGACGACCCCGCGGGCGACCTGCCCTATGGCGACCAGCGCCGCCTCGAGATCGCGCGTGCCATGTGCACCGGGCCCCGCCTCCTCTGCCTCGACGAGCCGGCGGCGGGCCTCAACCCGCGCGAATCCGAGGAACTCAACAAGCTGCTCCGGACGATCCGCTCCGAGAACGGCATCTCGATCCTGCTGATCGAGCATGACATGAGCGTTGTCATGGGCATTTCGGACCACATCGTGGTTCTCGACTACGGCCAGAAGATCTCGGACGGCACCCCGGCCCATGTGAAGTCGGACCCCGCCGTCATCCGCGCCTATCTGGGTGTCGAGGACGAGGAGGAAGACGAGGTTGCGGCCGCCGCGGTCGCTGAGGCGCTGGGAGAGCAGCCATGAGTGAGCCCCTGCTCAAGGTCCGGGGCGTCCAGACCTTCTACGGCAAGATCCAGGCGCTGAAGGGCATCGACATGGATGTCAATGCCGGTGAGATCGTGACCCTCATCGGCTCCAATGGCGCTGGCAAATCCACCCTGATGATGACCATTTGCGGCACGCCGCGCGCGCGGGCTCCATTCATTTCGACGGGCATGACATCACCAGGATGGAGGTCCACAAGATTGCCCAGCTCGGCATCTCCCAGTCGCCCGAGGGACGGCGCATCTTCCCGCGCATGACGGTGCTTGAGAACCTGCAGATGGGCGCCACGGTGAGCGACCCGAAGTATTTCGATGACGACCTGGCGCGCGCCTTCAAGATGTTCCCCATCCTCGAGAAGCGCCAGGGCCAGCGCGGCGGCACGCTGTCCGGCGGCGAGCAGCAGATGCTGGCGATCGCGCGGGCCCTCATGTCACGCCCGCGCCTCCTGCTTCTGGACGAGCCGTCGCTGGGTCTGGCGCCCCTCATCGTGAAGCAGATCTTCGAGGCCATCAAGGAACTGAACCGCACCGAGGGCCTCACCGTCTTCCTCGTCGAGCAGAACGCGTTCCACGCCCTGAAACTTGCCCATCGCGCCTATGTCATGGTGAATGGCAACATCACCATGTCGGGCACCGGCCGGGAGCTGCTGGCCAAGCCCGAAGTGCGCGCAGCCTATCTGGAAGGAGGACACTGACATGTCGCTCTTCGTCGAGGACAGCATCTGGATTTTCCTGATCATGACGGTGTTTTTCGGGGGCGGCGCTGCCTTCCTGGCGGGCCGCGGCCTTGCCATGAAATGGCGCCCGATCTGGATGCCGCTGCTTGCCATGGCGCCGCTCACCATGGGCCTGCGCTTCCTGCATTTCGCGCTGTTCGAGGCGAAGCTGACCTCGCTGCACTACTTCGTGACGGACTTCTTTGTGCTGTCGGTGGCCTGCTTCCTGGGATACCGCATAACCATGGCCCAGAAGATGGTGCGGCAGTACCCGTGGCTCTATGAGCCGGACGGGCTCTGGGGCTGGCGCAGCCGGGGCTGAGAACTGAAAACTCTTGAGAATTTCACATTTTGGAGCTTGCAAGAGTGGTGCTAGGAAGGGTTCAAGGATCGCCAGTTCCCTGCCCCCCGCGGGCACCGGGACCAGAGGTCCGCATAGCAAAGTTCCTGCCGCGAGGCAGGTTCGTCATGTCACATAACGTTTGTAAACTTAGGGAGAACGTGAATGAAGAAATACCTGATGAGCGGCGTGGCCCTTGGCTTCGCGGCTTTGCTCAGCGCCGGTACCGCGCTGGCCGACATCTCGGTCGCCACCGTGGGCCCGATCACCGGCCAGCTCGCCGCTCTCGGCGAGCAGTACAGCCAGGGCGCCAAGAAGGCCGTTGAGGACATCAACAAGGCCGGCGGCATCCTCGGCGAGAAGCTGGTCCTCGAGATCGGCGACGACGCCTGCGACCCCAAGCAGGCCGTGAGCGTTGCC
>JBEILC010000265.1:0-3487 GCA_040379425.1 Hyphomicrobiales bacterium
ACCAGGTCAACGGCACATGGGCCGTGGTGCACAGCGGGCCCGCCATGATCGCCGCCATCCAGGGGCGGGACGGGGCCTTCATCGGCTGCCACTGCACATGGATCGACGCGGATCTCGCCACGCGGTCCGGCAAGGCGCGGATCATGCACCCTTCGACGGGCGAGCTGCTCGACGCCAAGAAGGTCAGGGGCTCGCAGAAGGGCGGGCACATCATGCTGGGCGGGCGCGGCGATGCGCCGGGGCTGGTGCTGGGCGAGGGAATCGAGACGGTCTATTCCGTGCGCGAGGCGATGGCGGCGTCCGGCCGGCATGACGTCTCGGCGTGGATGTTCTGGTCGTCCGTCAACTTGGGCAACATCGGCGGCCGCGCGGCTGTGAGCCTGCGCCACCCGGAGGAGACGATCACCGACAGCGCCGGGCGCGTGCGGCCAAAGATGATCCCCGGTCCCGAGCCGCTCCTCGATGACGTCAACTGCGTGGCGCCACCGGCGCATGTGACGGACATCCTGCTGCTGGGCGACGGCGACAGTGACCGCGCCACCACGGCCCATGTGCTGAGCCGCTTCGCCGCCCGCTGGACCTCCGCCGGCCGCACCATCCGCGCCGCCTGGGCGGACCGGGGCGCTGACTTCAACGACATGCTGCGGGGGGCTGCGTGAGCGAGCCACGGGAGCCATATCTGCGCATCGTGTCGTCGATCGACGCGGCCCAGCCGCTCGCCGCCGGTCCCGCACCCTCTGAAGGGTCTCGCGGGACTGAACCTCCCGCACGGGATGATCTGCCGCCCGATGACCGCCACGGGGGTGCGGGGGGCGGCGATTTCGAGTGGAGCATCGATCTTGCCTGCGCCAAGCTGCCGCGCACGGACCTGGGCAATGCCGAGCGCTTCGTCAAGCGGTTAGGCAAGGACTTCTTCTTCGTGCCGGAGTGGGGGTGGCTCGCCTGGGACGGCAAGCGGTGGAATACCTCCGAGGCGGATTCCATCATGGCCAAGGCCGTGCACGCCACCATCCGCGAGATCATGAATGAGGCCGATGCGCTGGCCGGCACGCGGCATGACGTGCTGATCGATCCGGCGAAGCGGGTGATGCTGTCCGACAAGCTCCGGGGCTGGTGCCTCGCTTCCCAGAGTGCGGCGCATATCGCGGCCGTGGCGCGGCTGGCGCAATCCTATCTTTCGGCCCGCTCCGAAACCTTCGATGCGGACCCGATGGCGCTCAACGTGGCCAATGGCACGCTGCGCTTCGCCAAGCGAGATGCCGGGGACTATGTGACGTTTCACACGCACCGGCGCGAAGACCTGATGACGAAGCTGGCGCCCGTCGATTACCTGCCTGATGCGCAAAGCCCGATCTATGACCGCTTTCTCGCCCGCGTGCAGCCGGACGAGGCGATGCGGCGGCATCTGCATGCCTGGGGTGGTCTCTCGCTCACCGCGCTGCAGGTGGCGCGGCTCGCCTTCTGGTATGGCACCGGTCGCAACGGCAAATCCACGCTGGTCGATGCCTGGGCGCATGTGATGGGCGATTATTCCCAGACCATTCCCATCGAAAGCTTCCTCGACCAGGGGCGGTCCCGCCGCGGCGGCGAGGCTTCACCCGACATCGCGGCGCTGCCGGGCATCCGCTGCCTGCGCACCTCCGAGCCGGAGAAGGGGGCAAAGCTCGCGGAATCCCTCATCAAGCTCGTGACCGGCGGCGAGCCGCTGCGGGCGCGGCACCTGAACCGCGACTTCTTCGAGTTCCGCCCGGCCTTCAAGCTGACCATGCAGGGCAACTACCGCCCTGAGGTGCGCGGCACGGATGAGGGCATCTGGGCGCGCATCCTGCTGGTGCCATGGACGGTGATGATCCCCGCCGAGGAACGCGACCCGGCCCTGCCTGCGAAGCTGCAGGGCGAGGCCTCCGGCATCTTGAACCGGCTCCTCGATGGGCTGCGGGACTATCTCGACAATGGCCTGGTGCCGCCCCATGAGGTGTTGGCCGCCACGGCCGAATATCGCGATGACAGCGACCCGATCGGGCGCTTCCTCAACGAGTGCACCATGCGATGTGATCCGCCGCCTGCGGACAAGCCGCATGAGGAACAGCGCGTGGCGGGGGCGGACATGTATCGCCTTTACTGCGCATGGGCCAAGGGCTATGGCGACAGGCCTTGGGGTAACAAGGGTTTCGCACGCGGGCTGCAGGACCATGGCGTCCAGCGCATCAAGAACAGCGGCATGTTCTACCGGCACATCATGCTGACGAAGACGCCGGAGGCCTTCTCAGGGCAGGATTATGGCGATGATCACGGTGAAAAGTGAGCCGCTGCCTCCCGCGGGAGGCAGCGGATTTTTGCCTCCCGTTTCCAAGCCTTTGAAAAGAAAGGCAACGGGAGGCACGGGAGGCACGGGAGGGTAATCGGGGATTGCAGCTCATAGAAAAAAATCCCATGAGCTCTAACCCCCTTTTTGCCTCCCGTGCTTCCCGTTCCCTTCTATCGTTTTGATATCATGGAGAATTCAGATATGATTACCCTCCCGTTACCCTCCCGTTACCCTCCCGTAAAAGGTTTTCATCCTCCCGTAAATGATTTCAGAAGAGAAACGACGGCCTGGAAGGCTCTTGTGTGGGCCTATGCCGATGAGCATGTGCGGGCGGCCACGCATTGCGGCGGTGAGCCCGTGCAGTATTGCTCCAACGGTTTGCGCATGATGCGGGTCGGTGAGACGGGGATCGGGCGCGGATCGATCAACGGGCTGCTCGATGTGCATGAGGATGCGGTCCAGATCGACGGGCTGGTGGCGCGGTGGTTCGACCAGTGGCCGGCCTGGCGGAACATGGTGGCCGTCTATGCCGAGCGGAAGTCTCCGCCGCCACGCCTCGAGCAGCTCCGCCCGCTGCGCGTCGTCGGGCCGGCGCGTGACGACAGGGGAAAGCCCCTGTTCATGTGGGACACGTTCGGGCGCCGGGACAATCCCATCGCATGCGTGGTGCGGTTCGAGGGCTGCACGCCCCAGCAGGTGAAGGCGCATGCGGACTTCCTCGCCCTGTTCGAAGCCATGATGGACCGCATGGTCGAGATGACGTTCAAAAAGTGGAAGGTGGTGTCCAGGGGCTATTGACAGTTCGGGCAGAATCATTGACAGAAGGAGCCATGTTGTTTGCATTGCGCTCGGGGGGAACCACCTCCCGGGCGCAACGCTTTTGGGGGCGTACCATGTAATGCAGTTCGATATCCGGTCGAATGTGGTGGAAGTCTCGCGCTGGCTGGATGATGTCCAGAAAAAGCAGCTGCCCTTCGCCACCGTGCTCGCCATGACGCTGACGGCCAAGGACATCAAGGCCGAAGAGATCAGCGTGATGAAGCGCGTCTTCGACCGTCCTACGCCCTACACGCTCAACGCTCTGGCGGTTAAGCCTGCCAAGAAGTCCACCATGGTGGCGAGTGTCGAGTTCAAGGAAGGGTTCACGGGCACGCCTGCAAAGCGGTTCCTCAACCCCAA
>JBEILC010000266.1:0-3465 GCA_040379425.1 Hyphomicrobiales bacterium
ACATGCTCCGCGGTAACAGGTAGACCATGCCGAAGATCGTCACCGCCGCTGAAGCTGTCCGCGCCATTCCCGATGGCGCCACCGTCGCCGTCAACTCCTCATCGGGCCTCAACTGCCCGGATGCGGTGCTGAAAGCGCTGGGCGAGCGCTTCGACCATGACAGCCACCCGCGCGATCTCACCATGATCCACCCCATCGCGGCGGGAGACATGTTCGGCATCAAGGGTGTGGAGAACATCGCCAGGCCCGGCCTCATCGGCCGCATCATCGGCGGGTCCTATCCTTCAGGCCCGTCAACCTCCGAGCCGCCGATGATCTGGCAGATGCTCGGGGCCAACATGATGCCCGCCTACAATGTCCCCTCCGGCATCATCTTCGACATGATGCGTGAGGCCGCCGCCAAGCGCCCCGGCGTCATCACCAAGGTCGGCCTCGACACCTTCGTAGACCCGGACCGCGAAGGCTGCGCCATGAACCAGAAGGCGGCCGAACAGCCCATCGTCCGCAAGATCGAATTCGACGGGCAGGAGTGGCTCTACTTCCCCGCCATCGTGCCGAGCGTCGCCATCATCCGCGCCAGTGCCTGCGATGAGCGCGGCAACATGAGCTTCGAGCAGGAAGGCGCCTATCTGGGCGCCATGGAACTTGCACTCGCCGCCCACAACAATGGCGGCATCGTCATCGCGCAGGTACGCTCCATCGTGGAGAACGAGACGCTCAAGCCCCACCAGGTGCGCGTACCCGGCATCCTCATCGACTATATCGTCGAGGCGCCGGACCAGTGGCAGACGACGCAGACGCCCTATGACCCTGCGATCTCGGGCGAAGTCTTCAAGCCGCTCTCCAGCTTCTCGCTCATGGAGTTCGGCACGGGCAAGGCCATTGCGCGGCGCGTCGCGCAGGAGCTGCGGAAAGGCTGGGCCGTCAACATCGGCTTCGGCGTCTCCGCCAATGTGCCGCGCATCTTCATCGAGGAAGGCCTCCACGGCCAGGCGACCTGGGTGATCGAGCAGGGGGCAGTGGGCGGCGTGCCGCTGCTCGAATTCCAGTTCGGCTGCGCGTCCAATGCCGAGGCCTTCGTGCCGTCGGCCTATCAGTTCACTTACTTCCAGGCGGCGGGCTTCGATTGCTCGCTCCTGTCCTTCCTGCAGATTGACAGGCACGGTTCCGTCAACGTCTCGAAGCTTGGCGTCAGGCCGCATGTCACGGCGGGTGCGGGCGGCTTTGTGGACATCACGGCGCGCGCCAAGAAGATCGTCTACTCGGGCTTCTTCAATGCTGGCGCCAAGATGGAGGTCATTGACGGCCGCCTCAGGATCGAGAAGGAAGGCAAGGTGCGGAAGCTCGTCAATGAGGTGGAGCAGGTCTCCTTCTCCGGCAAGCGGGGCGTTGCGCAAGGCCAGGACGTCACCTATGTCACCGAGCGCTGCGTGATGAAGCTGACGCCCGAAGGCATCGTGGTGACGGAGATCGCGCCGGGCGTGGACATCCAGTCCAACATCCTCGACCAGTCGGAATTCCCGCTCATTGTCTCGCCGAAGCTGAAGGAGATGGACAAGCGGTTGTTCGCCCCGGCGAAGATGGGAATGGCGCTCGATGGCTGAGACGGGTGACGCGCGCATCCGCCTCGTGGTTGAGGGGCATCTCGCCACCGTCACCATCGCGCGGCCGGAAAAGTTCAACGCCCTCGACTACGGCATGGTGCTGGCGCTGGAGCGCGCCGCGCACATCATTGATGCAGATGGCAGCATTCGTGCCGCCATCATCACGGGCGAGGGGGAGAAGTCATTCTGTGCCGGTGGGGACATCGAGGCATGGTCGGCGCTGAGCCCCAGTGACTTCGGCCTTGCCTGGGTGCGCCACGGCCACCGTGCCTTTGATGCGCTGGCACGTCTGCGCCAGCCGCTGATCGCGGCCTTGAACGGCCACACGCTGGGCGGCGGCCTCGAACTCGCCGCCACCGCCGATTTCAGGGTCGCGGAGGAGCATGTGAAGCTCGGGTCTCCGGAGACTGGCCTCGGCATCATCCCGGGCTGGTCTGGCACGCAACGCACGGTCAACCGCTTCGGCGCGCAGCTCGTCCGCCGCATGGCGCTGTGGGGCGAGGTCTTCACGGCGGAGGAGGGTCTTCGCCTGGGTCTCGTCGATGCGCTGGCGCCGAAGGGCCAGGGCCTTCCTAACGCCCGCGCCATGGCCGAGAAGATCATGAAGCGCGGCCCGCTCGCCACACAGGCCACCAAGATGCTGATCAACTCCGCGGAATTCGAGGAGGTCAGCCGCCCGCTCGAAGCGCTGGCCGGTGGATTGGCGTCGGGCAGCGAGGACCTCAAGACAGGTGTCGCCGCCTTCCGCAACAAGCGCACGCCAGAGTTTTAGGCCGCACGTCTTCTCCCGCTCCTTCAGCGTGAGAAGAAGGTCCCCGTGAAGCGGGGAGATGAGGGGGTGTCAGGCGCCGGACTCGCGGTCCCTCACCTGCCCCGGCTGCGCCGAGGCCCCTTCCTCTCCCGCAGGCGGGAGAGGACGACAAATCGCCATTGCACACATCGCTGCAACCCGATAAGGTGTAACGAGCTGGTTACTTAACGTGCCCGCGCGCCGGCAACATCCGGCATCGATGCAACACAGGGAGGATACACAATGCTGCGCAAGTTTTTCCTGACCACAGCGGCCCTCGCAGGGCTCACCGCCATGGCGCATGCCGATGAGGTGGAAGTGCTTCACTGGTGGACGTCCGGCGGCGAGGCGGCCGCTCTTGATGTCCTCAAGAAGGATCTCGAATCCAAGGGCGTCACCTGGAAGGACATGCCCGTCGCAGGCGGCGGCGGCGAAGCGGCGATGACCGCACTCCGCGCCCGCGTCACCGCCGGCAATCCGCCCACGGCCGTGCAGGCGCTGGGCTTCGACATCACCGACTGGGCCAAGCAGGGCGTGCTGGGCGACCTCAATGAGGTGGCAACCGCCGAGGGCTGGGACGCTGTGATCCCCACGGCACTCCAGAACTTCTCCAAGTATGATGGCAAGTGGATCGCAGCGCCTGTGAACGTCCACTCCACCAACTGGGTGTGGATCAACAAGGCAGCGCTTGATGCCGCCGGCGGCAAGGCGCCCGAGAGCTGGGACGAGCTCGTCGCCGTGCTCGACAAGATGAAGGCAAATGGCATCACCCCGCTGGCGCATGGCGGCCAGGCCTGGCAGGACGCGACGGTGTTTGACGCCGTCGTCCTCTCCATGGGTGCGGACTTCTACAAGGCCTCGATGATCGACCTCGACCCCGCAGCGCTGTCGGGTGACAAGATGGTGGAGGTGTTCAACCGCATGGCCAAGCTCAGGAGCTATGTGGACGACAACTTCTCGGGCCGCGACTGGAACCTCGCCTCGGCGATGGTGATCGAGGGCAAGGGCGGCATGCAGATGATGGGTGACTGGGCCAAGGGCGAGTTCCTCAAGGCCGGCAAGAAGCCGGGT
>JBEILC010000267.1:0-3460 GCA_040379425.1 Hyphomicrobiales bacterium
CTGGCGCAGAGTTTCCTGTGCCTGCCATCGTGAACCCGCGCATGGCAGCATTCACCTTGCCAGCGCTTTCCACCGGCGAGGCGCGCAATCAACACCGCGATATGCTGCGCCGCCTTGGCGCGGCGCGGGACACGCTTTGGATTGCGGAACTCACCGACACCATAGCCGAGCGCAACCGCCGCGCCATTTGGGGAGCGATGAACACCCCCGGCGAAGACGCCGCCATCAGCCGCGACAGCCTGCCGCTCGCATCGAGGGGGTTCAGGATGGTGGAGAGGGTGTGACGGCATAGCGGTTTGGCTGCATCGCCTTACGGATAACTTGTTTGTTCCAACTAACCATAAACGCCTCGGGATAATGGTGAGCAAGAATTTCTCCGTGAGTCGCTGTCGGTACAGTAGTACGGCGGTTGCTCTGAGAGGTTGGAATGGCACGAACCAATAGCGCACTGGAACTTGCGAGATGGCCCGTGGCGCATCAACGGTCCTGTATTCCTCCATCTGGCGACCACACAACAAAATCACGCGGCCGTCCTCGGAATGGGTTACCCAACAGGGCCAAGCCGTCGCGGAAAAGTGCGTAATGGTATCGCTCGTCTGCCTCGGCTCCAGCAGTACGGCCTTCAGCCGATAGCGCAAACCCTATTGGTTCGAAGGTTGGAAGCCCCTTCGTCGCTGGAAGCCCGACTCCACGGTCGCGGATTGAATTGCTCAGTGCGTTCAGGAATTTGACCCCCGCCTGCTCCTCGATCGCGAACCAGCTGAAATCAGAGCCAGGATGACTCGACGATGATAACCGGGAACGCCGCCAAAAGCGCCAGAAAACGGGATGATCAAAGAAATCTTCGATCCACCACTGATGACCTCCTAGTCGCGAAAGCGACGGCGTCGCCACCAGATAGGTCCGATCTGCATAGTCAAATCGAAGGAACGGAACATCGGTCCGCTCCGGAGAAGCAGAATCTGGAAAGCGGATCCAGTCAATCCAATTTGTCACATCTGGTGCCCCAACCAGCAGAAAGTTCGAACGATGCGTTGCCAACGCCATCGACAAAGGCATCCCTTCCGGTACCTCGTCCGCCTGTACGGCGCCAGCGGATGCGGCCTGTTTTCGGGGCCTCGAGATCCGCGTCTCCGATACGGCCAGGAAGCTCCCTGTAGTCGTCGGCTTTGATCCGAATGCAATCGAATAGCCGTGGATTATTTTTCCGAATGTCGATGGCTTCGCGACAAAGGGCTTTACCTGCTTCACGTACTTTTTCTTCGCCGCATTCGCTATCTTGGCGGCGCTCGCATCTTTAGCGAAGGAACCGTGGGCCTCGGCGAGCACGACACCGTGGCCTGACGCATTGCCACCTTCGTAAATAAAGTCCGCATGGGGATCGAGCGACGAGGACAGACATGCCGCGTTCGCTCGCCAAGCGTAGCCGAGGGCGTCCATGTAGAGGTGAGCAATGCCAGCGCCTACCTTAGCCGCAAACTGAGACCTGGCAGTGTCCGCAAGAAATTTGAAATGAGATTCGAGCGCAAATGCCGATCCATTCTGGAGCAACGTTTGCAATTCGCTCAAAGCGCTTTGCTGCAATCCGTCGAGTAGCACGACGGGTGCATCATCCCAGGTCGTCGCCGTCCTCGCAATCGCCGCCGCCAAAGCGATCGGGCTGAAAGATAGACTCAACTGGACCGGCGGCGCCACGAAATGCCGAGAGACCGGGCTTGGTACGTGGCCGTGCTTCGTGTGCTTCGTCAAACCAATCAGCTTGGTCGACGCACCCAACCCCGAGATCGACACTGGCCCGTTCACTCCTTCAACTTCGCCGCCTGCGTGACCAGGTCGACAAGTTTCCAACCTTGGTCGGTGGCGGGTCCTACCAGCGCCGTTGCTTCGGATTTGCGCAGCGCAAGACCAAGCAATTCCCTTGGCCGGGTCACGCCGACGAAGACGTTTGTCGCGGCGGTGAGCCTTACCCCCGTAAAGAGCTCTTCGGCAACGCCGAACGCGTGTGGAAGCACGGCAGCCAGATCGATGCACTGTTCGTCCGCGCTATTGCCTTTCCAAATCTCGCTCTCAAGGACGAGAATGCCATCGACGCTCTTACCCTTGACCGAGTGGATCGACCCCAGCCGTAACGTAAGATCGTCGAATTGAACCTGTTTCGTGAAGCGGCGATCGGGGTCGGCAAGGTCGGCCTTCTGTTCGGCGACAAAGGTGCAAAAGTTCGTGATCTCGCCCTCGCAGCCCTGAGGAGCCGTGCTGAACAGTGGTAGCAACGCTTCCATAAATTCCAGCCATGCCGCCTCTTCCCACACCGCAGCGCCGGCAAGCACATGGTCCCGCAGCAGCCGACGAATAGCGCGCGGTAACACGAGCTTGCGATGCGATAATGCCGCCCACACATTGTGCGCGGTTATCGGACGATCATTAGCCGCTTTCCACCCATGGGCGCGCGCTAAACCGGAAATGCCCACCGCGAGCATCTCGCTGACCTCGGCGGGAGGGCGTGCTGCGGCATAGTGCACTGCGGCCTTCTGAAGTTGCCGGCAAAAGAGATTCGCCTTTGATCGGGACCCGCCCTCACTGCGATATGCGGGATGATAGTCGACGAGACTTCTAGGCCGCCATGCCCCTTTCTTGCCGGCCAGATTGTGGCGCGAGGCGACCGCCCAAACGTCACGCGTGCTGCAATCGCCACGCCACAGCGCGCGCGCTTCTTCGGCGAAGGCTCCGAGCACCCTACCGATCGAAGCTTCATCGAACAGGAACATCACCCGCGACGCCGGCCGTGAGCCCAGCCCAACAATGGTCTGAGCCTGGCGCGCAGTCAGTCGGCTTGCAAAACTGGCGATCTCCCCGCCGAACCGGCGGCTCGTATCGAGAGGGATGCAGTCGGCACCCGGCGTCCAATATGCCGGTGCAGTTCCATCGCCCTCGTATAGCGTCTGATTGCTGTCCCCGAGACGCTGGAACGCCGCCCCGCCTTGCTTGAACACGTGCTCGAGCAGCCGGAGCTGGTCGCCATGCGTGTCCTGCGCCTCATCAAGAATGACCAGCGGAAACCGATCGCGAAGCCGCTCGGCCAGACCCGGATTCTCACGGAGCGCACGCCACGCGAGCGCGGTCATGTCGTCATAGCGGTAGATCCCGCTCTTAACCATCCCGGCCTTGAGTCTTGATAGAGCCTTACCGCAATCTGTATCAGCACCGTGCTGACCCTTTTGCCGCTGCACAATCAGACTTTCGGGTTCTTGCCTTACGTCATCGAAGGCTTGATCGAGCGTGAGATTACCAACCCATTTGGCGACAGTTGCGCTGGCCCTCTCGGCTTGCTTTTTCAATGCCCAGAACGATGGACAGCGCCGCAACGCCTCGGCCGCGAAAGCGTCGTCGTCAATCTGGCGCACGTGCCAGCCCAGGCCTCGTAGATAGGGCAAGGCGAGATACTGGTTGATGAATGCCGTGA
>JBEILC010000268.1:0-3442 GCA_040379425.1 Hyphomicrobiales bacterium
CAGTGATGAATGTCGCGATCTCGGTGGGTGTCGCCCTGCCTGCGGCCTATGCCTTTTCGCGGCATGATTTCTTCGGCCACCGCGCGCTGTTCTTTTCGCTTCTCATGTTCAGGATGCTCTCGCCCGCTATCCTGCTTGCACCCTTCGTGCAGATCTTCTCGGACCTCTCGCTGATCGACACCTATATCGCGGTCGCAATCGCGCATTGCTTCTTTAATGTGCCCTTGGCGATCTGGATCTTGGAAGGCTTCATCTCGGCCGTCCCCCGCGAGATGGATGAGAGCGCCATGATCGATGGCCACAGCCGCACGTCATTCCTCCTCCGCATCCTCATCCCGCAGATCGCGCCCGGCATCGCGGCCGCCGCCTTCTTCTGCTTCATGTTCTCCTGGACGGAATACATGCTGGCCAATGCGCTCACCACCATCGATGCCAAGCCCATCGCCGGCATCATGACGCGCGCGGCGGGCGTGCTGGCGGGTGACATCGCACTGCTCTCGGCGGCAAGCGTGCTCGCGCTGCTGCCCGGCATCCTGCTCCTGATCTTCGTGCGCAAGTATCTGGCGACGGGCTTCTCGATGGGCCGGGTGATGTAGCCCGTCTCAGGGGGCGGAGAACACGGTCTTCCAGTCGTCCATCATGCTCACCACGGTCCAGCCGCGTTGCGGTGCATCCTTCAGCGCCTCGACCAGCGTACACCCAGCAACTGTCCGTCAGCCGCCAATTCTCTTGCACGGCGCATTTCCTGAGCCATGATTGTCTAAGGGGCGGCGTCAACCTGGAGGAGCAAGCCAGCGATGACTGAAGATACGGACGAACTCACCCTGACGCGCTTCATTGACGCGCCGCGCCAGTCCCTGTGGCGCTGCTGGACGGAGCCGGAGCTGATCAAGCAGTGGTTCACGCCGAGGCCCTGGACCACGCCGGTTGTCGAGGTGGATGTCCGGCCCGGCGGTGCGAGCCACATGATCTTCCGCGCCCCGGACGGCGAGGAGTTTCCCAACCGTGGCGTTTATCTTGAGGTCGTGCCGGGTGAGCGCCTCGTCTTCACCGATGCCTATACCGAAGGGTGGATGCCATCGGCCAAGCCTTTCATGACGGCGGTCATCAGCTTCGCTGATGAGGACGGAGGCACGCGCTACACCGCACAGGTGCGGCACTGGTCGGCGGAAGACCGCGCCCGGCATGAGGAGATGGGCTTCCACGACGGCTGGGGCAGGGCCACGGACCAACTTGCCGCCCTGGCGCGCAACCTAGCGTGAGAAGATGTAGAGCCTGAGCGAACCGTTCGAGGAGATCTGCGCGCCCGCCACCTGGGAAGGGCTGATGCCGTGCTTGGCGAGGGCCGCCCGCGTCACCGGATTGGCGCGCAGTTCACGCTGGAGCTTGGACACGCCCGCGGCGTTGCTCCGTGCGAGGATGCGGTATTCGGCGGGGTCCATCCCGTCCGACCAGTTCAATATCGCCGGACCGAAGTCCAGGCGGATGACGCCGACGCTCGGCACGTGCTTGATGGACTTCACGCGGTTGGCCCGGGTTCCGGACGACATGATCGCGGCGAGTGCCATCTGGTCGTCCATACCGCTGACCTGCGCCAGCGCCACGGGTGCTGCAGGCAAGGCGCACCAGATCGCGGCGGCCAGCAGGATTCCCTTTGAAAAGCTCATGGTGATGCTCCGTATCAAGATCAAACGATAATACCTATATTAGGACGTAGAGGGACCAAATGATACAAGCAATTAGGGCTTTGAATCCCGCAGAGATTGCAGGCTCAGGGCGGGCTCGAACTCCCGCATGCCGGTGACGAGCCCATGCAGGAAATTCTTGAGGCCGTTCCGGAAGCGCGCAGGGACTGCCGCCTCATCACCCTGCATGAAAGCCCGGAGCGAGAAGCGCCGGTTGGAGACGAGCACCGAAAGGTCGTCCTCCATGCGTTGCATGATGAGCACCGGACCAGGCACACCGTCCGGCAGGGCGGAACCGACAAGGCGGCTGGCGGCCGGCACGAAGATGTCAGGCTCCAGTAATTCCTCCACCGCGGCCGCCGTGCCGAGTGATTTCTCGTCCCGGTCCACGATGAAGAGCACCGCGATGCGGAAATCCTTCCCATGGGCGAGCGCCACGAAATCATCGCCCGCCGCAGCGTCGCAGAACGTCGCGAGCAGCTGGGCAGGTACGTCGATCACATAGTCCCGGCCGGACCGGGACAGGATGGTGCCGAACACCCTCGCGCGGCCTTCCGGCATAGTGAAATCGATGAGCGTGGTGCGGCCCGGGAAGAAGGCGCGCAGCGCGCCCTGGGGATGGCTGAGGTCGAAGCAGAAGGGATCGTGACCTTCGAGCAGCAGGAAATCCACCAGCACGCGGGAGAGCAGCGTTTTGCCGTTCCGCACCTGGTCGGAACAGATGATGAAGACCGTGGGCGGGGCTGGCATGCGGGGCCTCGAGGGTCGATTCCGTTGTGAGTTGATGCGTAGCATGAGTTCCAGGGCGAGTACACGGGAGGCAAGCGCCAGGCTGAAGTTCAAGAACAACGGACCCGTGACCGCCGCTTGGCACGCGGCTGATTCTCTGGCAGAAGCCCTTCTCCGTGAAAGGGATGACTTCATGACACTGCTCTACATCGGCGCGCTGCTCTTCGGTGGCGCCCACCTCTTCTCCACCTTCTTTCCGGGCCTGCGCGATGGCTTGAAATCCGGGCTGGGGGAAAAGCCGTGGAAGGGGCTGTTCACCGTGGTGTCGCTCTTGGGGCTCGCCCTGATGGTCATGGGCTATGGCCAGTCGCGCGCCGGACCTGCCACAGCGGACCTGCTTTATGAAGGCTGGTACGAGATGCGTCATCTCACCATGCTGCTGGTGCTCATCGGCTTCATTCTCATTGGCGCCTCGCATGGCAAGGGCTACCTCAAGAAATGGCTGCACAATCCCATGTCGATCGGCATCGTGCTGTGGGCCGGGGGCCACTTGCTGGTGAATGGCCAGCGCGCGGATGTCTGGCTCTTCGCCCCCTTCGCCGTCATCGGCCTTGCGGACATCGTGATGTCGGAGATCCGCGGCAAGAGGCCGGCGCATACGCCCCGCATCCGGTCGGACATCGTGGCGGTGGTGGTGGGCGTGGTGCTCTACCTCGTCTTCGCCTTCCTGTTCCATCCTTACGTCCTCAACGTGCCGGTGATGGGATGATCCTTCTCGCCTTTGGCGTCCTCGCCACTTCGCTCATGCATCTCGTGGCGGCCGTGCCTTCGCTCAAGCCGCGCATCAAGGCGCAGGTGGGGGAGAAGGCCTATGGGCCACTCTTCGGCATTGCCTCGCTCATCGGCATTGTCATCATCGTGCTGGGCTGGCGCGCCTCTGAATTCGTGCCCGTCTATGACGCGCCGGAGTGGGGCCGCCATGCCAATTACCTGCTGACCCTCATCGGCTTCATTCTCATTGGCGCCTC
>JBEILC010000269.1:0-3389 GCA_040379425.1 Hyphomicrobiales bacterium
TCATCGCGGCGAGCAGGTTGTTCGCCAGCGCGATCGCGCCGAAGTCGCCGGTGAAGTGCAGGTTGATGTCTTCCATCGGCACGATCTGGGCATAGCCGCCGCCCGCCGCACCACCCTTCATGCCGAAGCAGGGGCCGAGCGAGGGCTCGCGCAGTGCCACCATCGCCTTCTTGCCGATGCGGTTGAGGCCGTCGCCCAGGCCCACCGTGGTGGTCGTCTTGCCCTCGCCCGCAGGCGTGGGGTTGATGGCGGTGACGAGGATGAGCTTGCCGTTGGGCTTGGACTTGAGGCTGTCGATGTAGGACAGCGACACCTTGGCCTTGGTGTGGCCATAGGGGATGAGGTCGTCCTCCGGGATGCCCAGCGCCTTGCCGATCTGCATGATCGGCTTCATTTTCGCCTCGCGGGCAATTTCGATGTCGCTCTTCACCGTGGCCATTCCAAAGTCCCTCTGTGTATCGGTTCTCCCCACGGTGGAAACGGATTTCCGCAGGGATATGTCGTTGTGTTGTGTCGCGGCTTGACCCGCGCCTGATTGCTCAATCGGCAAGTGTCTTGCTACAGGCTTTACAGCTATGCGATGCCTTTTGCGACACTTCTGGGAGTTTTCTTCCAGACCCCATAAAGGATGAATGACGATGCGCGATTTTGACCGTCCCGGCCGTTCGGCGGCCTATGGCGCGAGGGGGATGGCGGCGACTTCGGCCCCGCTGGCGACACTTGCCGCCATCGACACGCTGCGCCAGGGCGGCAATGCGGCGGACGCCGCCGTCGTGGCTTCCGCCGTGCTCTGCGTAGCGGAACCCGCCATGACGGGGATCGGCGGTGATTGCTTTGCGCTCGTCGGCACGCCGGACGGCAAGGTTTCGGGCCTCAACGCCAGCGGCCGCGCCGCCCTGGCCGCCGACCTCGACTGGCTCAAGGCCTCGGGCCTCAAGGGGATCGCGCTCCGCTCCGTCCATGCCATAACCGTTCCCGGTGCAATCGACGGCTGGGACCAGTTGCTCGGGCGCTTCGGCACCATGGACCTCGGCGAGGCGCTGAAGCCCGCGATCAGGCTGGCGACGGAGGGCGTTCCGGTCACCCCGCGCGTGGCCCTCGACTGGCCGGAGGACGCCCCCGACCTCATGGCGGACGAAGGCGGGCGCATTCACTACCTGAAAGACGGGCGCACCCCGCGGCTGGGCGAGACCATGCGCTATCCGGCCTTGGCCAGCGCCCTGCAGATGATCGCACGCGACGGGCGCGATGCCTTCTACAAGGGCGTCATCGCGGAGGAGATCATTGCCACAGTGCGGGCCAAGGGCTCCCTCCTGACCGGTGAGGACCTCGCCGCCCATGACTCGACCTGGGTGAAGCCGATCTCGGCGGAATTCACCGGCCGCGAGATTCTGGAGATTCCACCCTCGGGCCAGGGTCTCACCGCGCTGATCGCGCTCAACATCGTCTCGCACATCGGCCTCTCGCGCCATGCGCCGGACTCGGCCGAGCGGCTCCACATCGAGATCGAGGCGATGAAGCTCGCCTGGGAGCTGCGCAACCGCCACATCGCGGACCCTGAATGCGTGGAGGTGCCGGTGGATGAACTGCTCTCGGCGAAGACCGCCCAGAAGCTTGCCAGCATGATCGACATGAACCGGGCGCTCGACATCGAGACCGCCATGCGGACCTCTGACACCGTCTATCTCAGCGTGGTGGACGAGAAGCGGCTGGCCGTGTCCTTCATCAATTCCGTCTATGACGGTTTCGGCTCCTGCATCGTGACGCCGAACACCGGGATCGCGCTTCAGAACCGGGGCGCCTGCTTCGTCACCGACCCCCGCCACCCGAATTGCATCGGGCCGCGCAAGCGCCCGCTCCACACCATCATTCCGGCCATGGCGAAGAAGGACGGGATGGTCGAGATGAGCTTCGGCGTCATGGGCGGCGACTACCAGCCGATGGGCCATCTGGCCGTGGCGGTGAACTGCTGTGTCCATGGGATGGACCCGCAGGAGGCGATCGACTGCCCGCGCTACTTCCCCAAAGGGGGCAAGGTACTGGTCGAACGCGGCGTTTCGGACGAGGCACGGGGCGGGCTGGCCAGGCGCGGCCATGTGCTGGAATCCTCCCCCACCCCGCTGGGCGGTGGGCAGGCCATCGTCATCGACCGGGCGGCGGGCATGCTCATCGGCGGTTCCGATGGCCGGAAGGACGGGTTTGCGCTTGGGTTTTAAACTCTCGTTAAGATTGAATTTACGCTCGGGAGATAGTATGACTGCTACCTAAAGTCGCAAATTGACGGGTGGCAGTGTGAAAACCACGCAGACGGCGGATGTTCCGGCCGAGCCAATTGCATCGGGCGCCCTGCAGGCGTCGGGGCTGGCCGCCTATTGCTGGACGCTGGCGGGTGACCAGCTGGCGTGGTCGTCCAATGCCACGAGCGTGCTCGAGACGGCCACGGCGGGCCTGTGCAGCGGACGGCAATTTGCAGCCCTGATCGACCCGTCCAGTGGCGTCAGCCGCTATGATGCCGTGATGAGGGCGGGCGGGACCGATGCGGGCCAGGGTGTTCCCTTCCAGATCGAGTACCTGTTCAGGCCGAACGGGCGGGAAAGCGCCAAGAGCGTGTGGCTCGAGGATGCCGGGCGCTGGTTCGCCGGGCCCGATGGCCGGCCCACCCGGGTGCTCGGCACGGTGCGCCGCATCGACGAGCGCCGCCGCGAGCAGCATGGCTTGCAGTTCCTGAGCCTCCACGATCCGCTGACCGGCATGTTGAACCGCCTCGGCCTCGTCAATGCGCTGCGCAAGGCCATTACCGGGGCTGCGGGCGAAGCCTTCAGCTGCGCCTTGCTGGTCGCAGCCATTGGCAACCTCGCGGTGGTCAACGAGGCCTATGGCTCTCAGACCGCCAATGAGGTGATGGCGGAGGCGGGCCGGAGGCTGGCGCGGGTCACTCGCTCGGGTGACGTGATCGCTCGCTATTCGGATTCGAAATTTGGCCTCATCCTACGCTGCAGCAGGGAGGAGGACATCGCGGCGGCGGCCGAACGCTTCCTCGCATCGCTGCGCGAAAGCGTGCTCAATACGGAAGCCGGCCCTCTCTGGGCGCTGCTGTCGATCGGGGCGGTGGTTCTGCCCCGGCATGCGACGGAGCCCGAGGCCGCCATCACGCTGGCGGAGGATGCCCTGGCGCTTGCCTGCAAGCAGCCCTTCGATGGCTTCGCCATCTACGAGCCGTCCGAGGAGCGGCTGTCCGAGCGGGTCAGCAATGCCCGTTATGCCAGCGTCGTGGTGCGCTGCCTCAAAGAGCGGCACCTGCATCTGGCCTTCCAGCCGGTGATCGACGCCGGCACGCGGCAGCCCGATTTCCATGAACCGCTGCTCAGGCTGACCGACCATGCAGGCGA
>JBEILC010000270.1:0-3378 GCA_040379425.1 Hyphomicrobiales bacterium
CGCTGCGCCAGCGCATGATCGATGACATGACGATCCGGCGCCTGGCGCCTCGAACGCAGGCGACCTACCTGAGCGCCGTTTCCAGGTTCAGCCGGCAGTTTGGGCGCTACCCCGACAAGCTCAGCTACGAGGACGTGCGCGCCTGGCAGCTGCATCTTGTGCAGTCGGGCCTCGGCGCCAGCGCGGTCAACAACCAGATCACCGCGCTGCGGTTCTTCTTCCGCGTCACCCTGGGCCAACGCGATGCGTCGCAGATGATCCCGCAGGCGCGGCAGCCTGAGAGGCTGCGTCAGGTGCTGAGGCCGGACGAGGTCGCGCGCCTGATCGAGGCGGCGCAACACCCCAAGTATCGGGCAGCACTGAGCCTTGCCTATGGCGCGGGCCTCAGGGTCTCGGAGGTCATCGGCATCAAGGTGTCGGATATCGACAGCGAGCGCATGGTGCTGCGCATCGAGAACGGCAAGGGCGGGCGCGATCGCCTCGCCAAGCTCTCGCCGCTGCTGCTTGAAGAGCTGCGCGCCTGGTGGAAGGCTTCGCGGCCCCGCGTCTATCTGTTCCCCAGCCGGATGAGCGCGTTCGATCACATCAGCGCCCGCCAGTTCACGCGCGCCTGTCAGACCGCCGCCGCCAGAGCAAAGCTGGGCAAGCCGGTCAACCCGCACATGCTTCGGCATTCCTTCGCCACGCACCTGCTCGATGCCGGGGTCGATATCAGGGTGATCCAGGTGATGCTCGGTCACAAGCGGATCGAGACGACCACGATCTATGCGGCGGTCTCGCCAAGACTGATCCAGAGCATCGCAGGTCCGTTCGAGCAGCTTGCCCTCAAGGACCGGCCCAGCCCCTCAGCAAGAGTGGAGGATCGACCGCGGCGCTGAGCCATGCCCAGACCCGCGTTCGAGGTTGCGGATATCGTCCGCAGCCTCGGGGCGTCGTTGCGAACCGGGCTCAGCCGCGACCAGCATCGTGCCGTCTCGGCGATCGAGGCCTGTCGCACCGCTGTTCTCGGCGGCCATGTCAGCGCCTGCCAGGACTGCGCCCACATCGACGTCGCTTATAACTCCTGCCGCAACCGGCATTGCCCGAAGTGCCAGGCCGCGGCCGCCCATGACTGGCTCGAAGCGCGCAAGCGGGATCTTCTTCCCGTGGCCTACTACCACGTCGTGTTCACCCTGCCGGCGGCGCTCGCCGACATCGCGTTCACCAACAAGGCTGCGGTCTATGACGCCCTGTTCAAGGCGACGGCGGAGACGCTGATGATCATCGGCGCTGACCCGAAGCATCTTGGCGCCCGGCTTGGCGCAACCCTGGTGCTGCACACCTGGGGCTCGGCGATGACCCACCACCCCCACATCCACGGCATTGTTCCTGGCGGCGGCCTCTCCGCGGATGGGACGCGATGGATCGACTGCCGGCCCAGGTTCTTCCTGCCCGTGGAGGTGCTCTCGAGCCTGTTCCGGCGGCTGATGTGCGAGCGCCTCGAAGCCCTCCATGCCAAAGGCGAGCTCCGGTTCTTCGGGCGCAATGAGGAACTCGCCGAGCAGGGCGCGTTCGCCGCTCTCATCCGAAGGGAGCGCCAGCGCGACTGGGTGGTCTACGCCAAGGCGCCGTTCGCAGGGCCCGAACAGGTGCTGGCCTATCTCGCGCGCTACACGCATCGCATTGCCATCTCGAACAGCCGCATCACCGCATTCAACGGCGAGCGCGTCACGTTCAAGGTCAAGGATTACCGCAAGACCGGTGCGGACCGCTACGGATCGATGACCCTCAGCGCACCTGAGTTCATGCGGCGGTTCCTCTCCCATGTCCTCCCCAACGGGTTCCACCGCATCCGCCATGTCGGGTTCCTCGCCAATGCACAGCGCGCCAGGCAGATCGCTCGCGCCCGCGAGTTGTTGGCCGACCGGATGCCGCCGCCATTGCCTGCGCCCGAGATTGCAGAGCCGATCGCCGAGGCCGCGCCTCTGCCGGCGCCATGCCCGTGCTGCGGGGGCAGGATGATCCTCAGCCAGATCATCGAGCGCGGCGCGTTCGTGACCAGCCTTATCGCAAAGCGGCCCGACACATCATGACCAAAGCCACTATCGCGATGATGCCGACCACCACGACGACGCGACACCTCCGCGCCGATGCGAGCGCTTGTGCCGGTCGCCTGGCTGCACCGGCTTGCATGGCCTCAACCCGCATCGCCAACGCGCCAGACCTCTGTGTGAATGAGGCCGAAGCCTTCCTCGCGCATCGGGCAGGGCGCCGATCCAGCGCTCTGGTCGCGGCCGGCGCCGTACTAACCCCATAGGCGCGCTCCCACCCGTCTCCCGCGGTTCCCTACACTCGGCGTTGTTGGACGCCGGCCACCGAGCATGCGGACACGTCTGGGCATGGCCGGCGTCCAACAACGCTAAAGAACTCCGGTCGCATTGCGTCGCGTTAGGCCGATGACCGCTTTGGAGCGCCCTTTTCATTCGACCGCCCCTGTCGGCGGCGCAGGAACTGGCCGCGAAGAATGGGGAGGCAAACGGGATGCTTGCAGCCGCCCGAAAATGATCCACCAATCGACGAGCAAGCTGGCCAACTGAGCCGAATTGGAAGTCGATAATGTCAGTCTTTGAGTTCTATACGGTCCTCCTGTCGTTCGTTGTCTCTTTGGGCGTAGCAAGCTTGCTGAGCGCAATAGCCCGCCTTGCACAAGAGGCCCGCCGGGTGAAGTTCTCCTGGTCTTACGCACTCTGGACGATCGCGATCTTCAATCTGATGATCACGTTCTGGATAAAGTCCTGGAGTTATCATGACACGTTCGAGCTGCGCCTGGCTCACGCCGGCCCACCCTTGTTGCTGGCGATCGTCGGATATCTCGCGTGCGGCTTAGCGACCCCGCCGATCCCTGACGAAGGGGTCATCGACCTCGACGCGTTTCATGAACGCCAGGGACCAAAATACATGGTTGCCATCACCGTCTTCATGGCATTGGCGATCGTTCAGGGCGTATTGATGGGTGACTTCCGTTTCGATGCCGCCGAGATGCCTTGGGACATTATCGTTCAAGTGGGTCTTGGCTTGCTGGCTTTTGTCTCCGCTATGCTCCTGCGGTTTCGATGGATCCAGATCCTCGCGCCATTCATTTTTTTGACCTCGTCCGTGTGTTACTACCTGAGGCTAATTTGCTGGTGACCGTCGAGCAGCGCCGACCTCGGCCCCTGGGAGTGATGGTGGCGAATGTCGCATCTTGGGCGAGGTCCCGCCGAAGCGCGGCACCGCCGCTGACTGACCGCTGTGGATCGACCCAGCCGGAGCGCCACAATTTGCGCTTGACCAAGTCGGGGGCCCCTCGTTGCTGTTCGCAACCGCGGATCAGGCTACGGTTGGGCCGCGTTTTTCAGC
>JBEILC010000271.1:0-3369 GCA_040379425.1 Hyphomicrobiales bacterium
CGCTCCAATCGAGGGCCATCTTGATGCAGGAAGGATCGGTGAAAGCTGTGCGGTAGGCCTCGGGCGCATCCGCGACCGATGCGCGGTTGCTGATGAGTCCGGCGAGGCTCAGGCGGCCCGAGGTGACGAGATCCGTCACCGCCTCGAGGTCCGTCTTGGTGAATTCCGCCGCGATGCGCAGCCGTGCCTCGCGCATGAAGGCGGGCGGGAAGGTGAAGGAAAGCGCCTCCTCGTAGAAGCCCGCGAGGGTGATTTCGCCGCGCTTGGCGAGATGGCCGATCAGCGTGTCGAGAAGTGCATTTGCACCGCTGGCATCCAGAATGGTGGCGTAGTCGCGGCGGCTGTCCTGCGACGGGTCGATGATGCTGTAGCCTGCGGCGCCGGAGCGGCGGGCTTCGGCCTTTTCCCACACGGTGGGCGCTGCGCCACCGAGCGCCAGGGTGAGCCTTGCGATGAGGCGGCCCAATATGCCGTGGCCGACGATGAGTTCGGGAAGGCTCGCACCTTCACCCGCGATGGCATGATGCGCGGTGGCGGCGAGCGCGATGAGGATTCCGGTTTCGCCTTCTATGTTTCTCAAGGGCACGGCGCGGCGGGCGGGGAGCACGATGCGCGAGGCCGCACCGCCGAACAAGCCGCGGGCGCCCGTGTAGCAATTGGCGCCGGGCACGAAGACCGCGTCACCCTCGGCAAAGCCTTCGGCCCCCTTGGTGACGATGCCGACCGTTTCATAGCCGGGTACGAGGGGATAGCCCATGCCGGGAAAGTCCGGCATGCGGCCGGCCCAGAGGAGGCGCTCTGTGCCGGAGGAAATGCCGCTCCAGCGAGCCTCGACGACAATGTCGCCGGCCCCCGGATCCTGCAAGCCAAGTGTCCTCACCGCCAGATTTCCTGGGCTTTCGAGGACGACTGCGACCGTCTCCATATTCGGTCTCCCACGGACCTCCGGCTGCACTGTCATGAGGCAGGACGGAGACTCCCTGTTTGTAAGCTTACTCTTACACTTTTTAGTGTCAAGTCAGAGTTACAGTCGAAAGTGACAGTTTCTCACACCCTGATGGCCAGCAATCCCGTGACAACCGGATTGCGTGTCTTGACGACATTCAGCGATGAAAACCCTGCCTCGAGCGCCAGTTTCTCGATCTCCCGGGGGGTGCGGGTGCGGCCCTGGCCCATGGCGGCGAAGTAGGCGCCGAAATAGGCGTCCGTGATCGGGGCAGTGGCCGCGTTGCCGGAGAGGGGCTCCGCCAGAATCAGCCTGCCGCCCGGTGGAAGCATACGGCGGATGGCGGAAAGCATGGTGAGGACGGAGGGGTCGTCATGGTCATGCGCGATGCGGATCAGGGTGGCGACGTCCGGCCCTTGCGGGAGTTCGTCAGTGAGGAAGGAGCCGCCGTGGATGTCCACGCCGGGGCCCAAGTTGGCGCGGGCGATCTCGGCGACGGCGGGGAGGTCGAACAGGCTGAACTGCAGGTTGGGGTGCTTCGCCCGCGCGGCGGCAAGGAAGGTGCCGTTGCTGCCGCCGACATCGATCAGGTGCCGGTGCTTGCCGAAGTCATAGGCGGCGAGGATCTCAGCCGCCACAGCCTGCTGCGAGGCGGCCATCAGGGCGGTGTAACCGGCCGCATGTTCGGTGCTCGTGTAGTTCCAGAAGTCCTTGAGTTTGTTGTCTTTTTTCTCGCCCGAGAGAAGGGCGATGGGGTCCGCCATGTCGTCATAGAGGAGGTGGTGGTGGGTGATGAAGCGGGCGATCCACGGATTGCCGGCAAGCGCCGCGCCGTGGATGCCGAGCGTGTAGCTTCCCGTGCTGGTGCGCTCGAGAATCGAGAGCCCCGCGGCGGCCTTGAGCAGGCGTTCGGCCTTGTCCGTGGGCCAGCCGATGCGGGCGGCGATGGCGGCGGGCTCCAGCGGATGCTCCCTCAGCATCTCCACAAGGCCCAGCTTCACGGTTGTATAGAGAACCTGCGAATAGGCGAAACCCGCAAGCAGATCAAAGAGTTGACGTGAGCGGCTGCGGCTGATCGTGCGGAAGGGCGGGAAGGCGAGGGCGAAGGACTGGAAGGCGGGTGCGGCGAGCAGGCGGTTCCTGATCCGCACCCAGCCGTCGACAGCACGGCCGGCGAGACCCATGGTCAGGCGGCGACGGTTTCGCGGGAAGACAGGCCCGTGACGAGGCTTCGCGACACGCCGGTGATCTGGATGCCGAGCTGCTCGCGGCCCGGGCAGGCGGGGATCGCCGACATGGCCTCCTCGAGGAGGTCCTCGAAATGCTGCATGGCGCCGTCAAAGCCAAGTTTTGCCACGAAATTCGGGCGCTGGTTGGCTTCGTCCTGGTGTACGGGCTTGCCCAGCTTTTCGGCCGATCCCGCGACGTCACGGAGGTCATCGGCCACCTGGAAGGCCTCGCCGATGGCGAAGCCCAGCTTCTGCCAGGCGAGGGGCTCATAGCCAGAGGCGGTAGCGCCCGCCATGGTGCAGGCGGCAAAAAGTGCCCCCGTCTTGGCGCGCTGGTAGCGTACGATGTCGATCTCTTTCTCGCATTCCCAGGCCTGTCCGGCGCAGATTCCGGAGGGGCCGCCAACGCAGGAGGCGATGATGCGGCCCAGGGGGGCGAGACGCTCGCCCGCGCGCACCGCCAGCCATTCGAAGGCCAGCACGATCAGCGCATCGCCCGAGAGCACGGCCAGGCGCTCCCCGAAGGCGACATGGACGGAAGGCTTGCCGCGCCTGAGTGCCGAATTGTCGAAGCAGGGCAGGTCGTCATGGACGAGCGAGGCGCAATGCAGAAGCTCGATCGCCGAGGCCGACGCGATGGCGGCGGAGGGGTTCGGCAGGCCACAGGCATGGGCGACCGCCAGCACGAGCCGCGGCCTGATCCGCGCACCGCCGGGGAAAACCGCGTATCGCAGGGCATCCGCGAGGAGGGGAGGGCAATCGTTCGCAGCGGCCCGCGCCACCGCTTGCTCCAAATCCTGCTCGAGACGCAGTCCGATGTCCATGTGGCTCTCCAAGCGTCAGAAAAAAACGTCACTTGCGACTGTCAGATAACATTGACATACTCCCGAAGGCTCTGCAACTGGGAAGCAATAGGTCCTATGCCGCGGGAGAAAACCGTCGTTATCGGGGCTGGAATGGGGGGGCTTGCCGCCGCCCTGTCGCTCGCCTCGCGCGGCGGGGAGGTGCTGGTGCTGGAGCGCGCCGCAGCGCCCGGCGGCAAGATGCGCCGCCTCGACGCCGCGGGACACCTCATCGACGGCGGGCCCACGGTTCTCACCATGCGCTGGGTGTTCGAGGAGATCGTCGCAGGCGCGGGGGCATCGCTTTCCGATCACGTGCCGCTCGAACCCTTGAGCGTGCTGGCGCGGCACG
>JBEILC010000272.1:0-3346 GCA_040379425.1 Hyphomicrobiales bacterium
AGCTGGTTCGCTGCCGGAGGCGTGACGCCCGTCATCGTCGGCGGCAAGGCCGAAGGCGATATCGGCATCCAGATCCAGCGCAAGGAACCCCGCGCAAAGAGCATCATCGGCCGGACCGATCTGTTCCAGCTGGCTACCCTGTCCGAACGCGCCCTGCTGGCGATCGGCGGCGATACCGGTCCGATGCATCTGGCGGCGGCCGCCCGCGTTCCGGGCGTCTGCCTGTTCGCGCAGGAGTGGAATGAAGAGATGGCGCTGGATCTCCACACCGTCTGGAACCCCAAGACCCGCCTCGGCCGGGCGGCCCCCCGCGGCGGCCCGATGATGGTCCTGCACGCCCAGGCCCTCGAACAGATCGGGCTGGACGACGTGAAGCGGGCCGCCTTCGGCCTCGGCATCCTCCCGGCCGGTATGGCGCCGTACGGCCCCGTGCGGGCCGCGCCCCAGGCTGGGGACAATCTTGCCGAACCGCCTGCGGAATCCGCCGGCGCTCTTGCGCAAGGCCCGAATTCTTGAACATTGCCCCGTTCGCGGGCATATTGCGCTGTCCGGCAGCGCATCCCGGAAGTCACCAAGGAGATCGACCATCGCTCAGCGTCCACAAGCGGCCCAGTCGCCAAAGAAGGAAGGTCCGCAGATCAACGAGGATATCCGCGCGCCGCGCGTCCTCCTGATTGACGAGAAAGGCGAGAAGCAGGGCGAGATGCCGATCGAGGCGGCGCTTGATGCAGCCAAGGAGGCCGGGCTCGACCTCGTCATGGTGGCGCCCGACAACGAACCTCCGGTGGTCAAGATTTCCGACTACGGCAAGCAACGCTTCGCCGAGCAGAAGAAGAAGGCCGAAGCCCGCAAGAAGCAGAAGTCGGCTGACCTGAAAGAGATCAAACTTCGCCCGAACATCGACAAGCACGATTACGAGGTGAAGGGCCGCTCGATCCGCCGCTTCTTCGAGGAGGGCGACAAGGTGAAGATCACCATGCGCTTCCGCGGACGCGAAATGGCGCACCAGCACCTCGGCATGGAATTGCTGGCCAAGGTGAAGGCGGAGTTCGCCGACGTCGCCAAGGTCGAATCCGAACCGCGCCTTGAAGGCCGGCAAATGGTCATGGTGCTCTCGCCGCGCTGATGCCCGGCGAACCCCGTTTGCAGAGCATGGAGCGTGACGTGATGTTCAGGTCTGGCGTGGCGATCATGGCCGCCTCCGTTCTCGCTGCCTGTGCTGGAGGCGAGACGACACCGTCGGCCGGACCGTCGTCTGGCAAAGTCTCCTTGCAGACCGCGCCCTATGCCGGCGAGGCCTCGCCCGGCGCGCCGACATCCCCGCTTGCTGCCCCGCCGGTGCAGGCGCCTGCTGACGCCTCGCCCGAGACGCCGCAGGACATCTCGCTGTCCACCGTGGCGAACCAGTTCGATCCCGCTCGCCAGCGTTTCGTCTGGGTCTTGCCGCCGGGCATTCACGGCAAGGGTCCGTGGGATTTCAGGGCCGTCGTGAAGATTCGCGGCGAGCCGAAATTCGAGACCACCCTGCCGCTCAAGGCGGAGGTCACGCCCGCAGGATCGCGCCCCGAATACACTGCGGGCTACGAGATCGTACGCCTGACTGATGACGGACGCTGGGCCGAGAGCACGGCGAAAATCGACAAGGTGATCCAGGACCTCGTCGCCGAATACGGCCGCGGTCTTGGAGAGCTGGAAATGATCAGCCAGCTCTATGTCGACGTCGACCCCGCCTATCGCGCACAGCATTGCGCCGCAGACGCGCGGCCCGACGTCCGGGTGTACATGGAGGAGGACGGCAAGCCGCTGATCAGCCTCAACGACGCCGGCATCAGCGTGATGATCGCCCAGGTCGTGCGCGAGGCCTGCGGCTAGGCCACGCTTTGCGAGGCCCGCCTAACTGCACCTTCACTTGCCGGGCCACAGCCGCGGCCTACTCTCCTCGGCATGAAAAACGCTCTTCTCGCATTTCTGGCCGCGGCCGCGCTGATGGCGTGCACCCCCGCTTCCGAACCCGCTGCGCCCGAAATGCCCGCAGTCGAGCCATCGGTCGCAGCTCCGATCGAGCCCCAGCCGATGCCCCAGCCCCCTGCACCCGATCCGACAGCCCCCGGGGCCGACGCTTGCGGCGCTGGCCAGTACGCAGCATTCGTGGGCAAGGCGATCACCGAGCCCGGCGTCCCGCCAGAAGGCCCGAATGTCCGCTACATCCGCCCGGGCACGCAGGTGACGATGGATTTCCGCGCGGACCGCCTCAACGTCGACATCGACGCGGCTGACGTCATCACCGGCTTCCGCTGCACCTGAGCCAACCCTCGTGAATTCATGGAGTGACGGCATGAGACTCGCCGCGACGCTGCTGCTCGTCCTCTCGCTATCGGCCTGCGCAAGCCCGCCTCCCGAGGCCGAGGCCCCCTCCGATCCCAACGCCGCGCTTCCCACGCCGTCCAACGACACCTGCGGCGCCGGCATGTATGGCGCACTCATCGGCAAGCCGGTCGACGGCCCCGGCGTACCCGGTGAAAGCCGCCTCAACCGCCTGATCCGCCCGGGCACGCAAGTGACGATGGACTATGTCGCCCAGCGCATGAACATCGAGGCGAACGCCGCCGGCGTGATCCAGAAGATCAACTGCGGCTAGGTTTCTTTCCCGCACGGCGTAACCTTCCTACGCGCCCATCCGGATTGAGCAGTGGGGGCGCGACTGCCGCCCGACGCTTCGTGGAGGTATGCCGTGGAAAAGCTGCTCGCCCTCGCCCTGCTCGCAACACTGCCCGCCGCCGCAATCGCCCTGCCCGCGATCGCACAACTCCCTGCCGGTATGGAGCTCGGTCCGAAAGTCGGGGCAAAGGCGCCTCCGTTCACGATCGCCACGACTGGCGGTGAGGCGCGCAATCTGCAGTCCGTTGCAGGAGACAAGGGCGCCACGCTGGTCTTCGTCAGGTCGGCTGACTGGTGCCCGTTCTGCAAGCTGCAGCTCAAGAGCCTGAATGAAATCGCCGGCGACCTCGACGCGATGGGCTGGCCCGTGACAGCGATTTCCTACGATTCCCCCGCTGTGCTGGACACCTTCACCAAGGCGAACGGCATCTCCTACAAACTGATGTCCGATACTGGCTCAAAGGCAATCGACGCATTCGGCCTCCGCAATGCAGCCATGAACGGCAAGGCCCGCTTCGAGGGCATCCCGCACCCGATCATCCTGTTCGTGGCCAGGGACGGAACCGTGAAGGCAAAGCTGTACGAGGAGGCTTACCAGAAGCGGCCGACCAGCGAAGTGGTGATGCAGACGGTCCGGACGCTGAAATAGGCGGCGGGCCTCTCGTGAACCGCGGCGCCTTGCTTTTGC
>JBEILC010000273.1:0-3276 GCA_040379425.1 Hyphomicrobiales bacterium
CCCGCCCAAAGGGCCGAGGCTAGCGTCCAAACATGGGTCAAATCTCAGCAGCAATTTCACCCCAAACCGGGTCACTTCTCAGCAGCATTCAACAGCCCCTCTCGTGGCTGCGTCCGGCTACGTGTTTTACAACACCAGCAAATGGACGCTGAAGCAGCTCCACGCCACCGCCACGAACAACCAGCAGATCCTCCTAGCCAATGTCGAGGAATACCTCGATGGCTTCAGCGACAACGTCAAAGAAATCATTGCCCGCTTCAAGCTGGCGGAGCAGATGCGGCACATGGCGAACAAGCAGGTCCTGCTTGATGTGCTGGAAAAATTCATCTCGCCCTACATCAATCTGACACCCGAGGACGCCGAGGACCCGGAAGGGAACGTGATCCCCGGGCTGTCGAATCTCGGCATGGGCTACGTCTTCGAAGAGCTGATCAGGAAGTTCAACGAGGAGAATAACGAGGAGGCAGGGGAGCACTTCACCCCGCGTGAGGTGATCCACCTCATGACTCACCTGATCTTCGATCCCATCAAGGATCGGCTGCCGCCTGTGATGACCATCTATGACCCTGCCTGCGGCAGCGGCGGCATGCTGACCGAGGCTCAGAACTATATCAAGGAAGCCGACGGCCCCATTGCGGCGAATGGTGACGTCTACCTATACGGCAAGGAAATCAACGACGAGACCTACGCCATCTGCAAGTCGGATATGATGATCAAAGGCAACAACCCTGAGAACATCAAGGTCGGGTCTACCCTCGCCACCGACGAGTTTTCCGGCCAACGATTCGACTTCATGCTGTCGAACCCGCCCTATGGGAAAAGCTGGAAGAGCGACATCAAGCATATCAAGGACAACGACGAGGTCATCGATCCCCGCTTCCGCGTCCAGCTGACTGACTACTGGGGCAAGGAAGAGACCGTGGACGCCACCCCGCGCTCCAGCGATGGGCAGTTGCTCTTCCTGATGGAGATGGTGGCCAAGATGAAGCCCATCGCCAACAGCCCCATCGGGTCGCGCATCGCCTCGGTCCATAACGGGTCCAGCTTGTTCACCGGCGATGCGGGCAGCGGTGAATCCAATATCCGGCGCTTTATCATCGAGAACGACATGCTGGACACCATCATCCAGCTGCCGAACGACATGTTCTACAACACCGGCATCACCACCTACATCTGGCTGCTGAGCAATGCCAAGCCGGAGGCGCGGCGCGGCAAGGTGCAGCTGATCGACGCCAATCTGATGTTCCGCAAACTGCGCAAGAACCTCGGCGACAAAAGCTGTGAATTCGCGCCCGAGCATATTGAGGAGATCACCGCAGCCTACCTCGCTTTCCAGCCGGTCGAGCGCAAGCTGGATGCGAAGGATGATCCGACCGGCATCGCGGTGCAGATCTTCGACAACACCGATTTCGGCTATCACAAGGTCACCATCGAGCGACCGGACCGTCGCCGCGCGCAGTTCAGCGCGGAACGACTGGAGCCCCTCCGTTTCGACAAGTCCTTGCGCGAACCCATGGAGCATCTCTGGGCCGAGCATCGTGAGAAGGTCTATGAGCCTGGCTTTCTGAAAGCCCAGGCCAAGGCGATCCAGACCTGGTGCGAGGAGCAGGACATCGCACTGAATGCGAAGCAGCGCGCCAAGGTGGTCGATACCGCCCTGTGGCTACGCCAGCGCGAGCTCATCGGCGTTGGGCACGAACTGATGCAGGCTGTCGGAACCGCCGAGACCGCCGACTTCAACGCCTTCCGCACCCAGGTCGGCAAGATTATCAAGGCACGCAAGATCAAGCTGACGGCGACCGAGAAGAACGCCATCCTGAACGCCGTCAGCTGGTATGCCGACGATGCGGAAAAGGTGATCGACAGCATCCACCGCTTCACCAGAGCCGAGCTGGAGGCGGAGGCCGCCCGGCTGGGCTGCCACATCGATGAGCTTGGGGATTTCGGCCTCCATGCCCAACCCGACGGCAGCTACCTGACCTATGAGGCCAGCACCGACCTCCGCGACAGCGAGGCCGTGCCACTGAAGGACAGCATCCACCGCTATTTCAAGGCGGAGGTGAAGCCGCATGTGCCTGGGGCGTGGATCAACCTCGACACGGTGAAGATCGGCTACGAGATCAGCTTCAATAAGTACTTCTACCGACACAAGCCGCTGCGGAGCCTCGACGCTGTGACGCGGGATATTCTGGCGCTGGAGCAGAAGGCTGATGGCCTGATTGCGGCCATCCTGGGGGTCGCGCCGGCCGACATGTCGGAGACGGTCTGATGACCCTCGCCGCCTATCCGTCTCATGCTGAATATAAGTCTTCCGGCCATGAATGGGTCGGCGATGTGCCCGCGCACTGGTCCGTCGAAAAGCTTGGCACTTGTCTGACCGCCGTGTCCCGGAAAGGAAGGCCCGATCTGCCGCTGCTTTCGATCACCCGCGAAGAGGGGGTGATCAAGCGTGACGTGGATGACCAAGAGAGCAATCACAACTTCATCCCGGAAGACCTCAGCAACTACAAAGTCATGCGCGCAGGTCAGTTTGGTATGAATAAGATGAAGGCTTGGCAGGGTTCATACGGGATTTCCGCCCACACCGGCATCGTCAGCCCAGCGTACTTCGTGTTCGACATCACGCGGGAGGTCGATCCGGCATTTTTCAATCGCGCCCTGCGCAGCAAGCTCTACGTCTCGTATTTCGCCGCGGCTTCGGATGGTGTGCGCATCGGGCAATGGGACCTCTCCAAGACCCGTATGCGCGAGATCCCGGTTCTGCTTCCGCCTCTTGCCGAACAACGCGCCATCGCCGCGTTTCTGAATGACAAATGCGCCAAGGTGGACGAGGCGGTGCGGATCAAGGAGGAGCAGATCGCGCTCTTGCGCGAGCGCCGGCAGATCCTGATCCAGCAGGCCGTCACCCGCGGCCTGAACGCATCCGCCCCCATGAAGGACAGCGGCATCGACTGGGCCGGCCACATCCCTGAGCACTGGGAGACGAAACGGGCTAAGTTCCTGTTTCGCGAAATAAACGAACGCTCGCTGGACGGCACCGAAGAACTCTTGTCAGTCTCGCATACCACAGGCGTGACATCGCGCGCCGAAAAGAACATCACTATGTTCATGGCTGAAGACTACACGGGCGCCAAGATGTTGAATGCCGCCGAGAGCTGACCCGGGTTTGCCACGCAGATTTGACCCGGGTTTTGGGGATGCGGGGTTTTTTGATCCTGTCAGGTGGGCTGTGGTTTCCTTTCGCGATGGGTCTGGGTTGCGGAGCTGTTCCTGAAG
>JBEILC010000274.1:0-3264 GCA_040379425.1 Hyphomicrobiales bacterium
ACCCCACTCCGCATCGCTCAGCCAGTATAGATGTCGGCCCATGATCCACCTCCGATCCAAGAAGAGTGAATCACGAACAAACGGCGCGAGGAATCCCCTTATTGAGTACGAAGCCTAGTAGCGGCGCGGCGGAGGGCGTCAAGAACGAATGGGGAACATCTTGTGGGAATCGACGTTATCTGGCGGAGTCGCAGCGTGCCGCCCGGAGGGAGGGGCAATCCTCATCCAAAGGAGACACGAAGTGCGCCGCAACATGGACTTGGTTCGCAACATCCTGCTCAAGGTCGATCAATCGGATGCCCCGATAGACATGAGCGATCTGGTGACGCCTGATTTCGACCAGAAGGCCATCGAGTATCACGTTAGCATGATGGTCAAAGAGGCGGGCCTTCTGAGGGGCCACGATGTTTCATGTATGGAAGGTGAGGACTGGATTGAGCTTTCCCTGACCTGGTATGGCCATGAGTTCCTCGATAGCATCCGCGACGATGAAATCTGGCGTCAAGCAAAGGCGGGGATGTCAAGGGCGGGCGGGTTCTCGATTGATTTGATCTCTGACTTGGCCAAGGGCCTGATCAAAACACAGATAGCCAAACACACCGGCATTATGCTCAGCGTCTAAACAATGATAAATGTTACCGGGTGAATTGGTCCGCGCGGAAAAAATCAGAAGGGAAGGTCTTACTCTGTGGCTGCTCTGAATTTGGCCACTTCGCCCGGTAACTCGAATGCGTATCGTAGGAATGTTTCCGTGAACAACCGCAATGGTTCGGCGTCCGATTGGCTGAAATCTTCCGGGTCGTGAGCGGCGTCGTTACCCTCAAGGCGGACGTGGTCCGCCCAGTCTTTCATGTCGCCCGTAATCCGATTGTTGTCATGAAGCCATTCTAGGCGCTTGTAAAATGTCAGTCCGGGCGGAACTCCTTCCATGCCTTTTGTGGCGACATCGAGCGTTGTTCTGTACATTAGCACTGCTGATATCCAGCTTTGCGCGGCGTACGACTTTTCGGCCTCGATGAATCTTTTAGCAACGGGGTCGGGAGTGTGGCGGGGCGCAGACAGTTCAGACGTGGTTGGCCAAGTCTGTATTGTGTAGAACGAGTCCTCAATGTCAGCGGGTTCGTCCATTGGCTTGGTATCGTAACGAGCAGCGAGTTGCGCTGTAATCGGCATCCGGCATGCGCCGCAGATAGCCAAAATCAGCCAGTCGTTGCCTCTGACGCTTTGCCACTTGATGCTGCAGGCGACACGGTTCGTTCGACAGTGCGGGCAGTCGGTCGTTAGGATGGCCATCTGGCGAACCAAGGTTGACGGAAGGATGGGGCCACCCTGCCGCCGATTCGCGTTCACTCAAACCATAGTCACCACCGCGCCCCGCCCATGAACACGCTGCGGATCACCGGCGCCCGGCGCACCGAGGCAGCCGCTGACGCGAGTTCCTCGGCTCTCTGGTCCCCGGCTTGATGCCGATCAGCGCCCAAGCTGCGATCCGTGCATGCGGTGGAGTCCAGCCCTTCGGGACGGCGTCCCTTCATCCGTTCGAACCGGACCTGCGGCTTGCCGCAGGCGTAGCGCATCGGTCCAGCGCTCCATCCCCCAGCGGCCTCTGCAACGCCTTCGCCTCGTCCCAAGGGGCGCGCATCCAGACCTCCAGCTCTTCCGGCTCCGTCAGGATCACTGGCATAGCCTTGGGATGGACCGCGGCGACTTCGGCATTGGGCTCGGTCGTCAGGAAGGCGAACAGGTCGGCGGTCTCCCAGCCCGTCTTGATCTTTCGGACGCCCTCCCAACCCCGGAGGTGGATGCCCGCGAAGAAGGCCAGGGGCTCGGGATCGTCGCCTGCCAGTCGGAACCAGATCGGGCGGTAGCGGCCCTCGGCGTCACGGCCCGGCTCGCTGAAGGCAGTGAAGGGCACGAGGCAGCGATGATCCGGGGTCAGCCAGGGCCTCCAGTGGGCGCTCGTGGTGTTGCGGACGTTCGTGGTCCCGGCGTCGGGCTCCATCTTCAGGAGCTCGGCGAAGTCCACCTCCTTGCCCTTGGCCCGGAGTTTGTCGGCACGTTTCGTGGCGGCGTCGAGTAGGGCCTTCCGGGACGAGGGCATGCCCCAGCGGGCCCAGGTCAGGATCCGGTCGCCGTTCGCTTCCTGACGGACGATGGGGGCCGGATAGTCGGGATAGATGTCCCGGGGCTCAAGGTTGCCGACATCCGACCGCATCGCCCGCGCCAGATCGAGGATCGCCATCGGGCCTTTGCGCAGGCTGTAGAGGTTGCACATGGCCGGACGGGATCATGGTCGCGGCATGCTGTCCAGTTGGAGCGCCAGGCCACTCGGCGCGCCGACTTAGCGGACTGCGTCCATGGACGAGAGGGCATCCCCGATGTTCACTGGGGGCGTGATCAGGGAGCGAAACTTTGACACCTGAGCTTCTAGCGCTAGCGCTTCTCGCAAGTGGTCACCCTGGCGGCTTGAATGCCGAGGGCTGCCACACCAACCGAAGGACAGGGTACTACCATTGTCACCGCGGCGGACAGGCCAATCGCTCTCCGCAGCGGCCAGCAATCCCTCGATCGCCGATCAGCCCAAGTCGAGCCTACGCCAACTGCTCGGAGGCTCGAGCGGCAGGAGCGGCTCCTGTTCGCGCAGGTGACCCGGGCTACGGACGGCACCTCGACCGCGATGGAGACGGCGTGGGTTGCGAGCGATAGCCGACGGCTTCGCGTGCCCAATTCTACATTGCGAACCGGGTGAGCTGCGAAGCTACAGGCTCAGGCGATACTCGATCTCTTCAACGCGCGCCGCAAGTTCGTCGATCCGCGCCTCCGTGTCGCCGAGCCTTGCATGCGCGCCGTCCGCCCTTGCGTAGGCCTCATCGGCAAGATCCAAGGCCTCGTTCGGTCGCTCGGAGCAGCTTCCGATCATGAAGATCGAGATTCCAAGCAGCGCCGACAGCACCTCTCGCATGACACTCTCCGTGGCTGAATGTTGGGATAGCTTCGCTTCCGCCCACGAAAAGTGGAAGCACCGCGAGTGGGCAGGGGCGCAAGAGACGGACGGGCCGGTGCGCTAGCGCGAGAGCCGCGCCGGCCTGCGCAGAATCTGGCGCGCAATCCGTGCCCCATGAGTGCCCCGCGGTCAGCTCAAGGAGGCGCGAGCACCCGACAGTGCGACGCTTAGCTTTGATTTTCTTGAAGAAAATGGCGCGCCCGGAACGATTCGAACGTCCGACCCTCAGATTCGTAGTCTGATGCTCTATCCAGCTGAGC
>JBEILC010000275.1:0-3262 GCA_040379425.1 Hyphomicrobiales bacterium
CACCATCGGCCGCGTGCGGGGTGCCAAGGACAACTCCTACACGCTTGGTGTCATCTGCGAGAAGGTCGGGCGCTATGCCGAGCGCATCCACCATCCGGACCGGCTTCTTTACCCTCTGAAGCGCAAGGGCCCCAAGGGGTCTGGCGAGTTCCAGCGCATCTCCTGGGATGACGCGATGGCCGAGATGGCGGAGGCCATGCTGAAGGCCGAGGCCGAGCATGGTCCCACGGCCGTGGGGCCCTACTTCTATGCCGGAACCATGGGCTATGTGATGCGCGACGGCATCAACCGGCTCCGCCATGCCAAGGGCTATTCCAACATGGGGGACACGTTCTGCGTGGCCCTTTCCTGGTCGGGCTATCTCGCGGGCACCGGTTCGATTTCCGGCGTCGACCCGCGCGAGATGCAGAAGTCGGACCTGATCGTCATCTGGGGCGGCAACCCGGTGAACACCCAGGTCAATGTGATGACCCACGCCATGATGGCGCGCAAGAACCAGGGGACGAAGATCGCCTGCGTCGACATCTACGACACCGGCACGATGAAGCAGGCGGACGTCACGATGCTGATCCGCCCCGGCACCGATGGCGCGCTCGCATGCGCCGTGATGCATGTGCTGTTCCGCGACGGCCATGCCGACTGGGCCTATCTCGAGAAATACACCGACGCGCCCAGGGAATTCGCCGAACACCTCAAGTCCAAGACACCCGAATGGGCCGCGAAGATTTGTGACATTCCGGTGGCGGATATCGAGGCCTTCGCGAAGCTGATCGGCGAGACCAAGCGCAGCTATTTCCGCATCGGCTATGGCTTCACCCGCTCGCGCAACGGGGCGGCCAACATGCATGCGGTCTCCAGCATTCCCGCGGTGACAGGCGCATGGCAGCATGAGGGGGGCGGGGCGCTCCATTCCAACAGCGGCATGTATGGCCTCAACAAGACGATGATCGAGGGGCTGGACGTGAGAAAGTCCGGCATCCGCACGCTGGACCAGAGCCGCATCGGCCCCGTGCTGCTGAATGATCCTTACGATCTCGCGGGCGGGCCGCCCGTCAAGGTGCTGTTCGTGCAGAACACCAACCCGGCCTCCGTCGCTCCCGATCAGACCAAGGTGAAGCAGGGGCTCTCGCGCGAGGATCTCTTCACCTGTGTCCATGAGCAGTTCATGACCGAGACGGCGAAATTTGCCGACATCGTGCTACCCGCCACCATGTTCCTCGAGCATGACGATGTCTATCAGGGCGGCGGACACTCGCATGTGCTGTTCGGGCGCAAGCTCGTCGAGGCGCCGGGCGAATGCCGCAGCAACCATGAGGTGATCTGCGATCTCGCCGCGCGCGTCGGCGCGGAACATCCCGGTTTCCATATGTCTCCGCGCGAGCTCATCGACTGGACGCTCGTCAACTCGAAGCGCCCCGGCCTCGAGACACTCGACGCCGAGAACTGGATCGACGTGATGCCGCCCTTCGAGAAGGCGCATTTCCTCGGGGGCTTCGGCCATCAGGACCGCAAGTTCCACTTCCGCGTCGACTGGCGCAAGGTGCGCTATCGCGGCATGGACAAGCAGGTGGGGCCGATGGAGATGCTGCCCACCTTCCCCGATCACTGCGGAACCATTGAGGAGGCGACGGCGGAGTATCCCTTCCGGCTCGCCACCAGCCCGGCACGCACCTTCCTCAATTCGAGCTTCAACGAGACGCCGTCATCGCGCAAACGGGAGGGACGGCCCACGGTGTTCGTCCACCCGGATGATCTGGTAAAGCTCGGTCTGACCGATGGCCAGAAGGTGAAGGTCGGCAGCGCGCGCGGCGTGGTGACGCTTCACGCCAAGGCGCATGACGGACAGAGGCGCGGCGTGCTGATCGCCGAATCGATCTGGCCAAACGACGCCTTCGAGGACGGGCAGGGCATCAACACGCTCACCGGCTGCGACCAGCCGGCCCCCAATGGCGGCGGCGCTTTCCACGACAACCGGGTGTGGATCAGGGCTGCTTAGGCATTTGTCTTCTCCCGCTGCACAGGAGAGGACGTTGCGAGTCTCACGCCAGCTTCGCGATCCGTTCCGTCAGCAGCGCAAAGAACCCATCGGCATCGACGTTGCGAAGCACTGTCGCGTTGGGCGGGCGCTTTGTGACGTGCCACCAGTCGACCACTGTCGAGCCCATGGTGAGCTCCGACTCGCATTCGATCGAGACATTCACCAGCCTGCCGGAGAACAGCTCGGGCTTCAGCAGCCAGGCGATCACGCAGGGGTCATGCAGCGGGCCGCCGTCGGTGCCGTATTTGTTTTCGTCGAAGCGCTCGAAGAAATCGAGCAGCGCGGCGGTCGCGGGGCCGGAGTTGTTCGGCATCTGGCGGAAGGCCTCGACGCGCTTTGCCGTGGTCAGCGCCTGGTGGGTGCAGTCGAGCGGGACGAGCGTGATCGGGACGCCGCTGTCGAAGACGAGGCGAGCCGCATGCGGGTCGACATAGATGTTGAATTCGGCCGAGGGCGTCACGTTGCCCTGTTCGAAATAGCCGCCACCCATGGCCACGATCTGCCTGATGCGCGAGGCGATGCGGGGCTCGCGCACAAGCGCAAGGCCGATGTTGGTCATCGGACCCAGCACGCACAGAGCAACCGTGCCTGCGGGCCGTGACATCAGCGTCTCAACGAGGAAGTCCACCGCATGTTGCGGCTGCAGCGGCATCTTCGGGTCGGGCAGCACCGGCCCGTCGAGTCCGGTCTTGCCGTGGACATGCTCAGCCGTCACCAGCGGGCGCACCATGGGGCGGATGGCGCCGGAATAGACCTTGATGTCAGCCCGTCCCGCCAGCTCGCAGATCTTGCGCGCGTTCACTTCTGTGAGTGCCAGTGGCACGTTGCCGGCCACTGCCGTGATGCCAAGTACCTCGAACTCGGGCGAGGCCAGCGCCAGAAGGATGGCCACCGCATCGTCCTGACCGGGATCGGTGTCGATGATGATGGGAAGGGGCTTCGTCATTCACGGTCCTCTTTGGCGAGGCGACGGGCCAGCATGGCGAGCGCCTTCGGAAAGATTTCATGTTCTTCGATCAGCACACGCGCGGCAAGGCTTCCTGGCGTGTCTGTGTCGAGAACGGAAACCTCTGATTGTAGCAAGACTGGCCCGCCGTCCAGTTCCGCTGTCACCAGATGCACACTGCAGCCATGGCGTTTCGCGCCGTCGGCCAGCGCGCGCTCATGGGTGTGGAGGCCCTTGTAGGCCGGGAGCAGGGACGGGTGGATGTTGATCATCCGCCC
>JBEILC010000276.1:0-3222 GCA_040379425.1 Hyphomicrobiales bacterium
ACCAAGGACCCCAGCCTGAAGCAGCGGATTACCGACCTCTATGAGGGCGATACCCCTGCCGCACACAAGTTCCGCTACGGGCTGCTGATCTTCGATCTGGTGACGATCGGCTTCGTCATCATCTCCTCCTTCCTGCTATGGAAGGGTACCGAGGTGCTCGATGCGGTGATCGGCGTGCTGCTGCTCGCCGATTTCGGTCTGAGGCTGTGGATCAACCGCCGCCCCATCCGCATGGTGCTGAGTGTCTATGGCATCATCGATATTCTGGTGATCGTCTCGATGCTCGCACCCATCGTCGGCGAGGGGCTGGCCTTCCTGCGGGTGTTGCGCGTGCTGCGGCTGTTGCGCTCATACACCATGGTGAGGCGCCTTCGGCAAGACTTCAAATTGTTCCGCCGCAATGAGCAGATCGTCATGTCGGCGATGAACCTCGTCGTCTTCATCTTCATCATGACGGCGCTGGTCTATGAGACGCAGCACTTCACCAACCCCAAGATCGGCAACTACGCCGACGCGCTCTATTTCACGGTAACGGCGCTCACCACCACGGGCTTCGGCGACATCGTGCTGGAGGGCACCTGGGGGCGCATGATCTCGGTCGTCATCATGATCTTCGGCGTCTCGCTATTCCTCAGGCTCGTCCAGGTGACGCTCCGGCCCGACAAGGTGAATTACGCCTGCCCGGACTGCGGCCTGTCCCGCCATGACCGCGACGCCGTCCACTGCAAGGCCTGCGGGCGGCTCCTCAACATTCCGGACGAAGGACTGGTCTGATGCCCAACAATGCCGCCCGCATCTTTCCCGACTACGCGACCGCGCTACTCACCGCCTATGAGGAGGAGATTGCGGGCGAGGGCTATTTCGCGGCTCTCGCGGATCAGTTCTCAGGCAGGCCAAGGCAGGCCTTGCTGACCCTTGCGCGGTTAGAGCATGTGACGGCGCGCACCCTGCGGCCATTGATCGAAAGTCACGGCACGCGCGCTGAAAGCCAAGCGGAGCTTCTCGCCCGCGGCGAGGCGGAAGCGGAGGCGCAGCGCGGCATTGCCTGGGACATCCTCACCCGTGGCATGGCCAGTGACGATCCGCGCGACATCGCGGAGTTCGACCAGCTTTCACGGGCTTGCTCCGCGCGCCGGCCTTGCCCGCGTCTCCGTCGCGGTGGAACATGAGCTTGCCTTGATCGATTTCGCGCGCCGGGAAGCAGCCGGTGATGCCGGTAGCCTGGAACCGGTCGAGTGGTTCCTGTCCCGTCATGATGTGCCGCAGGACGGATGAGTGCGTGTCGCTGACCGCCGGCGGCCGCTTCCTATCCTGCCAGACGGCAGTGGAGAGACAAAATGCCGGATGAGGGGAGTGTTAACTGAACTGCGGGTGCCGGGCAGGCCCTTACCCGTAATCGTTGTAGATGGCGCGAGCTTCGGATATTCGAGGAGGCTGGCTTCAGCGATGCGCCAATGTCAGATGCCTGTTCCGGACACCCCGCGCACGCCTGCCTACCGTGATGCCATGCCCCTGCTGTCATGATCAAACGCACCGCCTTCCCCTGAAAACTATGGCACGCGCAACGGTGGTTTTCCCCTCCGGTCACGCTTTGGCCCATGTTGATGGCCAAAGGGGGGTCTCGGGCTTCGGCGTTGCCTGAGGCAGGCCTTTGATGGCACATGAGTAGTAGAATCATGTGGATGAGACGGGATAAGATTGCGGCGGCTGGCTAGAATAACCGGTTACGGCGTGGTGGGGGTCCTTGGCCTCCTGCTGATTGCCGCCGCCGCCATCTACATCCGGCTGGCGCAGGGCCCGGTATCGCTCGATTTCATGCGGGTCGCGGTGGAGAGCCGCATCAACGCGAATCTGCCCAACATGTCGGCGTCGGTGGGCGGCGTGGTGGTGGAGAGCAGCGCCGGTTCGGGCGTTCCGCATGTCAGGCTGCGCAACATCGAACTCAGGGACAAGGACGGCAACCTCGTGGCCCGCGCCCCGCGTGCCGGCGTCGAGGTCGACGGCAGCGCGCTTCTCTCCGGCAGTGTCGTGCCGACCTCGATCGAACTCATCGGTCCGCGCATCCGGGTGATGCGCAGCCTCGAGGGCGGGATCGAACTGGGCTTCGGCGAAGCCCTGCCCGAGGGCGAGGAGGTGGTCGTCTATCCCGGCACGGAAGTGTCGCCCAAGAGCGACCAGGACGCCGGCATTGCGCGCGGCATGGGCAAGCCCGGCGCCGGTGCGGCCATCATCGAGATCCTGAGCGGCGATCCTGCAACCGGCGGCGGCCGTTCGATCAGTTCGATCGAAACCATCCGCATCGCCGACGCCGAGATCCGTTTCTATGACGAGGCCAATGATTCGATCTGGTTCATCCCCAGGGCGCAGCTGACGTTCCAACGCATGCCCTATGGCTTCGCGGTGGCCGCCAATGCCGCTGTCTCGAACGGCGACGAGGCGGGCGAATGGTCCGCCGACCTCTCCGCCAGCTACCGGCGCGAGACGCGGAGCTTCTCGATCAGCACCAGGGTGAGCGATCTGGTGCCCGCCAACATCTCGGACGAAATCTTCGCGCTCTCGCAACTCGCCCGTGTCAAGGTTCCGCTTCAGGGCCAGGTCGAAATGGAGGTCACCGACCAGGGCCTCATCACCAAGGCCACGGGCGAGTTCGTGGCGTCCGCCGGCGAGGTGGGCCTGCCGGATTACCTGTCCGAGCCCTTGATCGTCGACGAGGGCTCGCTGCGCGCCGATTACGATCCCGTAACGGGCTCTATCGTCATCACCGACTCGATCCTGCTGGTGGGCGGCTCGCGCGCCCAGCTCAAGGGCAGCCTGATGCCCGAGCGCAATGCCGATGGCCGCCTCACCGCACTCCGGATCATGCTGGAAGCCCGCAATGTGGCAATCGATCCGCAGGGCACCGTGACCTCGCCCGTCACGGTGGACCATGTGCGCTTCACCGGCAAGGCGGCAATCGAGGAAGCCCGCCTCGACATCGATGACCTGATGGTCATGTCGGGCAACACCGGCATCAGGCTCAGGGGCGCCATTACGGACGGCACGGACTCGCCCGGCATCCTGCTCGCCGGCCGGATGAAGGACATATCGGCCTCGTTCCTCAAGCAGATCTGGCCGCCCATCGTGGTGCCGAAGACGCGCAAGTGGGTTCGTGACAATGTCCGCGAAGGACTTATCACGGAAGGCGAATTCGTCATCAACCTGCCGGTCGATGCGCTCGCCGCT
>JBEILC010000277.1:0-3221 GCA_040379425.1 Hyphomicrobiales bacterium
CGGTGATCAGGCGGCCATCATCGGCGAAGACCCATTGGTGATAGGGACAGCGGATGGTGGCGCAGCGGCCCGTCCCCTCCTCCAGCAACTGCGCGCCGCGGTGGCGGCAGACATTGCGGAAGGCGCGCAAGGATCCATCCCGCCCGCGGATGGCGAAGACCTTGATCCCTGCAATGTCCGCCGCGACATACTGGCCGCGCTCGGCCACCTGCGAGGCCGGACCCAGCATCTGCCAGGTCTTGGCGAAGATTTCGTTCCGCTCACGCGGAAGGACGGCGGGGTCGACATAGAGTGTGGGATCGAGATTGAACATGATTGGCACTCCTTGAAGCAGGAGAGTGCCCAAACTTCGAGGCGTCATCAAGTGTGCACAGCCGGCGCATCAGGGAATCGGCGATCAGGAAGAGCCCGGCCGTTGAGAGGCGAAAGCGCATCACATAGGACAGGTTACGTCAAGGATCAGCAGGGATGAGCATGACCAAGTTACTCGCCATCACAATCTCGGCGGCAGCACGCGGCGCCACGACCCCAGCCCTGGCCGCCGAGCCGTTCAAGGTGGCACTGGAGCTTCAGGGCTTCTCCTTCGCCATCGAGGCCACGAATGAAGGCTCGATCAACAAGCTGAAAATCGTTGCCACGGGGCTCACGGAAGACAGCAGCCCGGCGGAAACCGAGATCGATCGAACTGTCCCGGGCGCCGAGATCAGCGATCTCGACAGCAACGGATTTCCCGAGGTCTATGTCTATATCACCTCGGCAGGCAGCGGCGCCTACGGCTCGCTGGTGGCTTATGCCGTGAACAAGGGCAAGAGCATGTCGCCCATCTTTCTTCCCGGCATCGCCGATGATCCCAAGGCCAGCAAGGGATACATGGGGCACGACAGCTTCGCGGTGCAGGAGAATGCCCTGGGGCGGCGCTTGCCCATCTACAATGAGGGCGACGCCAATTCCCAGCCGGCCGGCAAGACCCGCCAACTGCAGTACAAGCTGAAGGCGGGTGAGGCGGGCTGGGTGCTTCAGCTGAAGGACATGACCGGGTTCTGACCTACTCGATATCCTCGATCACCTGATCACCCCCGCCCTTCACCTTGTGGGCGAGTGAGGCCTGGATGAACTCTTCGACTTCGCCATCGAGCACGCCGCCCGGCGAGGTGGAAGTGTGGCCGGTGCGGAGGTCCTTCACCAGCTGATAAGGCTGAAGCACGTAGGAGCGGATCTGGTGACCCCAGCCGATCTGCGTCTTCTTCGCGTTGGCCGCGTCGATCTTCTCCTGCTGCTTCTGCAGCTCCATCTCGTAGAGGCGGGCCTTCAGCATCTTGAGCGCGGTGGCGCGGTTCTTGTGCTGGGAGCGCTCCGCCTGGCAGGCGACGATGATACCCGTCGGGACATGGGTGATGCGCACGGCGGAGTCTGTGGTGTTCACGTGCTGGCCGCCAGCACCCGAGGCGCGGTAGGTGTCAACCTTGAGGTCACTTTCGACCACCACGATGTCGATGTTGTCATCGATGACAGGATAGACCCAGACGGACGAGAAGGACGTATGGCGGCGGGCGTTCGAGTCATAGGGCGAGATGCGCACGAGGCGGTGCACGCCAGACTCGGTCTTGAGCTTGCCGTAGGCGTTATGGCCCTTGATCTGCAGCGTGCAGGACTTGATGCCAGCCTCTTCGCCCGGATGCTCGTCCAGCACCTCGGCCTTGTAGCCATATTTGTTGGCATAGCGCAGATACATGCGCATCAGCATCGAGGCCCAGTCCTGGCTCTCGGTGCCGCCCGCACCCGCATTGATCTGGACGAAGGCGTCATTGTGGTCCGCCTCGCCCGACAGCAGCGTCTCGATTTCCGTTTCAGCGACCTTCGGCTTCAGCGCCTGGAGCGACTTCTCGGCTTCCGTGACGATGGACTGGTCGCCTTCCATTTCGCCCATCTCGATCAGCTCGGTGTTGTCGGCGATCGACTGTTCAAGGACGCGGATCATGGTGACGCGCTTGTCGAGATCCTGGCGCTCGCGCATGAGCTTCTGCGCCTTCTGGGGATCGTTCCAGATCGACGGGTCTTCGGACTTGGCGTTCAGTTCGGCGAGCCGGCGGAGGGCATTGTCCCAGTCAAAGATGCCTCCTCAGCAGTCCGATCGACTGCTTCATGCCGTCGACGAGCGACGAGATTTCTGCGCGCATGATTCTTGCTCGATTTCAAAACTTTGCGATGGGGCTCAATAGAGCCCGCCGCCCTGCTGCGTCAACGGGGCATCGGTGGGGGCGGGCTCGGGCGTGCCGCCGTCCTGCGAGGGCGGCACCAGAACCAAGCCGCCATCCGGGTTCTCGGCCGCGGCCGTCAGCGTCTCCTCGCCGATGACCTTGGTGGAATCCGGCGGCTCGTCACCCGGCTTGAAGGCCTCCAAAATGACGCCCTCCTGGCCGAAGATGGCGCGCTTGCCGGACTTGGCGTCGATCGGCATAAGCTCAATGGCGCGCGGCACGCGGAATGGAGTGGCGGGCTTGTCGCGGAGCGCCATGCGCATGAAGTCCGCCACGATTGGGGCCGCCAACTCACCGCCGGTGCGGCCCCGCCCCATGGGCGTCGGATTATCATACCCGATGTAAGTGCCGACCACGAGATCGGGTGTGTAGCCGATGAACCAGGCGTCGCGCTCATCGTTCGAGGTGCCGGTCTTGCCGGCCACGGGCTTGCCGACGAGCTTCATGCGCTTGCCGGTGCCGCGCTCCACCACGCCCTCCATCATGGAGGTGATCTGGTAGGCGGTATAGGGGCTCATCACCTGTTCACGCACGTCGAGGAGTTCGGGCTCGGGAATGCCCGGGTTCCAGCCTTCGGCGGTGCAGCCCGCGCAATCGCGCTTGTCATGGCGGAAGATGGTCTTGCCGTAGCGGTCCTGGATGCGGTCGATCAGGGTGGCCTCGATGGCCTTGCCGCCATTGTCGATCATCGCATAGGCGGTGACCATCCTCAGAAGCGTCGTCTCGCCAGCCCCCAGCGCCATGGCGAGCTGGCGCGGCAGCTTGTCGTAAATGCCAAGCCGCGTGGCAAGGTCGATGATCTTGGTCATGCCGAGTTCGTCGGCGAGGCGCACCGTCATCACGTTACGCGACTGCTCGATGCCGCGGCGGAGCGTCGAGGGGCCGAAGAAGCGGTTCTGGTAATTCTTGGGCTTCCACATCGAGCCATCGGCCATCTTGAACTCGACCGGCGCGTCCATGACC
>JBEILC010000278.1:0-3215 GCA_040379425.1 Hyphomicrobiales bacterium
ATTGAATTATAGAAGGATGCGAATTCGATGCCGATGGCGCCGGAGCCGACGACGAGGAGTGACTTCGGCATGGCATTGGGCACCATGGCCTCGAAATAGGTCCACACCAGCTTGCCGTCGGGCTCGAGGCCGGGCAGCACGCGCGGGCGCGCGCCTGTGGCGACGATGATGTGCTTGGCCGTGTAAGTACCGGGGCCGGCGGCACCCTTGGGCTCCGGATGCTGCGGCTGGACGGCGGGCTTCGAGGGTTTGGAAACCACGACCTCATTGGGCTTCGTCAGCTTGGCCTCGCCCCAGATGACGGTGACCTTGTTCTTCTTCAGCAGCATGGTGACGCCGCCGTTCAAGCGGCCCGAAACACCGCGCGAGCGCTGGACGACGGCGGCGGCGTCAAACGAGATGTTGTCCGCCGAGAGGCCATAGTTCTTGGCGTGCTTCATGTAGTGGTAGATTTCGGCTGACCGCAGCAGCGCCTTGGTCGGGATGCAGCCCCAGTTGAGGCAAATGCCGCCCAGATGCTCACGCTCCACCACGGCCGTCTTGAGGCCCAGCTGTGCCGCACGGATCGCCGCCACATAGCCGCCGGGGCCGCCGCCGATGATGATGATGTCGAAGCTGGTGTCGGTCATGTTGAAGTCCTCTTCTCTTTCTTGGCCATCACCCCGGCGAAGGCCGGGGCCCAGCTTCAACCGCCCAAAGCTGGATCCCGGCCTTCGCCGGGATGACGGACGTCATGGCGATTAGATGTTGAGCATCCTCTTCACCACCGGCACGAGCGCCGTGCCGATGGCCCTGGTATTGTCTGCATCAAGATGGCCGCCGTCCGTGGGGTCGGCCTTGGCCACGCTGCCCGCATCGAAGAAATGCACGCCTGTGTCCTTCGCAACGCGCGCGTAGTGATGGGCGAAGAGCTTCGATTCCTCCAGCGCATGGCCCCAGAGATCGTTGAACCACTCGTCCTTGGTGGGCACCAGCGACGGCGGCGACATGATGAGGATCTCAGGCGTCTTGTAGGCCGGAAGGAAGGAGAACTTCTGCACGATCTCGATCAGCCGCGCCATGCCCATGGAGGCGTCGAAGGCGCGGCAGCGGTTGGCGTATTTGATGTCATTGGTGCCCAGCATGATGATCACGAGATCCAGCGGCTGGTGCGTGGAGAGCAGGATCGGCAGCGCCTTCGACCCATTGCGGTCATCATAGCAGGTCGGATCGTCGAACACCGTGGTGCGGCCATTGTGGCCCTCCGCGATCACCCCCGCCTTGCCGCCAAGTCCCGCCTCAAGCACGCTGGGCCAGCGCACCTCAAAAGCATGCCGCTCGAAAGCCGCCGCGATGAAGCCCCAGGTGAGCGAGTCGCCGAATGCGAGGATGTTTTTCATCTGCTCACACCAGCATCAGGCCGGGTTCTTCGAGATAGGACTTGATCGCGCCGATGAATTCGGCCCCCAGAGCGCCGTCGATGCAGCGGTGGTCGGTCGAGAGCGTGATGGTCATCTGCTGCTCGATCTTGATGTCATGGCCGCGCACCACGGGGCGGCGCTCGGCGGAGCCGATGGCGAGGATCGAGGCGTGCGGCGGGTTGACGATGGCGGCGAAGTTCTTGACGTTCATCATGCCCATGTTGGAAATCGCCGCGGAGCCGCCGGTGTATTCATCCGGCTTCAGCTTGCGGTTCCGGGCGCGGGCGGCGTAGTCCTTCATCTCTTCCGATATCCGGGCGAGGCCCTTGGTGTCTGCCTGGCGGACGACGGGGGTGATGAGGCCGCCGGGGATCGAGACGGCAACACCGATGTCGGCGTGCTTGTGCTTCACCATCGCACTCTCCGTCCAGGAGACATTGGCGTCCGGCACGCGGATCAGCGCCATGGCCATCGCCTTGATGATGAAGTCGTTGACCGAGATCTTCCAGAGCGGCTTGCCGTCCTTGTCCTTGGGTGCCTGCAGGTTCAGCCGTTCGCGGAGTTCGAGGAGGTGGTCGATGATGACATCCACCGAAACATAGAAATGCGGGATGGTCTGCTTGGACTCGGTCAAGCGGCGGGCGATGACCTTGCGCATGCCGTCATGCGGCACGAGCTCATAAGAGCCTTCGGCGAAGAGCTTCAGCACCTGCTCATCCGACGGCGGCAATGCCAGCGCCGCGGCGGCGGGCTTGGGTGCGGGAGCAGCCCCGGGCTTGGCGGTCTCGACGTCCTTCAGCACGATGCGGCCGTGGGGGCCGGAGCCCAACAGTGCGGCGATGTCCACGCCCTTCTGCTTCGCCACGCGGCGCGCGAGCGGCGAGGCGAAGAGGCGGGAGCGTTCGGGCTTTGCGGCAGCAGGTGCGGCGGCGGCTGCCGGAGCGGCCTGCGGGGCGGGAGCAGCCGGGGCTGCGGCGGGTGCAGAAGGCTTGGGAGCAGGAACAGCGCCCTCCCCCATCTTCTCGCCTTCGCCCAAAATGACGGCGATCGGGGTGTTGACGAGAACGTCTTCCGTGCCGGCGGCGATCAGCAGCTTGCCGACCGTGCCCTCATCGACGGCTTCGACTTCCATCGTCGCCTTGTCGGTTTCGATTTCGGCCAGCACGTCGCCGGACTTGACCTTGTCGCCTTCCTTCTTGAGCCACTTGGCGAGCTTGCCCTTCTCCATGGTGGGCGACAGGGCGGGCATCAGGACATTCACGGGCATCGGCATTCCCCCATTCGGATCCGGGGCGGCTTGCGCCGCGCCCGGCCTTCTCGAGACGCGTTACGACTTGTTGGCCAGCGGCGAGAGCTGGGCGGCGACCTTGTTGAGGTCCTCGTTCAGCACCTTGCGGATCGCCGCGAAATTGTCGGACGGGTTGCCGGTGCCCATTTCGGCGCAGGCGGCGGCGACCTGCTGGGCCATGCCGGCCAGCACGTGGCCCCAGACTTCGGGCTTGCCGAAGGCCATCGCATGGAGCGACAGGCTCAGGCCCCCGTTGGTGATCCAGGCGCGGGCCACTTCGCCGGCCTTCGGATCATGGAACACCTCATGCGGCGGCTCCAGCTGGTGCGGGTGCATCTCGCCGTGGTGATTGTGGTTGTGGTGATCGTGATCAGACATAGAGAACGGCCTTTGCTGCGGCGACCACCTCATCGGCATTGGGCAGCGCCAGTTTCTCGAGATTTGCCGCGTATGGCATGGGAACATCCTTGCCGGCGACGCGTGCGACGGGCGCGTCGAGGTAATCGAAAGCATGTGTCATGATCTGG
>JBEILC010000279.1:0-3208 GCA_040379425.1 Hyphomicrobiales bacterium
CCAAGCGACACCAACCTTGTCCGGCGCCGCCATTTACGAACGGGCGTGCGCAACCTGTCACGATGGGGGAGCCATCCAGGCGCCCCGTCGCGAGTCGCTCTCGGCGCTAAGTCGCGAGCGCATTCTCGCGGCCATGACGACCGGGATCATGACTGCGCAGGCCAGCGGCCTTTCTCCTGGCGAAAAGGAGACATTGGCTACGTATCTGTCCACTCCCCAGACCCAAGCGAGCGCTGCGGCAACCTATTGCGCGGCGCCTCCGACCCGCTCATCCACTTGGGGTAAGGTTTTCGACTGGGGAATGCGCCCGGAGAACTGGCGCGCTGTCGGCAAGGACCAGACCTCGGTCGATGCGGAGAACGCCAGCGGCCTGAAGCTCGCATGGGTCTTCGCATTCCCTGGCTCGACGCGCTCGCGCGTACAGCCGACGGTCGCAGGCGATGTCCTGTTCACGGCTGACCAGTTTGGAACCGTCTACGCGCTTGATGCGGCAACGGGATGCACCCGTTGGACTGTTCAATCGGACAAGGAGATCCGCTCCCCGCTTATTGTGGGGACAAACGCGGCGGGTGAACCGGACGCACTCTATTTCGGTGATATTGCCGGACAGGTTCACGCAATCGACCTCGCCACACGACAGATCGTCTGGACGGTGCGGCCCGACGCGCACGCTCAGGCAACGATTACCGGAGCAATGCGCCTGCACGAAGGGCGCCTTTACGTGCCAATCTCCTCGCTTGAGGTCGTTGCAGCGATGGATGGCGCATACGCCTGCTGCACGTTCCGTGGCGCGGTGGCGGCGCTGGACGTAAAGACGGGAGGGACCGTCTGGAAAACCTACACCATTGCCGAGGCACCCAAGGTTCAAGGAACCAATCGTGCGGGCGTAAATCAGTCCGGCCCCTCGGGCGCACCCGTGTGGTCGACACCGACCATAGACCCCAGGCGCGGCCGCCTCTATATCGGCACGGGCGAGACCTATTCCCATCCAGCCACAGCAACGAGCGACGCGATCATGGCGCTCGATCTGGCATCAGGCAGGATCGTCTGGACATTCCAGGCGACGGCGAACGATGTCTGGAACGCTGCCTGCCCGTCCGGCCCCAACTGTCCGGTGAACACGGGACCCGACTACGACTTCGGCGCAGCGCCGATACTCGCCGAATTGCCGGGCGGTCGCGCCATCGTACTTGCGGGTCAGAAGTCAGGCGACGTCTACGGCCTTGACCCTGACAGGGCTGGCGCTGTCGTCTGGAAGGCGAAGCCTGGTCGGGGCGGGATCATGGGCGGCGTTCACTGGGGCATGGCTACGGATGGCAAGACGCTGTTCGTGCCGATCTCGGATCTCTCGGTTTATCCGAAAGACGCTCACCTGCCAGCGCAGTCCGGGATGCACGCGCTCGATATCGCGACGGGAAAACTCCTATGGTCGACTGTCCTGCCGGACGTTTGTAACGGCGCAAAATGGCGCTGTTCGCCAGGCGTCTCGGCCGCCGCGACCCTCGCCCCAGGAGTCGTGTTTGGCGGATCGCTCGACGGGTCACTGAGAGCTTTCTCCACGCGTGACGGAGCGATCCTCTGGACGTTCGATACCAATCGACAGTTCGAAGCTGTCAACGGCATTACGGGCAACGGAGGATCAATTGACTCCAGCGGCCCGGTCGTTGCTGGAAAACTTGTCTATGCCACATCGGGATATGACAAATTTGGCCAGAAGGGTGGCAATCTATTGCTCGCCTTCAGCTTGAGCGACTGATCACAGACCAACTTGCAAGTTGGATTGGCGCACGCAGGGCAGCCGCTGCGAGCAACGAGCATCAGCCAAGTGGGCTGGCCATCGAATATGGGGCAATTCTTGGCGCTTAGCATTCGCGGCGCGAGTCGTGTCAGAACACCCGTGGCCGCGAGCCCTCCTCAACGAGGTTTGGAGTGCGATCGGGCTTCTTTAGTCTCCTAGGGGTTGCACCGAGGGCATTCACCAGGTTCGGCGAACTCGCGGATCGGCAGACGTCTTTCTTCGCGCTGATACTCACAGCCGGCACACCTCAGGATGTCGCCGCGTGGGATGGTGCTTTCTTCGCCGCAGTCTCTGCAAGGCAAGGTCACGTCCACCTGAGTGGTGTAAATCGGGGCGGCCAAGCAGTGTACCGGCTCAGGCCGCGCGCGGTGTAAGTATCGGCGTTGCTGGTGGCGGCGCAAGAGCGAACCGGTCAGCTTCCTCTTCGATGGTGCTGACGCCAGCGAACGCCTCGATCGAGAGGTAGCGGTGCTGGAGCTGCCACTCGTCATTGGCCTCCATCAGCACGGCGCCGACGAGCCGCATGATCGAGGCCTCGTTGGGGAAGATGCCAACGACATCGGCGCGCCGCTTCACTTCCTTGTTGAGGCGCTCAAGGCCATTGGTGGAGTGTAGTTTCACCCGGTGCGCAGCGGGGAAGTCCATGTAGGCCAGGACATCGTTCTCCGCCTCATCCATCGCCTCTGCCAGTTTCGGATGGACGCTGCGGGCTTGATCAGCAATGGCGCGCCAGGTGGCGTGGGCTTTATCGGCGGTGGGCGCGGTGAACGCCTCGCGCAGCAGCGTGGCCAGGCGCGATTGCTGAGGCTTCGGGACACGTGCGAGCAGGTTTCTTGTCGTGTGAACGCGGCAGCGTTGCCATGTCGTGCCCTGCAGGACCTTGGTGGCGGCGGCCTTCAGGCCCTCATGCGCATCAGAGACGACCAGCTTCACGCCCTTGAGGCCCCGCTTCATGAGGCTGCGCAGGAACTCCATCCAGAACACCATCGCCTCGCTGTCGCCGATCGATAGCCCGATGATTTCCCTTCTGCCGTCGGTGTTGGCGGCGACCGCGATTATCGCCGCAACGCTGACTGTTCGCCCACCCTGGCGCACCTTGAGGTAGGTGGCGTCAAGCCAGAGGTAGGGCCAGTCGCCCTCCAGAGGCCGATCAAGGAACGATGTCACCCGCTCGTCGATCTCCTTGCACAGCTTCGAGACCTGGCTCTTCGATATGCCGCTCATGCCCATGGCTTGCACCAGTTCCTCGACGCGCCGTGTCGAGACGCCGTTGATCCATGCCTCCTGGATGACAGCGGTGAGCGCCTTCTCCATCAGCCTGCGCGGCTCCAGGATGAAGCCGGGATAGTAGGACTGGCCGGTGCGGAACTTCGGGATCTTCAGATCCAGTGCGCCCACGCGGGTCTCCAG
>JBEILC010000280.1:0-3193 GCA_040379425.1 Hyphomicrobiales bacterium
AATAGGGCAGTGCGCGGGCCAGCGTGTCCTTCAGGCTCTCGCCGCCGGGCGGCGGCACGTCATAGGAGCGCCGCCAGATGTGGACCTGTTCCTCGCCCCATTTGGCGCGCGCGTCATCCTTGTTGAGGCCCGTGAGGTCGCCATAGTCACGCTCGTTCAGCGCCTGGTCCTTCACCGTGTGGAGCCCCGTCTGGCCCAGTTCCTCCAGCATGATCTTCAGCGTGTGCTGGGCGCGCGTCAGCGCGCTCGTATAGGCGATGTCGAAGTGGAAGCCCTTGGCCTTCAGTTTCTGGCCAGCGGCATGCGCCTCCCTGACACCCTGTTCGGTGAGGTCGGGGTCCTTCCAGCCGGTGAACAGGTTCTTGAGGTTCCATTCGCTCTGCCCATGGCGGACGAGCACGAGAAGACGGTCCATTGATTACTCCAGTCCCAGAACGTCGATCATTGAATAAAGCCCGGGCTTCTTCTCGAAGCCCCAGAGGGCGGCCTTGACGGCGCCTCTTGCGAAGATGTCACGGCTCTCGGCCTTGTGGCTGAGTTCGATCCGCTCGGCGGGGCCTGCGAACATCACCGTGTGGTCACCCACCACGGAGCCGCCGCGCAGTGTGGCAAAGCCGATGTCGCCCACGGGCCGCGCCCCCGTATGCCCATCGCGCGAGCGGACCGAGCGGGTCTTGAGGTCGATGCCACGGCCATCCGCCGCCGCCTGGCCCAGCAGCAAAGCAGTGCCGGACGGCGCGTCGATCTTGTGCTTGTGGTGCATCTCAAGGACTTCGATGTCGAAGTCCTCGCCAAGGGCTGCCGCCACCTTCTTCACCATCACGGCAAGCAGGTTGACGCCAAGGCTCATGTTGCCGGACTTGATGATGCGGGCATGGCGCGAGGCCGCCTTGATCTTCGCCTCGCCATCCTCGCCGATACCGGTCGTGCCGATCACATGCACGATGCGGGCCTGGGCGGATAGCTCCGCCAGCGCGATGGTGGCCTCAGGCACGGTGAAGTCGATGATGCCATCGATCTGGGTGAAGAGCGTGATGGGGTCATCGGTGATGGTCACGTCCAGCGCGCCGATCCCCGCCAGCACGCCCATGTCAGTCCCCACATGGGGCGAGCCCTTGGGCTCGAGGCCGCCCGCGACTTCGGCACCCGGCGTCTCGTTCACAATGCGCGTCAGCACCCGGCCCATGCGGCCACCGGCCCCGGCTATGGCGAGTCTCATGCTCTGTCCCCTCGTTGAGGAGCGGTCTTAGCAATGGCGAAGGCCTTGTTCCAGCCCAGATTCTCCGCAACCTGCGGGCATGGTGCGGCGCTTGGCTTTCCGGTTCATCCTTCTGGCAATCATCCTGCCCGTCATGGCCGGAACGGCACTGTCGCTCTCGCGCGGCTGGGCGGAAAGCTGGCGCACGGCGGAGTGGGGCTCCTCCCGCCTGCTGCCGGAGGCCGCAGACGTTGCCGAGGCCCGCGTCATGATCCTCGCCGCGCGCACCGGGCGCTGGAAGTCGATCTTCGCCGAGCACATGTCGATCGTGCTGAAGGCGCAAGGCGCCAATGAATGGACCCGCTATGACGTGGTGGGCTGGGGCTCGCCCGTCCGCCGCAATGGCTGGGCGGCAGATGCCTTCTGGTACGGCAACCGCCCCTACATCGTGGCGGAGATGTCAGGTGCTGAGGCCGAAGCGCTGATCCCCCGGGTCGAGGCGGCGATTGCTGCCTACCCCTATGCTACGCGCGGCGATTACTTGGCCTGGCCTGGCCCCAACTCCAACAGCTTCGTCGCCTGGGTGGTGCGCAACACGGATGGCTTGGCGGCGGAACTGCCGCCCGTCGCCGTGGGCAAGGACTATCTGGGCGAAGGCCTGCGCATGGCCCGCGCTGCCAGCGGCTCAGGCTTCGTCATCTCCGCCGCCGGCATCCTCGGCCTGACGCTCGCCTGGGAGGAGGGCTTGGAGATCAACATCCTCGGCACCGCCATCGGCATCGACCCCAATGACCTCGCGCTGAAGCTGCCCTCGCTCGGGAAGGTGGGAGTGGGGGATCTGTTCTAGATCCCCTCCACCAGCACGATATCCGCGATCCCGGCGCCCTGGCGCTTGACCTTGGCGGACTGGTATTCGGGCGAGTTGTAGCAATCGAGGGCGGCCTTGAGGCTGGGGAACTCGATCACCACATTGCGGGTCCGGCCATCGCCCTCGATCTGCACGAAGGCGCCGCCGCGCGCCAGGATGGTGGCGCCGTACTTCTGGAACGCCGCGCGCGTTGCGCTCGCATAAGACTGGTATTGCTCCGGGTCGATCACGGTCACGTGGGCGATCCAGTATCCCTTCGGCATTCTCTCAACTCCTTGAAATAGCGCCGGGACTATAGCCTGAAAGCGGGCGGCGTCCAGACTGCCCCGGAAGCCCAAAAGAATTCCGCGTGACCTCCAAGAATCCGCCGCGCCGTGGCGTCTAAGCTGAAGATCACATGACTGCGACGGACGAGGCGCTGGCGGTAAGAGCCAGAAACGGGGACAGGCCGGCCCTCCAGCACCTGCTGGAGCGCCACCATGAGACCGCATTCCGGTTCTCTTACCGGCTACTGGGCTCGCGCGCCGAGGCGGAGGACGTGGCACAGGACATCTGCATGCGGATTGCCGAGCGTATCGCGTCGTTCCGTGGCGAGAGCCGTTTTCGACTTGGCTTTACCAGATGGTCCTCAATGCCTGCCAGGACCTGCGGCGGCGGCAGGGCAGGGTGCGCAGCATGGAGGACGGCTATTCGGCACATCAGGCGGAGAGTGCCGCTGACTGGGCCGAGAGCGAGCGGAGGGTCAGATGGCTCGACCAGGCGCTCGACCGGCTAAAGCCCGATCTGAAGGAAACGGCACTGCTGATCGTGGCGGAGCAGATGACGCAGGAAGATGTGGCCGCGATCCTGGGTGTCAGCCCCGGCACCGTGGCCTGGCGGATGAGTGAGGTGAAGAGGCGCCTTTGGGCAATTGCTGCGCGGCGGGGAATACATGCGCGCATGCGACTATGATGACGTGATCGCGCTCGCCGCTGCCAACCGCGGGCCGGACGAATTCGGCTACCGCAGCGAGTTCATCAATCTGGTGCGCCTTGCCAGGTCGGCCCGGCCGATGCCCTTACGCCCTGTACTGGACGAAGCCCCCGGCCTGGCTTACTGAAAACCATGGCCGAGACCAAGGACCCCAG
>JBEILC010000281.1:0-3184 GCA_040379425.1 Hyphomicrobiales bacterium
CCCGATCCGCGACCCGCGCGGCAAGGTCATCGCATTCGGCGGGCGGGCGCTGTCCAAGGACGTGCCAGCGAAATACCTGAACTCGCCCGAGACGCCGCTCTTCCACAAGGGGCATGTGCTCTACAATCTCGACAAGGCCCGGGGCCCCGCCCAGGAGAAGGGCCAGATCATCGCGGTCGAGGGCTATGTGGACGTCATCGCCATGCACCGCGCCGGATTGCCGCAGGCGGTGGCGCCCCTTGGCACCGCGCTGACCGAAGACCAACTGCGCCTTCTCTGGCGGCAGGCGGCGGAACCCGTCCTCTGCTTCGATGGTGACCGGGCGGGCCTCAAGGCCGCCTATCGCGCGCTGGACCTCGCACTTCCCCTGCTGGAGCCCGGCCATTCGCTCCGCTTTGCCCTTTTGCCTGAAGGCCAGGACCCCGACGACCTGCTGAAGGCTGAAGGGCCGGAAGCCGTCAAGGCCGTCATCGCCGCTGCTCAGCCCATGTCCGGCATGCTCTGGCAGCGCGCGCTCGACCAGAATGACCGCTCCACGCCGGAGCGGCGCGCCCAGTTCGAGCGTGATTTACGCAGCACGCTCAATACGTTGGGCGATGAAGTTGTGAGAAAGCATTATCTTGCCGAGTTCTCGGAGCGGACGCGGGCCCTGTTCCAGCCGGCGGGGGGCTATCGGCAGGCTGGTCCCCGCCGCCAGCCTTTTGGCGGTTCGGCCAGGCGCCCGTTCAAACCCGGGCTTAAGCCATGGGAGATCCAGCAGCCGCCCACCCAGCAGCTCCGCCAGCTTGCCGCCCAGCCGCATTTCCGTGCAGGTGCGGAGCGGCGCGAGCGCCTGATCATCCTGACGCTCCTCAATCACCCGGACTTGCTGCACGAGTTTCTCGACGAGTTCGCCGCCCTGGAGATCACCGCCCCCGAACTTGAACTGCTCCGGAGCCAGGTTCTTGATGCCGCCGCCCTGGGAAGCGGACTTGACGGAACGGATCTGCGAGCCCATTTGGAGAAGTCGGGATCGCGTCCGGTTCTGGACCGTTTGGAATCCCAGGCGAAACGGCTGAACGAATGGTTCCTTGGGAGCGGGGCTGCGCAAGATGACGCCCGCACAGGCCTCCGTCAGATGATCGCCCTGCACCGGAAAACTGTCACCCTCGAGCGGGAGCTCAAGGCGGCCGAGGCCGCTTTCGCTGCCGACCCGACGGAAGAAAAGCTCAACGCCCTCAAGGCGGTGCGCGAGCAACTGTCGTCCCACGCCGGACAGGAAGCCCAGATCGAGGGTTTCGGAGCGGCGAGCGGGCGGCCTGCCGACGCCATCACCTGAGGGCAGATTCGAACCCGGTTCGGATCAAAATCTGGGTTAAGCGGCACTTAAGGCGCCGCCCATAGGTTTTGACCCCGAATCGCAAGACTGCTAAGCGGATTGCCCCGCCCGAGACTGAGGATTTTACATGGCCCGAGCCCAAGTGCGCGCACCCGCCCCGGACGAGCAGGAAGCCCAGACCGCGGGCGACGACGGCGAAGCCCCGGAGGCCCAGGGCGGCGACAGTTCGGATTCGCCAATCCTTGATCTGTCCGATGCCGCCGTCAAGCGGATGATCAAGCTCGCCAAGGCGCGCGGCTATGTGACGCTTGACGAGCTCAACGCCGTTCTCCCCTCCGAGGAGACGAGCCCCGAGCAGATCGAAGACGTCATGGCGATGCTCAATGAGATGGGCATCAATGTGGTCGAGTCCGAGGAGGAATCCGAAAACCTCGCCGCCAAGGTCGAGGCCGAGGCCGAAGGTGAATCGACCGAGACCGCACTGATCAAGGTCGAGGCCGCGAAGACTCCCGCTGACCGCACGGACGATCCCGTCCGCATGTATCTGCGCGAGATGGGCCAGGTGGAGCTTCTGTCGCGCGAGGGCGAAATCGCCATCGCCAAGCGCATCGAGGCCGGCCGCGAGGCGATGATTGCGGGCTTGTGCGAAAGCCCGCTCACCTTCCAGGCCATCATCATCTGGCGCGACGAGCTGAACGAAGCCAAGATCCTGCTCAGGGACATCATCGATCTTGAGGCGACCTACGCCGGCCCCGACGCCAAGAAGCAGGGGCCCGTCCAGACGCCGGCGCCTTACGTTCCGCCCAAGGAAGAAGTGAAGAAGAAGGCCGAGGCCAAGCGCGCCGAAGCCAAGCGCGCCGCCGCGAGCGTCCGCCGTCCGCCGGCTGACGATGAGTTCAGCGACGTGCTGTCCCCAGAGGATTTCGACAAGCCGCAGGTCGAGGAGGAGGAAGACGAGGAGGGTGATGACCTCGGCGTGTCGCTCTCCGCGATGGAAGCGGAGCTGAAGCCGAAGGTTCTCGAGATATTCGACAACATCGCCAAGAACTACAAGAGCCTGCGCAAGCTGCAGGACCAGGAAGTGGCCGAGGGCACGGAGCTCTCCCCCTCCCAGGAGCGCCGCTACAAGAAGCTGCGTGAGGAGATCGTGGCGGATGTGAAGTCGCTCTCCCTCAACAACGCCCGTATCGAGGCGCTCGTCGAGCAGCTCTATGACATCAACAAGCGCCTCAACGCGCTCGAAGGCCGCCTCATGCGGCTCGCCGAAACCTACAAGGTGCCGCGGCCCGAGTTCCTCAAGGAATATCAGGGCAACGAGCTCGACCCCGACTGGCTGAAGCGCGTCGCGCGCCTCACCAAGTTCGGCTGGAAGAAGTTCGTCAATGACGAGAAGGACTCAATCAAGGTCATCCGTGACGAGATCTTCGATCTTGCGACCGCCACGGGCCTGCAGATCCCCGAGTACCGCCGCATCGTCGCCATGGTGCAGAAGGGTGAGCGCGAGGCGCGCATCGCCAAGAAGGAGATGGTGGAAGCCAACCTCCGCCTCGTGATCTCGATTGCCAAGAAGTATACCAACCGCGGCCTGCAGTTCCTGGACCTGATCCAAGAGGGCAACATTGGTCTCATGAAAGCGGTCGACAAGTTCGAGTACCGCCGTGGCTACAAGTTCTCGACGTATGCCACGTGGTGGATCCGGCAGGCAATCACGCGCTCCATTGCCGATCAGGCGCGCACCATCCGTATTCCGGTGCACATGATTGAGACGATCAACAAGCTCAATCGGGTGTCGCGCCAGATGCTGCAGGAGATGGGCCGCGAACCCACGCCGGAAGAGCTCGGCCGGCGCATGGAAATGCCCGAAGA
>JBEILC010000282.1:0-3181 GCA_040379425.1 Hyphomicrobiales bacterium
CAGCTTTCGCGCCAGGTCGAGAACCGCGACGACAAGCGGCCGCAGCTCTCCGATCTCCGCGAATCCGGTTCCATCGAGCAGGATGCCGACGTCGTGCTCTTCGTCTACCGCGAGGAATACTACCTGGCGCGCAAGGAGCCCCGCCCCAACACTCAGGAACACTTCGAGTGGCAGGAGCAGATGAACCGGGTGAATGGCGTGGCCGAAGTCATCATCGGCAAGCAGCGCCATGGCCCCACCGGCATTGTTGAACTGCAGTTCGAGGCGAGCCTCACCAAGTTCCAGAATCTGGTGCGCGCCGACTATCTGCCGGAGCGTTTCGAGTAGACAACCCCGCACGCCGCGAGGTTGCTTCAAGCACTTGTTTTGCTCAAGGCTAAATCCGTGCGGAAGCGATTATATCTCGCATACTCCTGGTGCATGATAACGTTCTCAAGACGATCATATCTGCACTGATGAACCGAAGCTTTTCACCCCACCGGAACTTCGCCGGCAATCCACGCGCCCTTTGCGCGCGGCATGGGTCGATCGCGGCCGTTTGCAGCGCCAATGGCATGAACCGCCAGCAGTTCAACACATATCTGGCGGGGTCCACCCTTCCCGATGCGCCGGCCCTGGAGCGGATCTGCAGCTTTTCCGGCGTGCCGCCGGACACCCTGTTCCAGGCGCCGCAGGCCGCATCCTCCGCGGCGCTGCCGCAGGCTGCCGCCGCTGCCCTCGAGCACATGCGGGCGAGCACGCTGCGGCCTGGTTGCTATCACTTCGATACGCCCTCCCCGCGCGAACCGCAGAAATGCGTGCGCTCCGCGCTGTTCATCTACCGCAAGGACGGGCTGACCTTGTTCAACCGCTTCACCAGGTTCCGCCAACCCGGATTGCGGCAGCGCTGTTTCCTGTCCGGCCGGCATGACGGCGTGGTGCTGGAATCGGAGAAGGCCAAATACCTGCTGGCAACCAACCGCAAAGGACATGGCGAGGCGAGCCTCGTGACCCTTGGCGCAGAACGTGCGTTGAGCCCCGATTTCATGCGCGGCCTGGCGCTGGTGATGGACCCGTCGGGGCATCCGTTGTCGATCCGCGCGACACCCGCATATCGCGGGGTCCGCGTCCCTGCTCAGCCGAACGATATCGTAGCCTTGCGCACCGACCTCAGAACACTTCGCAAGTCCTTGAGGTCGCAGTTGATGGCGTCGGACTTGCCGGATTTCGAAGGCGAACCGCCCTCCAGCGCTGCTGCTGTCCCTTCCATCATCACGTCTCCCCCGTAACAAAGCGGTGGGCGCGGATGGTTCCCACCTTCATGAGGCTGCAAACTATGAAATCCTTTTCACAAGAGCAATTTCGCTCCACTTTCGCTCCACGGTGAAATCCGCCGGGAATTGGCGTCGTTGATGTCGGGGCAAACCGTTCACTTGATTGCCAAAGCCAGGGACCTTATGGCCCTTGAGGGAAAGGATTTTCCGCAGATGACGACCACGCCTGAAGACCTTGCGGGGGCGGTGCTGAGCATCGACCTCAGCGCCGTCAAGGAGAACTGGCGGCGCCTCAAGGCACAGGCCGGACGGGCAGAATGCGGTGCTGCAGTCAAGGGCGATGCCTATGGGCTGGGGATCGCCCCGGTGGCGCGCGCGCTGTGGGAGGCCGGTTGCCGGACCTATTTCGTGGCAAGGCCCAAGGAAGGCGAGGAGCTGCGCGCCATCCTGGCCGGCGCCACCATCTATGTTCTGGATGGTCTTTTCGCCGGCCAGGCGGAATTCTACGCCAAGCTAAACCTTTGTCCTGCCTTGATTTCCAGCTCCGAAGCGCGGGAATGGGCCGCCTTCGGCCGGGCCTATGGCCGAAAGCTTCCCTGCGCGCTGCACGCCGATACCGGAATCAACCGGCTGGGCTTTTCCATGGCGGAGTTCGCTGGCCTGCTGGACGACCGCTTCACCATGGAGGGGCTGAACGTCTCCCTGCTGATGAGCCACCTCGCCTGCGCGGACGATGCCGGACACCCGATGAACCGGCAGCAGGCGGAGGCCTTCGCCAGGCTGCGGCAGGCGCTTCCCGGCGTTCCGGCGAGCCTCGCCAATTCGAGCGGCATCTTTCTGGGTGAGGATTTCACCCATGATCTGGTGCGTCCCGGCATCGCCTTGTACGGCGGAAATCCGACGCCAAAAGCTGCGAATCCGATGCTTGCGGCCGCCATTCTGGAAGGCTCCGTCCTGCAACTGCGTGATGTCGGCCCGGGCGAGACGGTTGGCTATGGCGCCACCTGGCAAGCACGGCGGTCGAGCCAGATCGCCGTCCTCGGTGCGGGCTACAAGGATGGCGTGCCGCGCAGCCTCTCCTCCCGCGCGCCGGACGGGCCCGCACAGGTTTTCATCAGCGGCCAGCGCTGCCCCATCATCGGGCGGGTCTCCATGGACATGATGGCGATCGACGTGACCGGCCTGGGCGCGGGCAGTGTCACGCGCGGGACCAGGGCCGAGATCCTCGGGCGCAACATCCTGATCGACGAGGCCGCATCTTGGGCGGGCACCATATGCTATGAGTTGCTCACCCGCCTCGGCAGCCGCTATGCACGCTTGTACACTGGCATCGAATCGGACGGCAGCGCTTGAACATCTTGGCCCATATCGGACGCACGACGCTTTCGCTCCTTATGGAGATCGGGCGGGTGAGCCTGTTCCTGAAGGATGCGCTGCTGCAGGGCCTCACCCCGAAGATCTTCCTGCGCCAGATCCTCGAGCAGATGCTGCGGATTGGATATTTCTCGCTTCCCGTGGTGGGCCTCACCGCCTTCTTCACCGGCGGAGCGCTTGCGCTGCAGATCTATCTGGGCTCCTCGCGCTTCAATGCGGAAAGCCTTGTAGCCTCGATCGTGGCGCTGGGCATCACGCGCGAACTCGGGCCCGTGCTGGCGGGCCTCATGGTTGCAGGCCGCGTGGGCGCCTCGATTGCCGCCGAACTCGGCACCATGCGGGTGACGGAACAGATCGACGCGCTGGTCACACTCGCCACCAACCCGTTCAAGTATCTGGTGGGCCCCCGCATCATCGCCGCCGTCATCACGCTGCCGCTGCTCGTCGCTGTGGGTGACACCATCGGCATCATGGGCGGCTACATTGTCGGCACGCGCTCGCTCGGCTTCAATTCATATGCGTATATTCGCAATACCGCTGACTTCCTCGAGATC
>JBEILC010000283.1:0-3179 GCA_040379425.1 Hyphomicrobiales bacterium
ATTTCCTTCCGCGTCTTCGCCATGCTGTGGCCGTCGATTGACGCGGCGGCGATCGTGTTTGCGGGCAAGCTTCCGACCTATCTTCTGGTGCCGCTGATCCTGCTCATCGGGGCGGGGCTCTCGGTGCTCTCCGAGATCGTGGTGTTCCGGCGCTTCCGCAATGCCAATCCGGCGACCATGATGATCGCCTCCTTCGCGCTGGGCTTCGTCATCAAGTATTTCCTGCTGATGCTCTATTCGAGCCGGCCCAAGTCCATCGACCTGTGGTCCAATCTCTCCCAGCAGGTCGAGATCTTCGGCGCACGCATTCCGCCCCTGCAGGTGATCACCATCGTGGTGACCATCGTCATCCTGCTGGCGCTCACCGCCTTCCTGAAGCGCACGCGCTTCGGGCTTGAGATGCGGGCGGCGGCCGAGAACTTCACCATGGCCCGCATGCTGGGCGTTCGTGCGAACATGGTCATCATGCTGGCCTTCGCGGTGAGCGGCATGCTGGCCGCTGCCATCGGCCTCATCCTCGTCACGCAGACCGGTACCGTCGACATCAACATGGGCGCAAACCTGATGCTGGTGGCCTTCGTGGCAACTGTCATCGGCGGGCTGGGAAGCCTGCCCGGCGCGGTGGTGGCGGGCTATCTGATCGGCGGCGCCACCGTCATCATGCAAGTGGTGCTGCCGCCCGATGCGCGGCCCTTCCGCGATGCCTTCGTCTATGGCGCGGTGATCGTCATGCTGATCTGGCGGCCAAATGGCCTGTTCTCGGCGAAAGCCGCCAAGCAGAGGGTATGAAGATGAGCGAACGTCCATCGATTCTCGCGCGCACCTGGACCACTCCGGTGATTCTCATCGCGATCCTCTCGGCATTGGCGCTTCTCGCCTATGTCGTTGGGTCCAACCCCTTCAACCAGACGATCATCGAGATCTTCATCCGCGTGGTGCTGGTGGTCGGGCTCTTTGTGTTCATCGGCAATTCCGGCGTGATCAGCTTCGGCCATATCGGCTTCACATGCCTTGGCGCCTATATGACGGCCTGGCTCACCATGCTGCCGGCGATCAAGAAGTCGAAGCTCAAGGGCCTGCCGGACATCATCCTCAATGCCAAGCTCCACTATGGCTGGGGCCTGATCGCGGCCACGATCTTCGCCGCACTCGCGGCCTATGTCTTCGGCAAGGTGCTGATGCGGCTTTCCGGCATTGCCGCCTCGATCGCTACCTTCGCCATGCTGGCCGTCATCATCCAGGTCTATTCCAACTGGGACAGCGTGACGGGCGCGCAGAGCTCCGTCGTGGGCATCCCCATCGTGCGCGTGATCTGGCCATACTTCCTGTGCGCAATCATCGTGGTGCTGGTTGCCTATTTCCATTCGATCTCGCGTTCGGGCCTCGCACTTCGTGCCGCGCGCGACGAGGCAACCGCGGCCGCGGCCTCGGGCATCGACATCCCGCGCGAGAGGCTCATCGCCTTCGTGATCTCGGGGGGCATCATGGGGCTGGGAGGCGCGCTCTTCGCGCATTCGGTGGGCGTCGTGACGCCCGATACCTTCTATCTCGGTCTTACCTTCATCACGCTCTCGATGCTGGTGGTGGGCGGCATGAACTCGCTCTCGGGCGCGGTCCTGGGCGTTGTGGTGCTCTCCATCATCATCCAGCTCTTGCGCTGGATGGAGAAGGGGATCGATGTGGGCGGCAGCACCTTCGCACTGCCGCTGGGCGTGCAGGAAATCGCCATTGGCGTGGTGATGATCGTCATTCTGATGTACCAGCCATCCGGACTGACCCGGAACAAGGAGCTGGTGTGGCCTAACAGCAAGCTTTCCGGCGGGACCAAGGCTTCGGCCCCGGCGGATGGAAAAACGGCATAAACTTCAACGGAGGACGTCATGAAAAGTTATATGAAGATCGGAATGAGTGCGGCGCTTGGCGCGCTCATGCTCGCCGCCCCGCAGGCCATGGCCGACGATGAGAAGATCATCGTTGGTTTCGCCACGGCGCAGTCGGGCTTCATGCAGGCCTATGACAAGCCGGCGGAGGAGGCGGCCAAGATCCGCATCGACGAGATCAACAAGGCCGGCGGCCTGCTCGGCAAGCAGATCGAGTTCGTTGCCGCCGACACCAAGACCGACCGCGCCGAAGGTGCGAAGGCCGGCCTCGAGGTGATTGACAAGGGCGCTGACCTCGTGGTGGTGTCCTGCGACTATGACTTCGGCGCGCCGGCGGCCCTTGCCGCGGAAGGTGCGGGCAAGGTCTCCTTCTTCATCTGCGCGGAATCGATCAAGGCCGGTATCCAGGGCGTTGGTCCCAACTCCTTCTCGGCCTCGGTGCTTGCGGCCGTTCAGGGCGCCACCATGGCGGAATGGGCCTACACCAAGAAGAACGCGCGGAACTTCTACCGCCTGCTCGACACCTGGACCGAGTACAACAAGGGCATTTGCGACGGCTTCGACTGGATGCTGCCGAAGCTCGCGGACGCGAAGCTCGTGGGCGAGGACACGTTCAAGAACGAAGATGCCTCGATCGCGGCCCAGATCACCCGCATCAAGAGCCTGCCGCAGGAGCCGGATGCCATCATGCTCTGCACGATGATGCCCGGCGGCGTTTCCGCCGTGAAGCAGCTGCGCGCGGCCGGTATCAAGTCCATGATCCTCAACGGCTCGGGCATGTCCGGCAATTACTGGCTCTCGGCCATCCCGGATCTCTCGAACTTCTTCGTGCCCGACCAGGGCTCCGTCCATGGCGATGACCCGAACCCCAAGGTCAACGAGTTCAACGCCAAGTACACGGAAGTCACCGGCGCTCCGCCGTCCAGCCAGTATGTCTATCCGGGCTATGTGATGATCGACGTCTGGGCCAAGGCCGTCGAGCGTGCTGGAACGACTGAGACTGCAGCCGTCGTGGCCGAACTCGAGAAGATGCGTGACGAGCCCACACTGTTCGGACCGCGCACCTTCACCTCCGAGCTTCACCACCAGAACAAGGGCCGCTACCTGATCACGGCTGTCGAGAACGGCAAGCCCGGCGTGGTGGATGAGTGGACGATCTCGGAAGCCATCCCGGTCGACTATCTCGCGAGCAAGTAATCGCCTGAGTATTTGAGTGCGCCGGCCGCCCGATGGGGCGGCCGTTTTGCGTTTTTCGTCTTCTCCCGCTTCTGCGGCGGGAGAAGACGGGACCCGCGAAGC
>JBEILC010000284.1:0-3146 GCA_040379425.1 Hyphomicrobiales bacterium
AGACTTCAGCGGCTGGCTGTCACAGGCGTTCCTGCCGTCACGCAGCACGGTGACAGCGTCGCAGATGTCGAAGACCTCCTCCAGCTTGTGGCTGACGAAGCCGATGGCGACACCATCATCGCGCAGCTTGCGGAGGATGCGGAACAAGACTTGCGCCTCGCTGGGCGTCAGCGAGGCGGTGGGCTCATCAAGCAGCAGCACGCGCGACTGCAGGGACAGCGCCTTGCCGATTTCCACGAGCTGCATTTGCGCGACACTCAGGCGCGAGACCGGCGTCATCGGGTCGATGTCGAGATCGAGCTGCTTCAACCAGCGGCTGGCTTCCGTGCCGAGCGCCTTGTAGTCGACGCGTGAGAGCGAACGGGTTCCAAGCCGGTCCAGCATGATGTTCTCGGCCACCGAGAAACGCGTGACGAGGTTGCGCTCCTGATGCACCACGCCCAGGCCTCCGGCCGCCGCCTGGCGTGGATTGGCGAAGCGGATGTGGCGTCCCTCCATGGTGATCTCGCCCGAATCCGCGGCATGGATGCCGGTCATGATCTTGATGAGTGTGGATTTGCCCGCGCCATTCTCACCCAGCAACGCATGGACGGAGCCGCCCGTGAGCGTCATCGAGACAGTGTCCAGCGCCTTCACGCCGGGGAAGGACTTGCTGACGTTCGAGACCTTGAGGGCCGTCATGCTGCGCTGGCCTCATTGTGCCTGGCGACACGGATCTCGCGGTAGCGGTTGATGCCCACGGCCCAGAGGATCAGCGCGCCCAGCACGATCTGCACCACGAAAGGGTCGATGGCGAAGAGTACCAGCGCCTGCGTGATGATGGCGATGATGACAACGCCGAAGAAGGTTCCCGCAACGCTTACATGCCCGCCTGCCAGTACCGCACCACCGATGACGGGTGCGGCGAAGGAGGAGATGAGCCAGTCATCGCCGATCGTTGGCTGACCGATCTGCAGGCGCGCCACCAGCATCATGCCCGCAATGGCCGCGAGCAGGCCTGAGATCGCATGCGCCCAGATGATGGTGGCGGTGACGTTGATGCCCGAAAGCTCCGCCGCGGTGCGGTTGCCGCCGACGGCGAGGATATAGCGCCCGATTCGCATGCGGTTGAACAGATACCACATGCCGGCGCTGGCAATGACCATCGGCACGATGAGCCAGGGGATGGGCCCGAAGATCGCGAGGTTGCCGAAGTCCTTGACACTCTGCGGCACGCCGTAGAAAGGCTGCGCCTCGGTGATGCCGAGATTGATGCCCTTGAAGATCTGCAGTCCCGCCAGCGTGATGATGAAGGCCGAGATGCCGGTGCGCGCGATGACGGGAGGCACGCCATAGAGCTCCATCACCGCGACGAAGCAGATGGCGACGAGGCCGCCGAAGGCGCCGAGTGCGAGGTTCATCTGGCCAATCGCGATGATGACGAGCTGGCCAAGTGCGATCACCATATTGACGGCAATGGCCGAGAGCAGCACGAGGATGTTGAAGGGCGAGAGGAAGCTCGGCTGCAGGATCGAGATGCCCACCACCGCCACGAGGCAGACAAGGGCAGGCCCCACCCAGTCATTGTCGAAGAGGCGGTTCATCAGATGAGACCTTTCTGGCGCAGAACACCCTGCCGCAGCCTGTCGGTCAGCACCGCAAGCAGCAGGATGAGGCCGAGACATGCAAGAATCCAGAATTCACCCACGCGCATGAGAAGAAGCCCGCTCGTCATGATCGTCACGAATGCGGCACCCAGCAACGTGCCGATGACGGAGACGCGCCCGCCCGACAGCAGCGTTCCGCCGAGCACGGGGGCGAGGAAGGCGGGGAGCAGCCAGTCCTGCCCCAGATGCCCCGCCATGGAGGGAACGGCCGCACCCGTGCGCGCCGCCAGCATCAGCCCCGCCAGGGCTGCGAGCGCGCCCGTCAGCATGTGGCAGGCGGTGATGACGCGGCCGGTGCGGATGCCGGAGAGTTCGGCTGCGCGCGGGTTGGCGCCCGCCGCAAGCATCTGCCGGCCCAGCGTGGTGAAGCGGTAAAAGACCGAGAGTGCCGCGCAGACCACGAGCGTGATGACGAGCAGTACGGAGACCTTGCCGAACAACCGCATCTTGCCGAGCTGTGTAACCTCCGGCGGCAGTTCGTTGAAGGCCTGCGCCTTGGTGAGGAAGATCATGATTCCGAAGAAGATGCTCATGCTGGCGAGCGTGATGATGAAGCTGTGCACACCGGAGCGCACCACCACATAACCATTGATGAAGCCTAAGCTGGCGCCGAACAATATGGCCATCGGACTGGCGATCGGCAGCGGCACGCCCATCATCTGCGCCAGCCAGCCGAAAACCATGGCGGCGCACACGCCGATGGCGCCGACCGAAAGGTCGAGCCCGCCCGTCACGATCACCGCCATCATCGCAAGGCCGATCATCGTGTCGATGCCGATCTGGCGGCCGATGGTGAACAGGCTGAAGGGCGAGGTGAAGCCGGGAAGCGAGACCGCGAATGCGGTGAAGGCGATGGCGATCAGCACCGCGAGGCCGAATTCATTGCTGAGCAGCAGCCGCAACGTGCCGGAGCCTTGCCGGCGGGCGGGCATGGCGTCTGCCGTGGTGTCCGTCATGGAACTGTTCTCGCCCAAATCGAAAGCTGTGTTCCTCTCCCCCACAGGCGTGGGGGAGAGGAGATGTCATGCCCTTACGAGCAGGTCATGTAGTCCTTCTCGAAGTTCGCCAGGATGTCCTTGGTGATGCCGCGCATCGCGTCGACATAGGTGTCGACCTGGGATGCATCGACGAACACCGTGCCGGAATCGACGAACTTGGCGGTCAGCGCATTGGACTTCCACGGCGCGCCGGCCTTCAGCGTGCAGCCGGTGCGCAGCTTGTTCAGCACGTAGGAACCGATATAGCCCTGGCCATAGGGGTTCTGCAGCATGGTGCCGTTGACGAAGCCGTCCTTGATCGCCTGCAGCACCACCTCGTCATGGTCGATGCCGACCATCTTGATGCGCTTGTCGCCGAGCTTCCTGAGCGCGTTGGCGCCGCAGAGCAAAGACCGTGCAAGCGGTCCGTCTGAGCAATCACGCGCCACATTACAAACAGAGTACGACATAGCGTCGCTATATATGGTCACCAGAGAATGTGCATGCGCTCGAAGGCCTGGCT
>JBEILC010000285.1:0-3099 GCA_040379425.1 Hyphomicrobiales bacterium
AAGACGCTGCGGGAGAGCCTTGCCGGCAACGGCGTCTAGCGCGTGTTCGGCATTCTCAACGGCACCTGCAACTACATCCTCACCAAGATGGGCAATGAAGGCCGGAGCTTCGCCGAGGTGCTGAAGGAGGCCCAGCAGCTTGGTTATGCCGAGGCCGACCCCACCTTCGACGTCGGCGGCTTCGACACGGCGCACAAGCTGGCCGTGCTCACCTCGCTCGCCTTCGGCGCGGAGGTGAACCTCAAGGCCATCGACATTGAGGGCATCGAGCAGATCACGCTGGACGACATCCGCCAGGCCTCCGAGATGGGCTACAAGATCAAGCTCCTCGGCGTGGCGGTCGCCTCCGAGCAGGGGATCGAGCAGCGCGTGCACCCCACACTCATCCCCAAGGGCTCGCCCGTGGCGGATACCGATGGCGTGTTCAACGCGGTCGTGGTGAAGGGCGATTTCGTGGGCGATCTCATGCTGGAGGGCCGCGGTGCCGGTGCGCACCCGACGGCGTCTGCCGTGCTCTCGGACGTGGTTGACATCGCGCGCGGCAATTTCCGTCCGGCCTTCGGCGTCCCCGCGAAGGACTTGCGGCCCTACAAGGCAGCGCCGCCCAAGGCGCATGAGGGCGGCTTCTACGTTGCGCTTTCGCTTCTCGACAAGCCAGGTGCGGTCGCGGCCATCGCCAAGATTCTCGCGGATGAGAAGATCTCGATCGAGAGCATCTTCCAGCGCGGCAAGACGGAGAAGGACACGCCGCGCGCAACGGCCCCCTTCATCCTCATCACCCATGACACAGGTGAAAGCGCCATGCGCGCTGCCCTTGACCGCATCGAGAAGGACGGGCATGTCGCCGCCCACCCGCGCATGATCCGGATCGAGAGGCTTTGAGCATCGAGGCCAAACCGCGTGCCTTCCTGAACGTCGAACGCTCGGCCTCCGGCCGCCGCTGGAAAGCGCGGCTCGAAGACCAGCGGATCGCGGAGGCCATCTCCCAGCGCAATGACCTTCCCGAGATCCTCGGCCGCGTGCTGGCCGCGCGCGGCGTTGGCATCGAGGAGGCGGAAGCCTTTCTCAACCCGACGATCCGCACGCTGATGCCGCAGCCCTCGGCCTTCATGGATATGGAGAAGGGCGCAGCACGCATGGCGGAGGCCATCGTCGCGGGCGAGAAGATCGGCGTCATCGCGGACTATGACGTGGACGGCGTCTCCTCCGCCGCGATCCTGAGCCTGTTCCTCAAATCCGTGGGTTCATCCGCATCCGTGCATATCCCGGACCGGCTCACCGAGGGCTATGGCCCGTCCCAGCGCGCGGTGGAGGAGTTGAGGGCGAAAGGCGCGCAGCTGCTCGTGACACTCGACTGCGGTGTCATGGCGCATGACCCGCTGGCGCGCGCGGCGGAGCTGGGCCTCACCACCCTCATCGTCGATCATCACCAGGCGGGCGAGCTGCTGCCTGAAGCCCATGCGGTGATCAACCCGAACCGCCAGGACGATGTCTCTGGCCTGGGCTATCTCTGTGCCGCCGGCGTCACCATGATCTTCATCGCGGCGGTGAACAAGGCGCTGCGGGGCAGGGGCTGGTATGGCGCGGACCGGCTTGAGCCCAACATGCTGCAGTGGCTCGAACTCGTGAGCCTCGCCACGGTGTGCGACGTGGTGCCCTTGAAGGGCCTCAACCGCGCCTATGTCACGCAAGGGCTCAAGATCATGGCCAGGCGGGAGAATGTGGGGCTCTCCGCGCTCGCCGATGCGGCGCGGCTGAAGCGCAAGCCGGACACATATGCATTGGGCTATCTGCTGGGCCCGCGCATCAACGCCGCGGGCCGCATCGGCAATGCGAAGCTGGCGCTGACGCTTCTCACCACCACCGACAAGGGCGAGGCCGCACAGATCGCGCAGGAACTCGAACGGCTGAACCGCGAGCGCCAGGAGATCGAACTCTCCGTCGTCGACCAGGCGATGATCCAGGCGGACAACATGCTGGGGGCCGAGCGGCGCGGCAGCGTGCTCGTCGTGTCAGGCAGGGGCTGGCACCCGGGCGTCGTGGGCCTTGCCGCCGCGCGCCTGAAGGAGCGCTTCCACCTGCCGAGCTTCGTGCTGGCGGAGGACAGGCAGGGGCGGCTTGCCGCAGGCTCCGGCCGGTCCATCCCCGGCGTCGATATCGGGAGTGCCGTGCGCGAGGCTTTCGACTCGGGCCTGATCGCCAAGGGCGGCGGCCACGCCATGGCAGCGGGCCTCACTGTCGAGGCATCGCGGCTGGGCGATCTTCGCGGCTTCCTCGAGGAGCATCTGGGCCCCCAAGTCCAGGCCTCGCAGGACCGTGCACTCTCCATCGACGCAGCGCTGACCGCCGGGGCTGCGACACTGGAGCTGGTCGAGCTTTTGGAGCAGGCGGGGCCCTATGGCACGTCCCATCCCTCGCCGGTCTTCGCCTTTCCCGCCCACCGCGTGCTCTATGCCGATCCGGCCGGGGGCGACCATATCCGCTGCACACTGGCCTCCAGCGACGGCAAGAAAATCAAGGCCATCGCCTTCCGCGCCATGGGCACGGAGCTGGGCGAAATGCTGCTTTCGGAGCGCCAGATGCCGCTCCATATCGCCGGGCGGCTGACCATCGACGACTGGTCCGGATCGCGCGTCCCGAGCCTCCAGATCGAGGATGTCGCACGTGTTTCGTGAGGCTTGCCAAGCCCTCCGAACCCCACTATAGACCCGTTCGCGCGGCGCCCTTCGTCTATCGGTTAGGACGACAGCCTTTCACGTTGTAAAGACGGGTTCGACTCCCGTAGGGCGCGCCATTTCTCATTGATTTTATTATATCTCGTCGCATGCGAAGCGCTGCTAGGCGGTACCATGATCCGTATAGCATTGGTCAGAACGCCTATGCTCTGCCCCCTAGAAACTGGACAGTTCTGAACTGGAGTTTTCCGCTGTAATCTCCCTGGCTGGGAGGAGTGGAAACGATCAAGGCATCAGAGTTCACGGACGCCCAGAAGGCGTTCATTTTGAAGCAGGGAGCGGACGGTCATCCCGTCGCTGAGATCTGCCGCAAGGCCGGGATTTCGGAGGCGACCTACTTCAACTGGAAGAAGAAGTACGATGG
>JBEILC010000286.1:0-3097 GCA_040379425.1 Hyphomicrobiales bacterium
CGAAGCCGGGCGGGGGACGGCACTCAACGATCGCCAGCGCCGCCGCCGCCATCACCGCCGTGGCCAGCTGAGCCACGTCACAATCCAAATGTATCGCGGAAGCGCTCAATGCGATGCATGCGCTCGTGCAGGATGGTGGGAACAGCATGGCCGAGCGGAACCGCCGAGCCATCTGGGGTGCGATGAACGTGCCGGGGGAGGACGCCGCCATGAGCCGGGACAGCCTGCCGCTGGCGTCGCGGGGGTTCAGGGTGGTGGAGAGGGCTTGAGGGATCGTCTCAGCCTCGGCAGCATTGCCTTTGTGCTGGACTGGCATGTCTGGTCCAATGACAAGGTACGCGTGACGGCGCGGAATGTGAGCCTGTCCACCGTGGACTTGCCTGCGGCGGCACTGCATGTGCAGGTGGTGAAGAGAAGGTTGGAGTGACCAAACCCGCCCCAGAAGGGGGGGAAGCTTGCCCAGACATCACCATCGGCCGAATGAGCCCAGAACCAAAATAATACTATTGCTGAACATGCCATCAGGTTTCAGCTTGGCATGACGAGCGGGCGATGGGTGTGAAGCTTCAGGAAAGCTTCCAAATCCCGTGCAGCAAGGCGAACGGTCGCCAGCAACGCACGTCGTGTGTCGTCATACCCTTGCTCGGGCAGCAAATTTTCAAGTGTCGCCTTCTGCCGTGAAATTCGATCGAGAGTGAGGCGGGCGCGGCTGGCGCGAGCCTCGAAATCGGCAGTCTGCACGATACCAAGTAGAGCTGCGCCGAAGATGGGCAATATGGAGGCCATCGCGCCAAGTATGGCAGCAAGCCATCCAAGGTTGCCGATAAAAAGCACGATCAGTAGGAGAAATAGTGAAATGAAAGTCAGTTTAAATAGCCCTCAGCCCAGCAGGTGAGCGCCTGCCTCCGTACCCGCACACTCGTCCAGCACCTCCTTAGCCCGCTCCGCCTGCTCAGGTAATTCGTGGTCGATCAGGCCCTGAATGACGGTTCGATGCCAGGCAGGAAGCAGTTCCCCGTCCGGCGGACCGATCTCGCGCGCCGTGGCCATCACATACCATTGCCACCAGCGCCCTTCATCTTGGAGGCGCTGAGCAGAACGAGGAAACTCGCTAAATAGGGAAAGAGATCGAAGCTGCCGAAGGCTGGCCGCCAGCGCGCCATAATCAAGGTATCGCTCATGAAAGCCGTACTTCGTACTGCTTCGATGGGCAAAATACATCCACAGAAGCAGGCCAATCTCAATGAATACAATCACGGATTTTGATACCAAAAACAGAGGCTTGCCTGCCCCCGGTTCGATACCCATACCCAGGATGGTCTGCACCAACCCGAATACCGCAAGGCTCGCGGCAAACGCAGCCAGAAGATAAAGTAACGTATATGTTCGGCGATATCGGGTTCCGTAGCCCCGCGCGAGTGCATCCGCATGCGTATACCGGGCAAGAAGAGTCTCCTGAAGAATGCGTCGCTGCGGACAATCTCTTGCTGAACTTAGTCCGCCACCTCGGCTTGGCCTAGCCGAAAGATGGGCATTCCAGCGCTCCTCAACGCTCATTGGTGCAGAATTAGCAGTAAAGCGAAGCGACATGTGGTGGGACGGGGATGGCCCGCAGGCACGAAATAGACGGATGATTCGATCATAAATCGAGCATTGCGCACGCGGTTCTTCCCGATCCTTCAGAAAGTCCTGATAGGTAACGCCGGGAATATCTGCCCCGCCCGCCTCAGGCGGGCGCTGCAGGACATGTTTGACGATATTCGCCATATGGTGCGCGTCAACCGGGCTTGACTCTGTGGCGCCGCTGATCACGCGCCTGTACCAATGTCGCGTCTCAAACTTTTGGGAATCACGCTCGACACTGTGAAGGCGGCGAAGCGTCTGCTCCGCGTTGCTGGGATTGATGACGATTACCGGGAGTCCTGCCTCATGGGCTTTTGCAGCCAGATCTGGTGCCCCACCTGGCCCCTGGGCTTCCTTCTGATCCCAGACAACGATCAATACATCGATCTCGCCAAGAAGAAATTCCGCTGTTGGTGTATGATCCAGCGCCCAATCCGGAGTTGCCGCATCGACAGCACCGACCTTATCCGCCGCGCCGCCCACTTCGACCGGCGTTTGTATTGGATGAGGGCGCTGGATCGGCCTTCCCCCCGGAAGGAATGGCGGCGGGTCCCCACGCGGTTCGCCCTGAACCTTGGTCCGCCAACTCGACGGAAGCACAACCATCCTGTCAGGGATCTCCAGAATCTCTTGCCAGTATCTATCCTCATCTTTCCCGGACGGGAATTGCAGCAAGAAGTCAGTTTTTGCATCCGCGATGAATAGCTCATGCTCGCAGGGCAGGATCGTTACAATCTCCCAATCCGCGGGTGCTTCTTGCGCTTCCCGGGCGCGACGCTGTCTGGCCGCCTGAAGCGCGATCTGATCTGCCCCCATGGCTGCTCCGCACACGAGGCGCAGCAGTGGCTTCTGTGATGAATAATCGTTGCGCCACTCCTCAGACGGGCTGTAGGCGGCCCCATGAGCGAATGGGCTCATCGCAGCTTCCAGAAGATCAAGAGACTGCTCAAATGCGATCCTGATCTCGCTCTCAATCACGCCCAATTCAAGATCTGGACGGCCCTTCATAAGCCGCCCAGGGCGATGCCCCGCAAAGCCCAGGCGGAGCACAGCCCGCGGGCGGAAATCCAACTCGGCGGCGGCGTCGCTCGGCATAGCGATCCTATCCCAGGCTGGCAGCAGTTATTACTACTGCAGATCACAGTTTGGGGACTACAGTAGCTACTGTAAAGAGCGTATGCGCACGCCATCACCGGGCCGCCCCAACGCCTCACTGTATGGCGCCACCTCACATCTGCCCATGTAGATAATGCGTGGCCACCGGCAACCGTTAGCGTTACCGCAGGGAATCTTCCGCGCGCCCGTCCGGAGGTCCTTAAATGAGATGCAAGCCTGTAGATTTCATCTTGCCTCATTCGGCGTGGCTATCGTAGCGTAACGACACTCATGGGAGAGAAAGGCCAAACAAATGGCAGAAGAACCTCCGGATTGGCCGGATGCGACGCGTTCCCTGTTGCGCGTTCCGGAACTTGAA
>JBEILC010000287.1:0-3088 GCA_040379425.1 Hyphomicrobiales bacterium
CCCAGGCGTGATCGGCGTGTTCCGCCAGCGCTTCGCCGACAGCTTGCGGCCCGAAGGGCTGTGGCTGGTGCTGGAGGAGATGCGCGACCCCGGCAATCTCGGCGCCATCATCCGCACGGCTGACGCGGCGGGAGCGGCGGGCATCATTCTGGCGGGGCCGTGCTGCGATCCCTATGCGCCAGATTGCGTGCGGGCCACCATGGGCTCGATCTTCGCCATGCCGCTGGTGAAGCTGGAGCAGACGCCTTTTCTCGACCTGATCAAGGCCTGGCCCGGCGAGAGTGTCGGTACGCAGATGAAGGCGAAGGAAAGCTACCGCCGCAGCTATGCCTCGCCAACACTCCTCGTCATGGGGAGCGAGGGGAAAGGCCTCTCGGACGATGCCGCGGCGGCCTGTTCCACCCTCGTCGCAATCCCGATGAAAGGCGGAGCCGAGTCGCTCAACGTTGCAATCGCCACGGGACTGATGCTGTTCGAGGCGCATAAACTCTGAGGACAATCACTGTCCCGCACGAAGCGTGCTTTGACCCAGCCCTTGGTGACGCGGTCGCCGTCATGGTGGGTGACGGGGCACCAGCGGTTGGCCCAGGGGATGTTCAGCGGGCGGCACTTGGCATCGAGGTGGATGATGCCGTGGCGGCCGGGACCCGAAGTGGCATAAGCAGGGGCGGCGATCCCAATGAGGCAGAGGCCAGCAAGGGCGCGTTTCTTTATGGCATCCTGCGATGTGACATCAGCACCGCAAAGCTTTGCACATGAACCGGGACTGAACCACCACCTGATGAGCCTCCCTCACCACCCTTCGCCCGAATTCGCCTTGAAATCAGGCGTGGACGGTTGAAGAGGATTGACTGGTCCTTGAGCGGCAGCGGCGGACCGTCCTATTCTCCGCCGGAATTTCTTTCGGAGATTGCGAATGAAGTCGCATGCGCGTGTGGTGATCGTTGGTGGCGGTGTGATGGGGGTGGGGCTTCTCTACCACCTGGCGCTTGAGGGCTGGACCGACATTGTTCTGGTCGAGAAGGGTGAGATCACCTCGGGCAGCACCTGGCACGCGGCGGGCCAGTGCCCGCACTTCAATGGCTCGCTCAACATGACCAAGGTGCATGTCTACGGCACCCAGCTTTACCCCACGCTCGAAAAGCTGACCGGTCATGCCGTCTCCTGGCATGGCTGCGGCGGGTTGCGCCTCGCCACCACGGACGAGGAGGTGAACTGGCTGCAGTACGTCTACGGCATCTCGCGCCTCGCAGGATACGAGTGCGAGATCATCGGACCCTCCGAGATCAAGCAGTATCACCCCTATCTCGAGACCTTCGGCGTCAAGGCCGCCTTCCGCACCGTGACTGACGGGCATGTGGCGCCGGCCGACATCACCAACGCGATGGCCGCCGGTGCGCGGAAACTCGGCGCGGAGATCTACCGCCGCACGCGCGTCACTGACATCAAGCAGCTGCCCAATGGCGAATGGCGCGTCTTCACCGGGAACGGCAACATCGACTGCGAGCATGTGGTGAATGCCGCTGGCTCCTATTGCGACGTGGTGGGCTCATGGACCGGGCACAACGTGCCCATCGCCAACATGCTGCACCACTATGTGATCACCGAACCGCTGAAGGAGCTGATCGACCTCGACATCGAACTCCCCGTGGTGCGTGACCCCTACTCCCATGCTTATCTGCGCGAGGAGACCAACGGCGTGCTGGTCGGCCCCTATGAGACCGCCACGGCCCATCTCTGCTGGGACGGCAACGCCCCGCGCTGGGACTATGAAAGCGAGCTTGAATCGCCTGAGCTTGACCGCCTGATGCCGTGGCTCGAGAAGGCCGCCGAGCGACTGCCGCTGTTCGGCCAGACGGGCATCAAGTCCATCGTGCCGGGCGCGATCACCCATACGCCGGACGGTGTGTATCTCTCAGGCCCGGCACCCGGACCCAAGAACTACTGGATGCATTGCGGCGCCTCGATCGGCATCTGCCAGGGCGGTGGTGCGGGCAAGTATCTCGCGCAGTGGATGGTGCATGGCCAGGCCGAGATCAACATGCGCGAATTCGATCCGCGCCGCTTCGGCAACTGGGCGACGAAGGACTATACGGCGGAAGTCTCCGTCGCCGACTATCACCACATGTATTACTGCTACAAGCCGGCCGAGCAGCACCAGGTGGGCCGGGGCCTGCGCAAGTCCTCGCTCTATGACAAGCTCAAGGCGGAAGGCGCGCAGTTCGCGCAGATCTTCGGCTGGGAGCGGCCGCGCTGGTATGACAAGTCCGGTGAGGGCGAGACCTATTCCTTCCGCCGCTCCAACTGGTGGAATGCGGTGAAGGCGGAAGCCCTGGCCGTGCGCGAGCGCGTGGGGCTGATGGACCTTTCCACCTTCTCGAAATACGAGGTGACGGGCAAGGACGCACACGCCTTCCTCGAGCGCATCTGCGCCAACAAGATCCCGGCGAAGGACGGCGGCATCATCCTCGGCCACCTGCTGAACGCCAATGGCTTCATCGAATCCGAGATCACGGTGACGAGGCTCGGGCCTGATCACTTCTACGTGCTTTCCGCTGCGGTCGCCCAGCTCCATGACCTCGACCAGATGAACTGGCGCAAGCGCGATGGCGAGCAGGTGACGATCACCGACGTGACGGATGATTTCGGCGTGCTCGTGCTCGCGGGGCCCCATGCTCGCGATGTGCTGGCGCAATGCACCAAGACCGATCCTTCCAACGCCGCCTTCCGCTGGCTGACGGGAAAGATTGCCAGCGTTGCAGGTGTCGATGGTGTCCGCCTGCTCCGCGTCAACTATGTGGGCGAACTGGGCTGGGAGCTGCATGTGCCCATGGCAGACATGCCGAAGGTGTTCGATGCGCTGATGGCGGCGGGCAAGCCCCATGGCATCAGCCTCTTCGGTACCTATGCGATGAACTCGCTCCGGATGGAGAAGGCCTATCGCGGCTGGGGCTCGGAGCTCACCACCGAGATCGACATGATCGAAGCCTCGATGGAGCGCTTCCTCAGGCTCGACAAGGATGACTTCATCGGCAAGGCGCCCACACTGTCCAACAAGCAGCGGGGCCCCCGCATGAAGCTCGTCTAC
>JBEILC010000288.1:0-3043 GCA_040379425.1 Hyphomicrobiales bacterium
GGATGGGCCAGACGGATAGGACCCGCCGATGATGCGGCCGATGAGGCCGGGCTTTGCGATGTGCTCAACACCCTTGATGCCGAACATGTCACCCGCCGCGATGGGGTGGATCATGGTGAGATCGCGCGGGTGGCTGTCATGGTCGAAGCGCTCACCCAGCGCCTTCAGCACCGCATCCGGGCAGTTGAGGCCCGAGGAGGAATTGACGGCGACGGTGGCGCCATCCGGAATGGCGCGCACGGCTTCGGCGGCGGTGACGATCTTCGGCATGGTCTACCTGTTACCGCGGATCAGGTCCGCGGCCTTCTCTGCGATGGCGATGGTGGGAGCGTTGGTGTTGGAGGAGACGACCTCCGGCATGATCGAACTGTCGCAGATCCTGAGACGCTCGATGCCGCGGACGCGGAGCATGGGATCGACCACCGACATCTCGTCACGCCCCATCTTGCAGGTGCCGACAGGGTGATAGGAGGAGCGGGCATTGGAGCGCGCGCAGGCCTCATAGTCAGCACGTGACTTGACGCCGGGGCCGGGGAAATGCTCAGCGGAAACGAATTTCCGCATGGCATGGGTGCGGCCCACTTCCTGGGTGATCTTGATGCCTTCGATATGGCGGTCAAGGTCGTAAGGCTCCGCGAAGGAATTGGGGTCGATCAGCGGCGCATCCTGAGGGCGTGACGAGCGGAGCCTGACATGGCCGCGCGAGCGCGGGCGCAGGTGATAGGAGTTGCAGGTGGCGCCATTGCCGCCCGGCACGCTGCCGACACCTTCCTCCACACCGGCGCCCGCAAGGAAATGGAACTGCAGGTCCGGCGTCCTCTCATTCCGGTCGCCCCACCAGAAGGCGCCCGCCTCCACGATGTTGGACGCGACGGGCCCTGAGCGGAACATGGTGTATTGGAGGCCTGCCCAGAGCTTCCAATGCGTCTTCTTGTATTTGTCGTAGGAGTGCGGGCCGTTCAGCACCCAGGTGACGTCCGTCGAGAAATGGTCATGGAAATTCTCTCCGACACCCGGCAGATGATGGATGGTGTCGATGCCAACCTCCTTCAGGTGCCCCGAGGGCCCGATGCCCGAGAGCATGAGAAGCTTGGGCGACCCGATCGCGCCCGCCGTAAGGATCACCTCGCTTGCGGCTTCGATCCGCTTGAGGCGGCCGTTCTCCACGATCTCGACTCCGGCCGCGCGGCCGTTCTCCACAATGATGCGGTTGACGAGCACGCCGGTGCGGAGCGTCAAATTGGGACGGGACAGGGCAGGCTTCAGGTAACCCGCGGCAGCACTGCAACGGCGGCCGTTCTTCGTCGTCGTCTGGTAGAGGCCAGCACCTTCCTGGTGGCCGGAGTTGAAGTCCGCATTGTGCGGCATGCCGAACTCCATGCAGCCCTGCACATAGGCGAGTGACACGCGGTTGGGGTTCTGCAGGTCCGAGACGCCGAGCGGGCCGTCAATGCCGTGGTCCTTGCCGGCGAGACGGGTGTTGCCTTCGGACTTCACGAAATAGGGCTTGAGGTCATCCCACGCCCAGCCCTCGCAGCCGTGGCGGGTGGCCCAGCCATCATAATCCTCCGGACAGCCGCGCGTGTAGATGAGCGCGTTGACCGAACTGCCGCCGCCCAGCACGCGCGCCTGCGGGTAGACTGTGGTGCGGTTGTTGGCATGCCGGAGGGGCACGGTCTCGTAACCCCAGATCAGGGAGCCGGACGTCATCTTGAAGAATCCCACCGGCATGTGGATATAGGGGTTGGTGTCGGGCGGGCCCGCCTCGATCAGCAGCACCTTGGCATCACCCATCTCGGACAGCCGGGCTGCCATGACGCAGCCTGCCGATCCGCCCCCGATGATCACGTAGTCATACATTTGAAGCCGGAAGCCTCTTGTTCCATGCGATGGTTCAGCTTATAAATAACCAGTTGGTTAATTCAAGAGCGGAAATATTGCCCCGGGCACTTTCCTTCAAGGCACGCGACCCCGAGGCGACGCGCAAGCGCATCCTCAAGGCCGCCAAGGCGGAATTCGCCAGGAAGGGCCTGGGGGGTGCGCGCGTCGATGACATCGCGATCAGGGCCAAGACCAACAAGCGCATGCTCTACCATTACTTCGGCAACAAGGAGGAGCTCTTCCGCATCACGCTGGAGGACGCCTATGCCGAAATCCGCGAGGCCGAAGCGCAACTGGCGATCGAGAAGGATGACCCGGTCACCGCGCTGAAGCGGCTGGTGCGCTTCACCTGGGGCTATTACATCGAGAACCCCGAATTCATCACGCTGGTCAACAGCGAGAACCTGCACAAGGCGCGCCACATCAAGGGCTCCAAGAGCTTCCTGGAGATGAGCCGTCCCTTCGTCGGCCGCATGCGGGCGCTGCTGAAGCGGGGCGCCGGGGCCGGGCTGTTCCGCAAGGACCTCGACGCGGTGCAGGTGAACATCACCATCGCCGCCATCGGCTATTACTATCTCACCAACCGCTTCACCGGCTCCATCGTCTTCGAGCGTGACCTGATGGACGAGACGGCGCTGGAGCAGCGGCTCGACTTCAACATCAAGACGGTGCTCCGGCTCATCTGCACGCCGGAGACGCTTGCCAGGATAGAGGACGCACCATGACACAGGCAGCACTGGTGACCGGCGCGCGGCGCGGCATCGGCAAGGCCATAGCACTTGCACTCGCGGAGGCGGGTTTCAACGTGGCGGTGGCGGATGTGGTGGCGCCGGACGAGCTTACCAACGTGGCGGCGGAGATCAGGGCGCTGGGCGGCAAGTCCGCTGCGATCATCGCCGACATCGGCGACATCGGCGCGCATGGCGGGCTCCTGGACGAGGCTGAGGCCGCCGTGGGGCAGCTCACCACGCTGGTCAACAATGCCGGTGTCTCCGTGCTGAGCCGCGGCGACCTCCTCGATGTGACGGCGGAAAGCTATGACCGCTGCCTTGCCATCAACACGCGCGGCGCCTTCTTCCTGACGCAGGCCTTCGCGAAGCGCGTGCTCAACGCACCCTCGACCGCGCATCGCAGCATCGTCACCATCTCCTCGGCCAATGCC
>JBEILC010000289.1:0-3035 GCA_040379425.1 Hyphomicrobiales bacterium
CCAGTTTTACCAACTTGGCGGCCCCGTGGTGGTGGTCGGCTTACATTCGGGGTGCGCGGTGCCGCCGGCTTTCCGCGCGCACGGTTATGTGGTGGGTTTTGGGGGGGTGGGGCAACTTGTGTTTCAGCAGCGTCTCAACCAGCGCCACGATCAGCGCGCATCCCGTGCGGTTGTCGCCACCCAGGGCCGTGGTGCCATCGGACACGATGCGGTCACCCTCGCGGCGAGGTTTTGCCCCGGCACACAGGGGAACCGTGTCCAGATGCGTGGAAAACAACAGGCGCGGGCCCGGCCGGGTTCCGGGCAGGTGAACAATCAGGTTGCCGGTTTCGGTGGGAACGGGAATCCGCTTGTGCGCCGTATCATAATGAATGGCTGATGCCGGAACGCCCAGGGCCTGCAAATCCTCGCTGATCGCCGCAGCGATCTTGGCCTCCTGCCCGGTCACGCCCTCAATGGACAGATAGCGCATCAGGTAGTTTTCGGCCGAGGCCACATCAAGTTTGTTCGCCGCGCTGCTCATGGAGGCTCTTTCACTGATTATTTCGCTGGGGGAACGATCATCCTTCCCTCTCGCTTCACCTAAGCAAAAGAACCCGATCCATGGAAGGGAAAAATTGCGCAAGAGCACCAAGCGGTGAGAGCTGGCTCGGTTGGTTTGCGCTGGCGCTTTGGCCTGCTGCTGGTTTCGTGGACACCGAGATTGGGTGTTTCATGAAGACGGAGGTGGTCTATGCAGCGAAGACGGTTTGGGCGTGAGTTCAAGGTCGAGGCAGTTCGCCTGATCAGGGATCGCGGTGTGAGCATAGCTCAGGCGGCGCGCGATCTGGATGTTTGCGAGAATGTCCTTCGCAAATGGGTGAAGGAGTTTGCCGCCGATCCGGGGCAGGCGTTTCCCGGACATGGCCAGATGAAGCCGGAGCAGCTCGAGATCGAGAAGCTGCGGCGCGAGGTCGCCAAGCTGAAGGCGGAGCGTGACATCCTAAAAAAGGCCGCAGCCTACTTCGCGAAGGACGTGACATGAGGTTCACGTTCATTGCGAAGCACCGGGGGATCGGGGCCCTCTCGTCGTTGCTGTGCAACGACTGTCGGCAAGGGGTGGGCATGGCTTTGCGAAGCGCTGGACGTGTCGCGGTCGGGCTTCCATGCCTAGCTCACCCGATCGCCGAGCCAGCGCAGCCGGGACGACGGGGAGATCGGCGCGAAGGTGCGGGAGAGCTTCATCGGGTCGGGGCGGACTTATGGCGCAAGACGCGTCTGGCGCGACGTGCTTGCGGAAGGCATCGACTGCGGCCTTCACCGCATCGAGCGGCTGATGCGTGCGCAGGCCTTGCGAGCCAGGCCACGCCGGCGTGGGCTGCCAAAGGATGTTGGCCAGCGCTCAACGATTGCCCCGAACATGCTGGACCGCGAGTTCCGTGCCAAGCGCCCGAACCAGCGCTGGATCGCCGACTTCACCTACGTTTGGACGGCGGAAGGTTGGCTTTATGTGGCTGCCGTCATCGACCTGTTCTCCCGCCGGGTTGTCGGTTGGTCCATGAAGGCCGAAATGACCGCACAACTTGTCACCGACGCGCTCATCATGGCGATCTGGCGCAGGGGCAAACCGGATGCCCTCCTGCATCACTCGGACCAGGGCAGCCAAGGCGGATTCAAGCGGTCGTCGCAACGGATTGTTTCTCCGCTTGCAGGAGCAGTGCGTCAAGCGCTTCAGCGGGTGTCTTCCAATCGAGCGTTTTCCTCGGCCGCGAGTTGAGCGCTGCCGCGACGGCGGCAATCTCGTTGACCCCATGCGCGCTGAGGTCCGTGCCTTTTGGGAAGTACTGGCGCAGCAGGCCGTTGGTGTTTTCGTTTGTAGGGCGCTGCCATGGACTGTGCGGATCGCAGAAGTAGATGTCGAGGCCGGCGTCGATCTTCAGCCGGGCATGTTCCGCCATCTCCGATCCCTGGTCCCAGGTCAGCGTCCGTTTGAGTTGTTCAGGCAACCCGACGATCGTTCGCGCGATCGCCTCGCGCACGGCCGTCGCACCATGGCCCGCGAGCGGCGGACCGTTCTTCACCCTCGCCACCACACCGTGGCCCTCCATGCGCGGCAGGTGCAGCAGCATGGTGAAGCGCGTGGTGCGTTCGACCAGCGTGCCGATCGCCGAACGGTTGAGGCCAAGGATCAGGTCTCCCTCCCAATGACCGGGTACAGCGCGGTCGACGGCTTCGGCGGGCCGCTCGCTGATCATGATCTCGGGCGAGACGAAGCCTCTACCGCGCCCGCGCGTGCGAGCTCTCGGTACCCTCAGCGCCCGACCACTGCGCAGACAGGTCGTCAGCTCTCGCCGCAAGGCGCCGCGTCCCTGGACGAACAGTGCCTGGTAAATGGCTTCGTGGCTGATGCGCATGGTCGGATCGTCCGGGAAGTCGATCGGCAAACGCCGCGCGATCTGCTCTGGGCTCCATGCCCGGGCCCATCGTCGCTCTTGTCGCCGTCCATGTCGACGCCCGCTCCACTCAACCTGCGGCCCAGCGATAGCGACGCCCTCAGGTGTCATGATAAGGCCGGAGAGACGTTCCTGCACATAGTGGCGAAGCGCATGGTTGCCGAGCAACTTGCCAGGCTTGGGCCGACGTGCCGATCGCTCGGCATGCCATTGTGCCGTCGTCGCCCGATAATCCAGCCCGCCATTGCGTGTTGCGGCGTTCCGGCGCAGTTCGCGGGAGATCGTCGATGCGGCCCGCCCCAGTTGACGTGCGATCCTCTGCATCGAGCAGTTCTGCGCCCGCATGAGCGCAATCTCCTCGCGCTCTTCCAGCGACAGATAACGGCCCGACAAAGGCTTGGCCGATGGCCCGAACATCGCTGGTGGCATCCCGCCTGCCTTTCGGAACCAGCGTGCGCTGACCGCCTGCGGAATGCCCGCGGAAGCTCCAGCATCTTCGCTCGACAACCCAGCCGCAATGCCGGCCCAGAATGATAAACGCTCCTTACGCCCGGCAACCGGCGGGCGGCCTGGCGAGCCAAGGGGCTTGCGGCCTGACCGTGC
>JBEILC010000290.1:0-3011 GCA_040379425.1 Hyphomicrobiales bacterium
AAGGCCGCGGGCTACATCACCAGCCGGCGCGGGCGGGACGGCGGATATGAACTCCTCAAGCCCGCCGACAAGATCTTCATCGGCCCCATGCTCCGCGCCGTGGACGGGCCGATCGCGCCGCTCCCCTGCCTGTCCCGCACCGCCTACCGGCGCTGCGAGGATTGCCGGGACGAGGCCAGCTGTGAACTGCGCCTCGCCTTCGATGGGGCCTACAGGGACTATCTCCTGAAGCTCGAACGCCTGTCATTGGCCGAGGTGATGCGCCAGTCGGACGCCACGCCGCACGGCTCGGCCGTGCTCGATCCCCTGCCCAGCGCCACCTGACTCATCGGCCGTGAACAACGCGGCTGATGGAAGGACTGGCGGCACGCCCCTTGCGCTTTCACGAACATGTGAACCCCTTATCGGGGCTCCCGGACCACCGTCATTCGGCTGCGGCTGGACTCTCCTTGACCATCGCAGTTACAGCTTATGTCTGGAACAGGAGTTGTGCGCATGTTGAGGTCACTGGCCGTTGCCGCCGCCGTCATGCTACTCGCCGGTTCCGCCGCCGCACAGGACCAGGCCGAGGTCCTGTTCCGCAATGTGAAGGTGTTCGACGGAACAGCAGAGCGGCTGAGCGAGCCGACCTCGGTGCTGGTGCGAGGCAACCTCATTGCCGGGATCGGGCCTGACGTGAAGCCGGCGGATGGGGCGGCCATAGTCGAGGGCGGCGGCCGCACGCTGATGCCGGGCCTCATCGACGCTCACTGGCATACGATGCTGGTCCGCCCCACCGCCGAAGCGGCCATCTACGGCGATGTCGGCTACGTCAGCCTTGTTGCAGGCGTCGAGGCCCGCGCCACGCTGATGCGCGGCTTCACCAGCGTGCGCGACTTGGGCGGGCCCAGCTTCGGACTGAAGCAGGCTATCGACGAGGGGCTCATCGAAGGTCCGCGCATCTGGCCCTCGGGTGCTATGATCACCGTCACCTCTGGGCACGGCGACTTCCGCATGACGTCCGAACTGCCGCGCGATGCCTCGCGCCCCCTGTCGCGCATGGAACAGATCGGCGGCTCCATGGTGGCGGATTCGCCCGACATGGTGCGCCAGCGCGTGCGCGAGCAGCTGATGCTGGGCGCCAGCCAGATCAAGCTCACCGCCGGCGGCGGCGTCTCCTCGCCGCACAGTCCGCTGGACGTATCCACCTTCACGCCGGCTGAACTCGCGGCGGCGGTGGAGGCCGCCGGCAATTGGGGGACCTATGTCGCGGTCCACGCCTATACGCCCGTTGCCGTCAGGCGCGCCATCGATGCCGGGGTCAAGGTCGTCGAACATGCCCACCTCATCGACGAGCCGACCGCGAAATACATGGCGGAGAAGGGTGTCTGGCTCTCGACCCAGCCCTTCCTCGGGGGCGAGGGCCCGATTTTCCGCCCGGGCTCCATCCAGTACATCAAGCAGAAGGCCGTGCTCGACGGCACCGATGTGATCTACGGCTACGTCCGCAAATACGGCCTCAGGACCGCCTTCGGCACCGACATCCTGTTCTCCGAGAGCAACGCTCGGCGGCAGACAAACCTGCTCTCCGCGATGACGCGATGGTTCACTCCGGCGGAGGCGCTGCGCATGGCGACCGCCACCAATGGGGAACTGCTGGCCCTCTCGGGCCTGCGCAGCCCCTATGTGGGAAAGCTCGGCGTCGTTGAGCAAGGCGCGCTGGCCGACCTCCTCCTCGTCGATGGTGACCCTCTGAGCGACATCCGCCTGATCGAGGACCCCGATCGCAACTTCCTGGTCATCATGAAGGACGGCCGCATCCACAAGAACCTCCTCGCCGCGCGCTGAGGTCAGCCCTTCTAAATCCTTGTTTGAGAATGGCTAAAGGGTTCAGGCAAGTTTCGGCTTGATACTATATCGATTCTGTAGAGTATATAGAATTACTAGACAGGAGAAACTGAACATGCCCAACCACCTTCGCCGCAACCTGATTTCAGGCGCCGCCGCGATCCTCGTCCTGGCCGGCACCGCCACCGCGGCCCTGGCCAACAAGACCCTGCTCAACGTGTCCTATGACCCCACGCGCGAATTCTACAAGGAATTCAATGAGCTCTTCGCGGCGGACTGGAAGGCCAAGACGGGCGAGACCATTACCATCAACCAGTCCCATGGCGGCTCGGGCAAGCAGGCCCGCGCGGTAATCGACGGTCTGGACGCCGATGTCGTCACCCTGGCGCTGGCCGGCGACATCGATCAGATCGCCAAGAATACCGGCAAGCTGCCGAAGGACTGGGCCACGAAGCTGCCGCACAATTCGGCCCCCTACACCTCGACCATCGTGTTCATCGTCCGCAAGGACAACCCCAAGGGCATCAAGGACTGGGGTGACCTGGTGAAGGAGGGCGTGCAGGTGATCACGCCGAACCCCAAGACCTCGGGCGGCGCGCGCTGGAACTACCTCGCGGCCTGGGCCTATGCGGCCAAGGCGCTGGGCGGCGATGAGGCCAAGATCAAGACCTGGATCGGCGATCTCTACCGCAACGTGCCGGTGCTCGACACGGGTGCCCGCGGCTCCACCACCACCTTCGCCCAGCGCGGCATCGGTGACGTGTTCATCAGCTGGGAGAACGAGGCCTTCCTCGTCCAGAAGGAATTCGGCGCCGACAATTTCGAGATCGTCGTACCCTCGCTCTCGATCCTCGCCGAACCGCCGGTGGCTGTCGTCGAAGGCAATGCCAAGGCCAAGGGCAACCTGGAAGCCGCGCAGGCCTATCTGAACTTCCTCTATTCGCCCGCCGGACAGAAGCTCGCCGCCAGGCACTTCTTCCGCCCGGCCGACCCCTCCGCCGCCGATCCCGCTGATCTCGCCCGCTTCCCCAAGCTGAAACTCGTGTCGATCGACAAGGACTTCGGCGGTTGGTCTAAGGCGCAGAAGGAATTCTTCGCCGACGGCGCGATCTTCGACCAGATCTACCGTCCGACCAACTGATGACCTTCCTGCCGTCCTCCCTGCGGCAGCCGAGCGCCCTTCC
>JBEILC010000291.1:0-2985 GCA_040379425.1 Hyphomicrobiales bacterium
GGCTGCGGCAAGTCCACGCTTCTGCGGCTCGCACTCGGTCTCGAAACACCCGATTCCGGAACGGTCGAGATTGGCGGATTGGCGCCCGCCGCCGCTGCTTCGACCGGAACGACAGGCGTTGCCTTCCAGGATTCCGCCCTTCTGCCATGGCGCAGCATCGAGGCCAACATCGCGCTGCCGCTCGATGTCCTTGGCAAGCCGCGCGCTGACTATGCCGCGCGCATCGCGGAGCTGATCGGCCTCGTGGGCCTCACAGGATTTGAGAAGGCGCTTCCCGGAGAGTTGTCCGGCGGCATGCGCCAGCGCGTGTCGATCGCGCGTGCCCTTGTCACCGCACCGGGCGTGCTGTTTCTTGACGAACCCTTCGGCGCGCTGGACCAGATCCTGCGCCGCCAGATGAACATCGAGCTGCAGCGCATCTGGTCCGAGCAGCGCGCCACCACGCTGCTCGTCACCCATGGCGTCGACGAGGCCGTCTTCCTCGCCGACCGCATCGTGGTGATGAAGAGCAGGCCGGGGCGCATCGCTGCCGTCATCGACGTTCCCTTCGCGCGCCCGCGTGACAAGAGCCTCTTCGTCCATCCGGACTTCCACGCGCTGAACGATGTGGTGGCAAAGGCACTCCATGGCGAATAGTCCCGCCCGCCTCGGATGGCTGCGCAATCTCGCGGTGCTTTTGGTGTTGTGGGAGATCGTGGGGCGCTTCGAGCTCGTGGCGTCCGGTGCACTTCCCGCACCATCCGCCATCCTCGTGCGCTTCTGGGCCGACAAGTGGGATTATCCGCCCCATGTGCTTGCCACACTCCAGGCGAGCCTTCTGGGCTTTCTGATCGGCAATGCCATCGCCATCGTGGCGGGAATGGTCTTCGTCATCTGGCCGCCGATGCTGCGGCTGTTCCGGGGGGTGAACATCGCGATCTTCGCGCTGCCGCCCATTGCCATCTCGCCGGTGCTGGTGCTCACCTTCTCCGGCATGCAGCCGCGCGTCATCCTCGCCGCCTTGGGCTGCTACTTCGCTACGATGACGGCAACCGTGCTGGGGCTCACACAGGCTGACCAGCGCAGCCTTGACGTGGTGCGCGCCTATGGCGGCGGCCGTCTTGCCCAAATGCGATTCGTGCAGTTGCGGAGCGCGCTGCCCTCCATCCTCGGCGGATTCCGGGTTGCGGCACCTGCTGCCGTGCTGGGCGCAATCCTCGCGGAATTCGGCGGTGGCGGGCGCTTCGGGCTTGGCAGCTATCTCTTAGGCTCGCTCGGCCGTGCCGATCCGCCGCGGCTCTGGGGCATCGGCCTCATGGCAACGCTCATCGCGGGTCTGGCCTATGCGGGCTTCGCCTTCATCGGTCGGCGGGTGACTGGGCAGTCCGTGGCCGTGACGGTTCCTGCTGCCGCGCCTGCGCTGCCGCTGAAAGGGCGCGGCGCCGCCGTGCCGCTTCTCATGATGCTGGCGGCGGCGGCCCTTCCGCTTGTGCTCTGGTGGCTGCTGCTGCTCGCCATGCAGGCGCCGGAGATGATCGCCAAGACGCCGGCGGGGATCGTCCAGTATCTCTTCCTTGCGCCCAATTCCGCCGACGCCCAGCAGAGGCTCCTCGCGGCACTGGCGCAGACCCTGCCCATCACCATCGTGGGGCTCTTCGCGGGGCTGGCCTTCGCCTTCGTGCTGGCCGTGCTGTCTGATGCCTATCCGGCGGCCACCCGCAGCCTCATGCCGGTGGCGCTCGTCACACAGACCATGCCGCTCGTGGCGCTCACGCCGCTGCTCGTCCTCATGCTGGGGCGCGGCACGTCGCTGACATTGTGGGTCACGATTTCGGTGACGTTCTTCCCGGCCTTCGTGACCATCGCACAGGGCATGACGATGGTGCCGAAACCCGCGCTGGACCTGCCGCGCGCCTATGGCGCCTCGAAGTGGCAGCAGCTCCGGCTCGTCACCATCCCTGCCTCGCTCCCCTATCTCTTCGCAGCGACGCGGCTTGCAGCCCCGCGCGCACTTCTGGGCGTCATGATTGCCGAATGGCTCGCCACCGGAAAAGGACTTGGCAATCTTCTCAACCAGAGCCGCGGTTATCTCGACTATGGAATGATCTGGACGGTCGCCGTCGTCTCGGTCCTGATCGCCATCGCCTTCTACCAGGCGGTCGTGGTGGCGGAACGCTGGACCCTCCAGCGCCTCGGCATGAAGACCACGGAGTGATGTGCGGCTTTCACCTATTCATATTTCCTGATACGAATTCGCGCTCATGGTCATCAGGGAGGCGGCACGATGAACAAGCGCGATGTGGCACTGGGGCTTGTTGCAGGGATTGGTGGGGCGGGCCTGCTTGGCCTGGCAAGTTCACCCTCCGCGGCGAGTGAAGATGACGCGCGCGCTGCGATCTCCTCCTGGCTCGATGCGCTTCAGTCTGGTGACCCGGCGAAGGTCGAGCCCGTGCTGGCGCCTGAGTTCCAGATCCTGCGCTCTGACGGCAGCGGTCATGACAAGGCGAGCTAACTCCTGAACCTGCCGAAGCAGACGAGCAAGCCAGAGATCAGCGATCTTGCATTCAGCGGCAGTGGCGACGTGATCGCCGTTCGCTACATCCTGAACGTCGAGCAGACGATCAACAACAAGCCCGTGCAGGCCCAGGCGCCGCGCCTTTCGGTTTTCCGGAAGGGCGGTGCGGGCTGGCTGATCGTGGCGCACGCCAACTTCGCGCAGATTGGCTGACGTCAGGCCGGCGGCGCCCGGTTGCCCTTGATGATGCCGGCGGCGCGTTCGCCGATCATGATGGTGGGCGCATTGGTGTTGGACGAGTTGATCTGCGGCATGATGGATGAGTCGCAGACACGCAAACCATCGAGGCCCCTGACCTTGAGGTCGGGGGCGACCACGGCCATCTCGTCTGTTCCCATCTTGCAGGTGCCGACGGGGTGATGCTGCGTCTTGGCATTGAGGCAGAGATGCTCGAACAGGTGCTTGTCCGATGTCACGTCCGGGCCCGGGAC
>JBEILC010000292.1:0-2928 GCA_040379425.1 Hyphomicrobiales bacterium
CGGCAGGTACCGCCGCTTCGGGCCCGAAGAAGGCGACCGACAGCGGTAACCCCATGTAGCCGACATTGCCGTAACTGCCGGCCGTTCCCTGAAGGGTGGCCGTCTTGAGCGGTGTTCCGAGGAGGAACCGCGATGCGGAAACCAGCATCACGAAGGCCAGCACGGTCACCGCCGTGGTCGCGGTGATGAAGGGCCAATTGATCAACTGCTCAAAGGGGGCGGCGGAAACCACGAGGAATATCAAGGCCGGTAACGCGAAATAGACCAGGAAGACGTTGAGCCAGGCCAGCCCCTGTTCACCCAGCTGCCAGTGCCGCGCAGCAACCACGCCCAGGAAGATGAGCGCGAAGAAAGGCATGGCAAGGCTCAGGATTTCGGACATTCACGACGCGGCCTGGGGGATTGCTGTCGGAAACGCTCTTGCCTTCTCCTGCAAGCCTTGGCAATCAATAGTGATGGTAAACGCGTCATCCGCAAAGTTCAGTATCGGTCAGGTTGTGCGACACCGGCTGTTCTCTTTCCGTGGTGTGATCTTCGACGTTGACCCGGTGTTCAACAACACCGAGGAATGGTGGAATTCGATCCCTGAGGAAATCCGCCCGCGCAAGGACCAGCCCTTCTATCACCTGCTGGCGGAGAACGAGGAGACCGAATACGTCGCCTATGTTTCCGAACAGAATCTTCTCGTCGACGATTCGGGTGAGCCGGTGCGCCATCCGCAGGTGCGGGAGTATTTCGTGGGCTATGACAGCCGCAGGAAAACCTACCGGCCGCGCGACCTGCAGCAGCATTGAACAATGATCTGGCGGTTGCAGACGCCGCCTTTGCCGGAAACGGCAACGAAACGATGAGGGGGCATACGATGACCATTTCAGCGCGAGGTCTTGCGTTGATAGCAATTGTTTTTTTGATGCCCCTGCTGGGCGGATGCGAAGAAACATCCCAGCAGACGGCGGCACCACAGGCCGCGCCGCCGTCTGTCTCGGTCGTAAAAGCTGAATCCCGGGACCTGAGACCCTCCGTCAATTTCAGCGCGCGCGTGACGGCTTTGCAGAAAGTGGACCTCCGCGCTCGCATTGAAGGATTTCTGGAAAAGCAGAATTTTGTTGAAGGCGCCCCCGTGAAAGCGGGAGACCTCCTCTACGTGATCGAAAAGGCGCCGTATGAGGCAAAGGTGGCCTCTGCCGAGGGCGCAGTGGCGACAGCGCGCGCACGTTATGATCGTACAGAAATTGAACTCAAGCGTCAGGCAACACTGGTGGCACGCGACGCCGCAGCGCAGACCAAGCTTGACGATGCCAAGGCGGCGCGCGACGAGGCCAGAGGTTCACTTGACAAGCTCGAGGCGGAGCTCGCACAGGCGAATCTGCAGCTTTCCTATACCGAGATCCGGGCTCCCATCGCGGGGCGCATCGGCAAGTCGCTGCTGACGACGGGGAGTTTCGTGAGCCCCTCGAGCGGCACTTTGGCCACCATCGTCGCGCATGACCCCATCGGCGTCACCTTCCCGGTGAGCCAGCGTGACATCCTGCTGGTGCGCGAACAGGCCGCCGCAGGTGCGACCCTCGCGGACGTCACGGTTTACCTGCAGTTTGGCAAGGACAAGCGCTATGCCGAAACGGGCAAAGTCGATTTCGTCGATGTGCAGGTGAACACCGGAACGGATTCGGTCGATCTCAGGGCCACCTTCCCCAATCCGGATGGACTGCTGGTCGATGGGCAACTGGTGACCGCGGTTGTCGAATCCGCCACACCCAAACCCACCCTGGTGGTGCCGGTCAATGCGATCCAGGTCGATCAGTCCGGCCCCTTCGTGCTGGTGGTGAGTGGCGAGAACAAGATCGAAGTGAAGCGCATCGAGATGGCGGGCCAGGCCGCCAACGGTGTTGCCGTCAGCAAGGGCATTGCGGAAGGCGACCGGGTGGTGGTCGAAGGCATTCAGAAGGTGAGGCCCGGCCAGACCGTCGAGGCGACCGACATCAAGCCGGAGGCCTGAGCCATGCTTTCCAGCGTGTTCATCGACAGGCCTCGGCTTGCGATCGTCATTTCGCTCGTCATCACGATCGCGGGCCTGGTGGCGATGAACCAGATCCCCGTGGCGCAGTTCCCCAACATCGTGCCGCCTCAGGTCGCCGTAACCGCGAACTATGCCGGTGCCAGTGCCGAAGTGGTCGAGACCACGGTGGGTCAACCGATCGAGTCCCGCGTCATTGGCGTCGACAACATGCTCTACATGAAGTCGACCAGCGGTAATGACGGCAGCTACACGCTGACCATCACCTTCGCGGTGGGCACCGACCCCGACATCAACACCGTGAACGTGCAGAACCGGGTGAAGCTGGCAGAGGCGCAACTGCCCCAGGAAGTGCGCACGCAAGGCATCAATGTCGTCAAGAAATCTTCCGCCATCCTGCAGCTCATTGCCTTCACTTCGGAGAAACCCGAACACGATCAGCTGTTCCTGTCGAACTACATCACTATCAATATCCTCGATAAGCTGAAGCGTGTCAGGGGTGTGGGCGATGTGAGCCTGCTGACCCCCACCGACTACAGCATGCGCATCTGGCTCGACCCGCAGCGCCTTGCCGATTTCCAGATGACGCCGGCGGACATCATCAATGCACTGAAGCGGCAGAACATCCAGGCCGCGATCGGGCGCATCGGCTCGCAACCTGCTCTTCCCGATCAGGCCTTCCAACTCTCCATCACCACCAAGGGACGGCTCACGAGCGAGCAGGAATTCGGAAATGTGGTGGTGCGCGCCACCGAGGGCGGCTCATTCGTCAGGCTGCGTGACGTGGCGCGGCTTGAACGGGGAGCAAGACTGCTCGAGACGCAAGGCCGCTTCGAGGGGTCTCCGGCAGCCGTCATCGGTGTGTATCAGGCGCCGGGTGGCAATGCGATCGCCAGTGCCGAGGCGGTGCGCCA
>JBEILC010000293.1:0-2910 GCA_040379425.1 Hyphomicrobiales bacterium
AGCATGAGGAGGATCGCCGCCCAGCCTGCGTGCACCACATAGGCGTTGGGGTAGACGAAGACCTGGATGACCAGCGTCATGACGAGAAGGCCGGCCGCCGAGAGGCGGGCAAGGAGGCCAAGCACCAGCAGCACCGGCAGCACGTGTTCCGCCACCTGCGCGGCAAGTGCCGCAAGTTCAGGAGGGATGACCGGCAGCTTGTATTCCTCCCGGAACAGGAACAGCGTGGCGTCGCTCACGTCGAAGATGTTCCAGCCACTCACCTTGGCGCGGCCGGAGTTCCAGAACACAAGTGCGATGGCCAGCCGCCCGAGAAGCCCCAAAAGGGCGTGCGGGATGCGGGCAAAGAGGCCGTCGATGGAAGCCTTGAGAGCGGTCATGCCGAGAATCCTGTAAGAAGGCCAAGTGAGAACAGCGCGCCGATCTGCGCGCCCGTGTCGAAGCCGTCGTGATGTTGGGAGGCTTTCTCAACGGCATCGGCGAGACGGTTGCCCGATCCCAGCAATTGCAGGAAGTCGAAGCTCCCGGGGGAGATGACACGCAGCACCACCTCGCCGGCGGGCCGAGAGACGAGGACGCATTCGGGTGTGCCGGTGCGGATCGCGGTCATGGGTGGCCCGCCATGGTGTGCCAGCCAGATGGACGCGACAGCATGGTTGGAGCGCATGAGACCCGTGGAAGGGTGAAGGCTGAAGCGGAGGCCTGCCCACTCATCTTCGGTGAGTGTTGCAAGGGCTTCGGGCCGCAGCGTTTCGGCCTCGGCAGCGTGATAGGCGCTCCACCACAGGCTTTCGAGTTCGGCCACGTCCGCGAGATAGGCAACACCGGCCGCCGGAGCAAATCCGCGGATGAAGTCCGGGAGTTCCGCGCCATAGCCGATCAGCACGGCGGACCGAGGCCTCACCGCATCGGCAAAGCTCAGGGCCATGGCGTGGAAGAAGGCGGGGCCGACCAGCTGTTCGGTAACAGGAAATCGCACACTCAGGGCATTGACCAGCGCTGCCGAGACGTTGTTGCGGTAGATGCGAAGGCGTGGATGGGGAAGAGGCGAGGACCAGTCGCCAAGCGCCAGGTGTACGGATTTTTCCTCGATCATGCCGCTTCCCTGAGAGTCATCATGATCTCTTCTGTGCGCAAGGCTTCGCCCACAAGAGCATCGAGCGGGGGCACGTCATTGTCCCGCTCGATGAGGCTGGGAAGCGGACCCGTGCGCGTGATCACCCGGGCGTAGAGCTCCCACACAGGATCCGCGACGGGAGAGCCATGGGCGTCGATCAGCACCGTGCCGCCATCGTGTTCCTGCGTCGTGTCATGGCCCGCGAGGTGGATTTCCTGGACATGGTTCAACGGATAGGCCTCAAGATAGGCCAGCGCGTCTGTTCCAAGGTTCGCGGCGGAGACGAACACGTTGTTGACGTCCAGCAGTAGCCCGCATCCCGTGCGGCGGACGACCTCGGCAATGAACTGACCTTCGGTATATGAGCTTTCCACGAAGCTCACATAACTCGACGGATTCTCGAGCAGCATCTGCCGGCCAAGATATTCCTGCGTCTCATCGATGTGACGGCAGACGCACGCCAGCGCCGCCGGTGTGTAGGGGAGCGGCAGCAGGTCGCTGAGATAGCCGGTGTCATGTGTCGACCATGCGAGGTGTTCGGAGAAAAGCCCCGGTTCGTATCGGTGGACGAGGAGTTTCAATCTCTCAAGATGCGATCGGTCGAGCGGTTTCTCTCCGCCGATCGACAGCCCGACTCCGTGCAGGGATATGGGATAGTCCCGGCGGATGGCGGCGAGGTAGCGATGCGGCGGGCCGCCAGCGCCCATGTAGTTTTCCGCATGTATCTCGAAGAAGCCCAGTTTGGGTTTTTTCTCGAGAATGACGCGGTAGTGCTCGGCCTTGAGGCCGATTCCAGCGGTTGGCGCTATGCGGGATGATGCATACTGCATGAAAGGCGGGGTGCGGTCGCCCGCACCCCCTCCATCAGTCAGGCCGGGCGCTTCACGGGCTCGAGCGAGCCGGGGCCAAGGGGGGTCTCGGTCGTCGTGCACGTGCCCTTCGGCACGAGCTTCCAGGCATTGCCCTGGTAGTCGACCGTCGAGGTGCCGGCGCAGGTCGTGCCTTCGCCCGCTGCGCAGTCGTTCTGGCCCTTGAGGGCGACGCCATAGCACTTTTCCATGTCGGCGGCCTGCGCCGGGCTGGTGAGCGCCGTGGCGGTGATTGCCGCCGTCATGGCCCCGGCGATGGCCAGCATGGTGTTGCGTCGGGTGGTGTTCATTGGATGACCTCCGTGTTGTGAAGAGGAGGCAGGTTTCCAGAATTTCACGTCAACTGGAAATCACTAGGCTGGCACTCATCCGGTGTTGGCCGTTCACCCTCGTGTGTTTGACGTTGAAGTAAGCTGTTACTTGGCGTGATGCGCCGCAGAACTCGGCGCGCGAGGCATTTGCCGGTCCTACTTCACCGCACCGGTGGTGAGACCCTTGACGATGTACCGCTCCAAGAAAATGCCGATGATTATGAGCGGCAGGATGGCGGCGGAGGCGAGGGCGGCCATCGACCACCAGCTGATGCCCTGAGAGCCCGTTTGGCTCGCCACCATCACGGGCAGCGTCTTGGCGTGGCTCGAGGTGAGGAGGGCGGCGAAGAAGTATTCGTTCCAGCAGAGGATGACGGAGAGGATGAAGGCCGCCACCATGCCCGGCAAAGCGATGGGCAGGATGATGCGGAAGAAAGCGCCCCAGGCGGAGCAGCCATCGACGAGGGCCGCCTGTTCGAGTTCCTGCGGGATGTTGTCAAACTGGTCCTTCATGATCCAGATGACGATGGGCAGGACCGAGAGCGTGTAGATGAGGATGAGGCCGATCAGCGAGTCCAAGAGCGCCAGTTCCTGGTAGAGGACGAGGACGGGC
>JBEILC010000294.1:0-2905 GCA_040379425.1 Hyphomicrobiales bacterium
CAAAACGCACCGCCCGTTCACGCAACTCCATCGGATATGGCTTGGTCATCGAAACTGGCCTCCGCCCAGTGGCCAGTTTGAATCACACTTTCAATGCGCCGGGAATCCCTCCTGATTCCGTCAAGCCTCATTCCGCTCTAGTAGAGGCCGCGCAGCAGCCGGTCGATATAGTCCTTCTCGATCCGCGGCAGGCCCTGCTCGCCGGCGCGTGAGCGCAGCATCTCAAGAATCTCCCGCGCCCGCTGTATGGCGAGTTCGGAGGGCAGCATGTCGCGGTCCGGGCCATAATCCTCGCCGCGGCTTGGCATCGGGCGGCCCAGCGGGTCGCGGTCATCGCCGCGGGCTTCGCCGGTGCGGCCCTGGTTGCCCTGCTGTCCCTGGCCCTGCTGCATCATCTCGCGCGCCAGGCCTTGGGCGCCCTCGCGCAGCTTGGCCAGTGCATCGCCCTGTTCGCCCAGCGCCTGATCCCGGTTGCCCTCGCGCAGCGAGCCTTCGGCCCCCTGCATGCTCCGGCCCGCCTCACCGAAGGAGCGCGGCGCCTGCATGCCATTCTGGCCCAGCTGCTCCATCAGTTCCTGCAGCATCTGGGCAAGGCCCTGCTGGCGCTCGCCAAGGCCGTTCATGCCCTGCTGGCCCTGCTGGGGCTGTCCCTGGCCTTGCTGTTCGCCCGGCTGTTCACCCGGGCCCGGCTCCAGCATGCGCTGGGTATCATCCATCAGCTTCTGCTGCTGGCGCATCAGTTCTGACAGCTTGTCCAGCATTTCGCTCAAGGGGCCGTCCTGCATCTGGCCCTGCTGCGGCATGCCGGGCTGCAGGTTGCGCAGGATGTCCTCGAGCTCGGACAGCATCTGCTCGGCCGCCTCGTTGGCGCCGGACTGGGCAAGCTTCTCGATCATGTCCAGCATCTTCTGCAGGTCCTGCGGCGTCACCGTCTGGCCCTGCTGCGGCATCTGCTGGTTTTGGTCCATCTGGTCTTCGGCCATGCGCCGCTGCATGTCTTCCATCATCGACTGCATGTAGCGGTCGAGCGCCTCGCGGAGCTTCTGGGTCAGTTCGGCGATGCGCTCAGGCGGGGCGCCATCGCGCAGCGCCCGCTGCAGTTCCTTGCGCAACGCCTCAAGCTCGGCCTTGGCATCGGCATAGGTTCCGTCCTCGATGTCGATGGCGATCTGCCAGAGCATGCGGATCACGCTGTCGATTCCGGCGCGGTCTTCCGCAGCGCCCAGGCGGGAGAGGGCGGCGGCAATGGCGATATGCGTGCCGGTGCGCTGGATCAACCCCTCGGGATAGGTGAGGATCGCATCCAGCATCTGGACGACGCCCCCCGCCTCGTCCGGCGTCAGGATCAGGTTGCGGCGCTGCTCGATCAGCGCGCGGGCCAAGGGCTTGGTGAACAGCCGCTCGGGCATGCGGAAGGTGCGCTTGGCGCTTTCCGTGCGGTTGCCCGCGGCGTCGCGCGCGGTCAGCGTCATCTCCACCATGAAGCCGGCCCAGGGATGTTCGGCCACATCGGCCTTGCTCTCGCCTTCCTCCTCGCGCGGGGAAGACTTGCGCAGGCTGATGGGCAGCTTCGGCGGCTCGAATTCGAAGATGCCGGGGTCGCTGAAACCTTCACCCTCGTCCTGTTCGTCGGCGAGGTAGATGTCCGCGGTGATGCCGCTCACGCCATAATCGTCGGTGGCCTTCCAGGCGGCGGTCAGCGTACCCGAGGAATCGCCCGCAGGATCCGCGGTGATCTCGACGGTGGGCGGGGCGTCGGGGATGAGGGAGATCCGCCAGCTCGCCAGCTCCTGGCCATTGTCGGTGACCTTGACGATGGCGGGGCGCGCCAGCGGAACATCCGCCTGAAACAGGCCTTCGGCGGTCTTCACCTTGGGCGAGAAGCCCGGAACGGCGGGCGGATTGGGGTCTTCGACCGGCTCGTGGAAGGACAGGACAGGCGCCTTGGCCCCGGTGATGCGGAGCGACAGCACGGACTTGTCCGGCACGGTGATCTCGGGTTCGGTTCTGAGGCGCTCGGCCATGGCCGGGCTCGTCAGCAGCATCGGCGGCTTGCCCGTGTAAGCGGGGGGCTTCAGCCAGGCATCCATCACCGTCTGCGCCTCGGGTGCCGGGGCGGCGAAGTTGAGGCTGTCCGAAAGATTACTGCGCGTGTCGCCAGGCCCCAGGAACAGCGCCGCCACGAGGGCGAGGGCAACCGGAACCCGCAGGGCGCGCGGGTCGATCATGCGCCAGGAGGAGCGCGGGGCACCAGCCTTGAGTTTTTCGAGGCCCTTCAACTGCCGGAACCGGTGTTCCTCCCAGACCGCCTGCTGGAGGGTGCCGGCGGAGCCTTCGGCGAGGCGGTCCTCATGGCCGGAGACGGGGCGATGGCTCAGGCCAGAGGCCTCCTCCACGCGGCGCATTGCCTCAAGCCTGCTGGGCCAGCGGATGCGGATCACGTCCTTGAGGGAGAACAGGAAGGCCAGGCTCACCACCGCCAGAACGGCAAGGCGCGGCCAGACGGGGAGCAGCGGCAGAAGTCCGCCGATCACCAGCACGGCGGCGACTCCGGCGATCACGAGTGGCCAATGCAGGGCATTCCACAGCCGCTCAAAGCCGATGGCGAGGCGCGCCTGGAGCACCTTGCGCGCGATGCGCTTGTCCTCGGGGATCTTCTGCTGGGACTGGACGATCATAAGGTCATGCTAACACAGAAGCGGGCCAAATTGTGCCGGACCGCCGATCACATTCCCGAAATCGGGCCTCAGGTCTTGGCCCGCTCCTGCCAGGAGGCGAGCTTGTCCATGCCGATCAGCTCCTCATAGCTCTGGCGCGGCCGGACCAGCGCCCAGTTCCCATTCTTCACCAGCACCTCGGGGATCAGCGGACGCGTGTTGTAGGTCGATCCCTGCACCGCCCCATA
>JBEILC010000295.1:0-2895 GCA_040379425.1 Hyphomicrobiales bacterium
GGTGACATGCGTTTGGTGGTGTCGGGCTCGGGCCACATCGCGGGCGTGGTCAATCCGCCGGATGCCAACAAATATCAGTACTGGACCAATGAGAAGGGTGCGGCCAATCTCGAGGACTGGCTCAAGGGAGCAACCGAGCACCCCGGCTCCTGGTGGCCGGACTGGGCGGAGTGGATCAGCGAAAGGTCCGGCGCCAAGGTCAAGGCGCCCACGCCGGGCAGCGGCAAGCTGAAGGTGATCGAGGATGCACCGGGCCGATATGTGCGTATGAAGGCTGACTCATGAAACCGATTCTACCCGTCCTCGCTCTTCTCTTCGCCGCGGCCCCGGCTCTGGCCCAGGACGAGGCCGCACAGATTGCCGAAGGCAAACGTCTGGCCGAAATCAATTGCACGCGCTGCCATAGCATCGATGCCACGAGCGAGAGCCCGCTGACCGATGCGCCACCCTTCCGCGAAATCGCCGCCAATTACGACAAGATGGAACTGGTCGATGGCTTCATGGAGGGACTCGCGGTCCGCCATCCGCTGATGCCGGATTGGGACGTGACGGAGCCTCAGGCAGAGGAACTCGCAGCCTTCGTAATGAGCCTCGGAAGCGGCGCCAAATCCGCCAACAACCCCGCCATGCTGGGCTTCACCCTGCTCCGCGCCAATTGCGCGAGCTGCCACGCCATCGACGCGGACAGCCGGTCGCCGGAACCTCTGGCGCCTCCCTTCCGCGACGTCGTCACGAAATACGATCCCTCAGCACTCGAGGAAGCGCTGGCCGAGGGAATCATGACGGGTCATGAAAAAATGCCGGAATTCGCATTCGAGCCCGAACAGGTGGCGGCGATTATTGCCTATCTCGACACGCTGAAGGCGGACTGAGCCTAAACCGGGGTTATAGGCGCCCCAACCCGAGACCCCGAAGGCCCTCAATAAACCCCAGGCGAATGGCGTGCCTGCATGTTGCGGTGCATCGAACGGCCGTCCGCCGCATCAGGCGGTCGTGCAACACGATGAGGACGACATGAACATCAAGACCACTGGCCTTGCCATTTCCCTGCTGGCGCTTGCCGCAACATCTGCCTTCGCCGCGGTCGATCTCACGCCCGAGATGAAGACCAAGATCGAGGACATGCTCAAGGCCCAGGGCTATGAGGTCGGCAAGATTAAGGTCGAGGACGGCAATTACGAAGCCTATGTCAAGAAGGACGGCGAGAAGATCGAACTGATCCTCAACGACAAGCTCGAGATCATCGAGACCGAGAACGACTGACCCCGGTCCGGGCGCACCGCGGCGGTGCGCCCTCCTCCCTGGAGCTTCCGCCATGAAAATCGAAAAAGTCTGGGACCCTTTCGTGAGGGTCTTCCACTGGTCCCTGCTCATCCTGATCAGCGCCAATGCCTTCCTGCTCGATGATGAGAGCAAGTTCCACCGATGGGCGGGCTACACCGTCGCAGGCCTTCTGGCGGCGCGCATCGTCTGGGGTTTCATCGGTCCCCGCTATGCCCGTTTCGCGAGCTTCCCCCCAAGTGCGAGCAACTCGGTCGAGCAGTTGACGGACCTGGTCAGCGGGCGGCGCAAGATCCACCTGGGGCATACGCCTCTCGGTGCGCTCATGATCTACAATCTGCTGTTGACCATCGCCGTGATCTGCACATCGGGATACCTGATGACCACCGACATGTTCTGGGGCGTCGAATGGCCCGAGGAGGTGCATGAGGCGGCCGTCACCTGGATCAAGATATCGGTGGCGCTGCATGTTGCCGCCGTTCTTTACGAAAGCTACAGGACGAAGGTCAACCTTCCGCGCGCCATGGTTACGGGCTATAAGAAGATCCCGTAACCTGACAGTGCAAACAGGATGAAGACTGGCATACCGAACCTCGTCATCGTCCTGATCGCGGTGCAGTCAGCATGTGCCGCGATCTTTCTGTTTGATGTGGTGAAGGATGTGCAGGAACCGGGCGCCCAGGCGTGGCATCTCGTTCCGGAAGCGCTGGCTGCCGTGGCACTGCTGATGGGCATCGGCTTCGAATGCTTCTATCTGCTGCATCTCTTGCAGCGCAAGGCGAGCCTCGAGCGCAGCGTCGGCATGGCCTCTGCCCAGTTGCAGGACATCATCCAGAAACACTTCGACGACTGGAAGCTGACGGCGAGTGAGCGCGACGTCGCAGCACTCATGATCAAGGGCCTCAGCATTTCCGAGATCGCCGGTGTCCGTGGTTCGGCCGATGGCACCGTCAAGGCCCATCTCAACGCGATCTACCGCAAGGCCAACGCCCGCAACCGCGCCGAGGTGCTGAGCCATATCATGGATACGCTGATCGACAAGCCGCTGCTGACGCCCACAAGCTGACACTCAGGGCAAGGGCTCGTCGCGCTCGATCTCCGCGCTTCCCCCCGCCTTCCAGCGGGCCAGCCGGTCATTGCTTTCGCCCCTGCCGCCAAAGTCGCTCCTGAGCAGCACCGCTGCCAGTACCGTCACCTGCGCGAAACTGACACCGAAGGACAGCGCGAACACGAAAAGCCACAGCACGGGCTGCTCGGAGCGCAGCCACATGCCCCCGATCCCGCTCACATTGGCAATCAGCAGCGCCACGGCAAAACCGGCACCTGCGGCAAAGCCAATGAGCGACCATTTGAGCAGGAAGCGGATGAGCGGCGGCATGGCTGCTCGAATACGGCAAGCATGGCCATCCGGTTCCATGCGGCAAAACGAAAGGGCCCCGTTTCCGGGGCCCTTCCAAAAAGACACTGAGTGTTCAGCGTCTGGCTCAGGGCTTCGCATACTTGAAGTAAAAATGAAATCAATGTTTATTGGACTTTGTTTTGTCTGAGAAATACACGTGCACCATACCTGTATTATGATTTCATTCCTATTTTTACCTATCCTATTGCTCTATA
>JBEILC010000296.1:0-2866 GCA_040379425.1 Hyphomicrobiales bacterium
CATATGCCGACGCCCTTCTGGTGGACATGGAGCATGATGCGGGTGGCCTCTTCGCGTCCCTTGACGAAGAACCGCTCGAGGACGTGAACGACGAATTCCATCGGCGTGTAGTCGTCGGTGAGAAGCAGGACCTTGTACAGCGAGGGCTTCTTGGTCTTCGCTTCCGTGCGGGTGATGACCCCCGTCTGGTTCTCGTCTTTGTGGTTCGGCTGTTTCGGCATAAGAGCGATTATATAGTTGCTTCCGCCCGAATGTGGAGAGGGTATTCGAGGCGAAATTCGGGCAGTGGCATTTCGCCCGAGGGGGGAAGGCTGGCAGACATGTCTCGCTCAGGTCAGGCCCTCCCGGAAAGGTGTAGAGGCATTCAACAGAACAGTCCTCGCCTGACAGAGTTCCCGGCGAAAGGACCCATCAGGCCGAGGCAAGCTCCCCAAGGCGTCGGGTCATCGGGTGGTCCGGCTGGCTGAGCAGGCTGCCAATGCTGAAATGGTTCTCCCCTGTAACCTCCTCATATCGGCAGGGAAAACCGAGTCCGGCCCAGGCTGCGGGAAGGGAGCGCGCCTGGCGGAGGAACTCGAAGCTCTCATCGGCGCCGACCCAGCTGTCAAGCGGCACAACCCTCGCCACGGGCCAGAACAACGGGCTCGCCGCAACCGCGTCGGCGGCGGTGAGCCGGAGGTTTTCGTTCATCGGGGTTGCCATCAGCGGCCGCAAATCGAAGAGCCCGCTGATCGAAAGGCAGGCTTGCACCAGGTCCGGCCGTCCCCCAAGGAGCTGCCAGTCCGAGGCGGCCATTGCCGCTGCCAGGTGCCCGCCGGCGGAATGCCCGGTCACGATCAGGCGGCGGCCATATCGCTGCCCAAGAACAAGGCAGAGTTGCCGCATTTCGTCGATGATGTCCGGGATCGTCACCTCCGGGCATAGCGTGTAACTCGGCACCACCACGTCCAGCCCATGGGCATTGGGTCCGCGCGCGGCGTGGCTGAAGACGGACTTGTCGAAGTTCAGCCAATATCCGCCATGGATGAACACCACGACCGGGCCTTGCCCGCTTGCGCGGAACAGGTCGTACCTGTTCCGGGCCATGGCGCCATAGGCGATATCCAGTTCAGGCGTTGCCTGCTCACGGTAGGCCTTGGCATCGGCATGCCAGCGGGCGATGTGAGCCGGATGGTCCGGCACCCGGGCGCGGTTGTTGTATTCTGCAGCAAGATCCATTGTTACATCCTAGAGGAAGCGTTTCGCCATCTCGCCGTGCTCGGCACGGAGCCGGGCAATGTCGATGCCCACCGGCATGCCGTCCACCACGCGCCATCGGCCGGCAACCATGACGCGGTCAGCACGGTGCGCGCCGCACAGCACGAGGGCCGCAAGCGGGTCACCTGCCCCAGAGAAACGCAATTCATCCAGCGTGAACATCGCCAGATCGGCCTGCTTGCCCACCGCGATCTCGCCGATATCGGACCGTCCGAGGCAGCGCGCCGAGCCCTGCGTCGCCCAGCGCAGCGCATCGAGATGGGTTACCGATGCATCGTAAGTCAGCCGGTTGATCATCAGCGCGTGACGCACGCCCTCCATGAGATTGGAGGAATCATTCGAGGCCGAACCATCGACGCCCAATCCCACCGGCACTCCCGCCGCCTCGAGTTCCCGCGTGCGGCACTGTCCGGAGGCCAGCACCATGTTGGATGTGGGACAGTGGCAGACACCCACACCATGCTTGCCAAGCCGCGCAATGTCACTGTCCGGGAAATGAACGCCATGCGCAAGCCAGGTGCGGGGACCGAGCCAGCCCACATCCGCCAGATAGTCGAGCGGACGCATGCCGAACATTTCGATGCAGAAGTCATCCTCGTCATGGGTTTCCGCGAGGTGCGTGTGCAGGCGGCAATCATGCTTCTCAGCCAGCTCTCCGCAGGCGCACATCAGGGGCCGGGTGACGCTGAAGGGCGAACAGGGTGCCAGCGCGATCTGGATCATCGCGCCGTCTCCCCGCTCATGATACCGGCCGATGACGCGCTCGCAGTCCGCCAGGATCTCGTCCTCGTCCTGAACCACCGAGTCAGGCGGCAGGCCACCATCCTTTTCCGAGAGATTCATGGAGCCGCGCGTCACCGTCATGCGCATCCCCAGGCGGCGGGCCTCCTCCACCTGGATGTCCATCGCGTCTTCGAGATTGGCGGGAAACAGATAATGGTGGTCAGATGTCGTGGTCACGCCTGACATGAGCAACTCGGTCAGTGCCAGCCGCGTTGACAGGCGCACCGCCTCCGGTGTCAGCCGTGACCAGACGGGGTAGAGCGCCTTGAGCCAGTCGAACAATTTCTTGTTGATGGCGCCAGGATGCGCGCGGGTGAGCGTCTGGTAAAAGTGATGATGGGTGTTGACGAGGCCCGGCAGCACCACGTGCCGGGAGGCATCGAAAACCTCATCCACGGTTGCAGCAGGCACCTGCCCCGGCTTCAGGATCTCGGCGATCCGGCCGTCCCGGATGAGGATGCCACCGCATTGTGGGCCGAAGACGGCGAGCGGCGAGGCGATCAGGAGGCTGGCCATTGGTTCTCCGCTCATGGGCCGGGGTTGCATAAGCCCGGCACTTGGGTTCACAATATAAAGCACGGGCCGGCAGGAGATGCCAATAACCAGCACTGCGCGGCCCACAGGGAGAAGAAACCATGACGTTCATGAAGACAGCGATCGCATCGCTGACGGCTCTGACGGCGATTACCGGCATCGCCGTAGCCCAGGAGATGAAGCAGGAGATCGGCGCGGGCGAAGGCCAGGTCGATATCGTTGCATGGCCCGGCTACATCGAGCGCGGCCAGACTGACAAGAACTTCGACTGGGTGACCGATTTCGAGGCCAA
>JBEILC010000297.1:0-2860 GCA_040379425.1 Hyphomicrobiales bacterium
CTGGACGCCCAGCCCCAGCTTCGAGGGAGCGAGCTTGGCCGCATAGCCGAGGATATGTCCCTCGTCCTCCAGACGCTGCCGGCGGCGGGCGACCTGGCTGGCGGAAAGCCCGAGAATCCCTGCAAGTTCCTGGGCGGTAACTGCGGAGTTTTTCTGAAGCTCCGAGAGGAGTTTCCGGTCGGCTGCATCCAGCATGCAGGAATTCTGCATCTAAATCGAAGATTATGCAATACGACCGCAAATATTAGGCCATTTTCTCCCATTTTGCGCACCTATAATGCCCTGCTCATGGAATTCTCTGCCTTGCTCAGTCAGGAGAGGACCGAACCATGGGCCCATTTCCACACGAGGCACCGCGCGCCACGATCTCGGATGAGAACCCTGCCGGTACAGACGGTTTTGAATTCGTCGAGTTCGCTCATCCCAACCCGCAGGAGCTGCGGGATCTCTTCGCCCGCATGGGATTTTCGCTTGCTGCCCGCCACAAGACCAGGGCGGTCGAACTCTGGCAGCAGGGTGACATCACCTATATGTTAAATGATGAGCTGGGCTCCCATGCTCGCGGCTTCGTCGAGGAGCACGGCCCCTGCGCGCCCTCCATGGCTTGGCGCGTCGTCGACGCCGCTCACGCCTACAAGCATGCCGTGGCGAAGGGTGCCCGCCCTTATGATGGCCCGGGCAAAGCGTTTGATCTGCCGGCCATCGTCGGTATCGGCGGTTCGCTGCTCTATTTCACTGACCGCTACGGCAACGGCACCTCTCCGTACGACGTCGAATTCGACTTCGTCGCACCGGCCAAGCCGGCGGGTGTCGGCTTCCGCTATCTCGATCACCTCACCCACAATGTCCACAAGGGCAACATGGATACGTGGTTCAGGTTCTACGGTGATCTCTTCAACTTCAAGCAGATCCGCTTCTTTGACATCGAGGGCAAGTACACAGGTCTTCTTTCCCGCGCGCTGACCAGCCCCTGCGGCCGCATCCGAATTCCGATCAATGAAGACCGTGGCGAGACTGGTCAGATTGTTGAGTATCTCAGACGCTATAACGGTGAGGGCATCCAGCACATCGCTGTCGGCAGCGACGACATCTACGGCTCGGCCGACGCCATTGCTGCGCGCGGTCTCAGGTTCATGCCCAAACCGCCCAAGTCCTATTACGAGCTGTCAAGGGAACGCGTTGTGGGCCATGAGGAGCCGATCGAGGAACTCGCCAAGCACGGCATCCTGATCGATGGTGAAGGTGTTGTGGACGGCGGCGAGACCAAGATTTTGCTGCAGATATTCTCAAAGACCGTGATTGGCCCGATCTTCTTCGAGTTCATCCAGCGTAAGGGTGACAATGGCTTTGGCGAAGGCAATTTCCGTGCACTCTTCGAGTCGATCGAGCGCGATCAGATCGAGCGCGGAGTCATCAAGGCAGCGTAAGCGCCTTTACTCCGCATCTTGCTGGCGGGCCGGGTGAGCCTCAATGAACGCGTCGAGCTTCTCACAGGATTGCTCGGCGCGTCTTATCCTGGCGAGCCCGTCGTAAGGAACATTGAAACGCCTCGCATTGAAGAGTTGCGGGATGAGAAAGCAATCCGCAAGGGTCGGGGCAGGACCGAAGCAGAATTCATCGCCTGGCAGGAGAGTCTCCACCGAATCTAGGCCACCGTTCAGCATCCAGTGGCCGATCCAGGCATCGACGGCTTCCTTCGGCTGGCAGAGCTGACCCTTCAGGTAGTTGAGGACCCGGAGGTTGTTCAGCGGGTGAATTTCGCAGCCGATAGCCAGCGCCACCGCCCGTACCTTCGCCGCAAGCACCGGATCTTCCGGTATGAGGCGGGGGCAGGGGAATGCCTCATCGAGATATTCGATGATCGCCAGCGACTGGGTCAACAGCGTACCGTTATCCAGTTCCAGCACTGGTACAAGTGCCTGTGGGTTCCGCAGCAGGTGCGTGGGCAACTTCTGCTGCCCGCCTTCCTTTAGCAGATGTACGGGCACATGCTCGACGGAAACACCCTTCAGATTGAGCGCAATGCGTACCCGGTAGGCGGCCGAGGACCGGAAGTAGCCGTAGAGCCTCACTCGGTTTCTCCATCCGAACCCAGCAGGACAGTTTCCAGTGCGGACAGTCCCTTGAGAAGGGCGCGGGCATCGGCATCCGAGATGGACGCCATGAGCTTTCGCTCAAATTCGAGGACTAGGGGCAGCAACTGCCGGAACATGCGGCGGCCCTCGATCGTCAGCGCCAAGGTGAAGCTTCGCTTGTCCGCCGACGAAACCTTTCGCGCGATGAAGCCACGGTTCTCCAGTTCCTGGACGGCCCGGCTGACTGTCGACTTGTGGCTGTAGGTGATACGGGCAATATCCTGGGCCGTCATGTCGCCTCGCGAAGCGAGGTTCGCCAAGATCCGCCACTGCGGAATGTCGAGATTGAACTTGCTTACGTAGATTGCCGACAGTCGCTCCGACACGGTCTGTGCGAGGACATTGAGCCGGAACGGCAGAAAATCATTGAGTACGAAGTTGCTTTCCATGATTGAAGCTTGACAGAAACTGGTTGCATGTGCAACTAAATCAGTTAGTCGCAGGTGCAACTAATTGGATAAGATCATGCGGAGTGCCATTGTGCCGGGCTACATGCCCGGCTTCGGAAATGACTTCGAAACGGAAGCCCTGCCGGGTGCTCTGCCCCATGGCCAGAACTCGCCGCAGCATTGCGCCTACGGTCTTTATGCAGAGCAGCTCTCAGGTTCGCCCTTCACCGCGCCGCGCGGCACCAATGAGCGCTCCTGGCTCTACCGGATGCGGCCCAGCGTGCGCCACACCTCGCGCTTCACTGAAGCTCAGCTCCCATTCTGGAAGACGGCTCC
>JBEILC010000298.1:0-2841 GCA_040379425.1 Hyphomicrobiales bacterium
CTGGTGGTGACGCCAATCGTCACCTTCTACCTCCTCGTCGACTGGGACGACATGATCGCGACGGTCGATGGCTGGGTGCCGCGCGAGCATGTGGAGAAGGTCAGGGGGCTGGGGCGTGAGATCAACACCGCCATGGCGGGCTTCATTCGCGGGCAGGGCACGGTCTGCATGCTGCTCGGCATCTTCTATGCCGTGGCGCTGTCCGTCGCGGGGCTCAAGTTCGGCCTGGCCATCGGCCTCCTCGCGGGGGCGCTCACCTTCATTCCCTATGCCGGCGCCCTGATCGGTGGCGTCCTCGCAATCGGCGTGGCGCTCGTCCAGTTCTGGCCGGATTTCTGGTCGATTGCGCTGGTCGCTGCGATCTTCGGCACAGGCCAGTTCCTGGAAGGCAATTTCCTGTCGCCCAAGCTCGTGGGCAAGAGCGTGGGGCTGCACCCCGTCTGGCTCATGTTCGCGCTCTTCGCCTTCGGCTATGCCTTCGGCTTCGTGGGCCTCCTGCTGGCGGTGCCGCTGGCTGCGGCGGCGGGTGTCCTCGTGCGCTTCGGGCTGCAGCAATATCTCTCGAGCAGGCTCTATCTGGGCTTCGGGGACGATGCGGACGCTGTTCCCGTGCCGGTCGCCATCATCGCCGAGGAGCAGGGGGAGGCCCCGGCGCAGCGTGGACGGCACCCGGCATGAAGGATGACGCCTGCCGGCAGCTTGTGCTGGATTTGCCCCTCCGCACGGCACGTGGCCGCGACGACTTCCTGGTGACGCCCTCCAACGCCGCTGCCGTGGCCGTGGTGGACAGTTTTCCGGACTGGCCGCACTACGGCGTGGTCCTGCTGGGAGCGGCGGGAAGCGGCAAGTCACACCTGCTCGAGGTCTGGCGCCAGGTGGCAGGCGCGCGCTTGGTCGGCGCCTCCGAACTCTCCTCCGAAGCCCCGGACGATTTGCTGCGGAATGGCGCCCTGGCCATCGACGATGCGCCGGGCAAGGCGCTCGATGAGCGGGCGCTGTTCCATCTCCTGAACCTCGCCCGCCAGACCGCCAGCCATGTGCTGATCGCCAGCACCATCGATCCCGCCCATTGGGGTGTTTCGCTTCCCGACCTCGCGTCCCGCCTCAAGGCGCTGGCGGTGACCCGGCTTGACCCTCCGGACGAAGTGCTGCTGCGCGGCGTGCTGGTGAAACTCTTCGCCGACCGGCAGCTCACGGTGGACGAAAGCGTGGTATCCTACCTGATGCTGCGCATGCCGCGTGAGCTCGAGGTGGCGCGCCAACTTGTGGCGGACATCGACCGGCTGGCGCTGGTCGAGAAAGCTGCCGTTACCCGGGCGCTTGCGGCCCGCGTCCTGCAGCGGATGACCGAGCCCGGCATGTTCCCCGATGAGGGCTGACGCAGCGGCAAAAGGCTGGTTCACCGAAACGTCACAGCGCTGTTATAGTGGCTCACCGCGCGAAAGCAGCACCTGAAAGGACGCCATGAACGAGCAGCTTCCGATTGTCCCGAGTGCCATCACGATGGAGAAGCCGGAGCGGTTCATAAACCGGGAAATCTCCTGGCTCGGCTTCAACATGCGTGTGCTTGAGGAGGCCCGCAACACCTCCCACCCGCTCCTCGAGCGGCTGCGCTTCCTGTCGATCTCCGGCAACAACCTGGACGAATTTTTCATGGTGCGCGTTGCGGGGCTGGTGGGGCAGATCCGCGAGAAGCTGACGCAGATTTCCGACGATGGCCTCACGGCCCAGGACCAGCTCGACCGGGTGCGCGTCCTCGCCCAGGACCTGATGGCCGAACAGGACCGCCGCTGGATCCAGCTCAGCGAGGAACTGGCGGCAAATGGCATCGTGATTACCGATGGCTCCGATCTCGTCGCGCATGAGAAGTCCTGGCTTGACCAGCGTTTCCTGGAGCAGATCCTGCCGGTGGTCACGCCGATCGCCATCGACCCTGCGCATCCCTTTCCTTTCATCCCCAATCGCGGCTTCATCATCTGCCTCCAGCTCAAGCGGCGGAAGGACGGGGAGCTGATGAAGGCGCTGCTGCCCATCCCGCAGCAGCTTGATCGCTTTGTGCGGCTGCCCTCGCTCGAAGCACAATCGGCGGCCCGGTTCATCTCGCTTGAGAACATGCTGAGTCTGTTCATCCCGCGGCTCTTTCCCGGTTATGACGTCAAGGGCCATGGCGTGATGCGGCTGATCCGGGACAGCGACATCGAAATCGAGGAAGAGGCCGAGGACCTCGTGCGCTTTTACGAGTCGGCGCTGAAGCGCCGCCGCCGGGGCTCGGTCATCCGCATGGAGGTTGATGCCGCGACTCCACCAGCGCTGCGCGACTTCATTGCCGAAGAGATCGACGTGCCATCCGATGCCATCGTCGAGTGCGCTGGCCTCGTGGGTTACTCCGATACGCGGCAGCTGATCCTCGACGAGCGGCCGGACCTCAAGTTCAAGCCGTTCATGGCGCGCTTTCCCGAACGCATCCGCGACCATGGCGGAGACTGTTTCGCCGCGATCCGCCAGAAGGACATCGTGGTGCATCACCCCTACGAATCCTTCGACGTCGTCGTCCAGTTCGTGTTGCAGGCCGCGAATGATCCGGATGTGGTTGCGATCAAGCAGACGCTCTACCGCACGTCCAAGGACTCTCCCATTGTCGCAGCGCTCGCCAAGGCCGCCGAAGCGGGCAAGTCGGTGATGGCGCTCGTTGAGCTCAAGGCGCGTTTCGATGAAGAAGCGAACATCCAGTGGGCGAGGGACCTCGAGCGGGCAGGCGTGCAGGTGGTCTTCGGCTTCATCGAGCTCACGACACATGCAAAGGTGTCGATGGTTGTCAGGCGCGAGTCGGGCGCCAGGCGC
>JBEILC010000299.1:0-2827 GCA_040379425.1 Hyphomicrobiales bacterium
CCATCTCACAGATGCAGCTTTCAATATCATTGCAGGCGCGGCTCGACAGGCTGATCCATGCGGATGGTGTTACGGCGCGGCGGAGTTCATGCAGGCGCAATTCGTCAACCAGCGGGGGGACGGTCTCGGCCGTCCGCTGCGGCCCCGCGCTCTCGCGCAAGAGGGCAGCCTTCACCGCCTCATGCAGTTCGTTGCGGTTGGCGGGCTTCGGCAAGGCGATGTCGAAGGTGTCCCGCCAGTCGCCGGTCCTGACCGAATCAGCAAGGAAGGCGGAGAGCGCCATGAGCGGTGTTGCCGCCGCAGCCCCACCCAGCTGCCTGATGGAGCGCGCCGCGGTGATGCCGTCCATGATCGGCATTTCGATGTCGAGCACGATCACGTCGTAGGAACTCTCGGCGGCGCAATTCAACGCCTGCTCGCCATGCACCACGGCTTCGACGTCACAGCCCATGCCCTTCAGCATGGCGGCGGTGACGATTCGCATCGGATCGCAATCTTCGGCAAGCAGCAGGCGCGGGCGGTTTCCCGATGGGGTGCTGAGACGCAGGGATTTCCGCTCGTCGTTCACGCTCATCACCGCCGGCTGTCCCATTATGCGTCCTGACTCGATCCTGGAGGAAGCAGGCTAGGCGTCAAAGGTTTTCAATTGGTGATGCGGCGGCGCGAACGAGGCCTATGGTTAACCTTTGATGGAGGGGGCTACTTGGTTCCGAACATGCGGTCTCCCGCGTCGCCGAGGCCCGGCACGATGTAGCCGTGGTCGTTCAGGTGGCTGTCCACCGCGGCGGTATAGATCGGCACGTCCGGGTGCTGCTCCGCCACGCGCCGGATGCCTTCGGGGGCCGCGAGCAGGCAGACGAGGCGCACGTCCTTCGCGCCCTTCTCCTTGAGCTTCTGGATCGCATAGGCCACCGAGTTGCCGGTCGCCAGCATGGGATCGACCACGATCACCGGGCGCTCGTCGATGTCGGTCGGCACCTTGAAGTAATACTCGACAGGCTGCAGCGTGACGGGATCGCGGTAGAGGCCGATGTGGCCGATACGGGCCGACGGCATCAGGTCCAGCATGCCCTCAAGCAGGCCGTTGCCGGCCCGGAGGATGGAGACGATGACGAGCTTCTTGCCCTTGAGGATGGGGGCTTCCATCTCGGCCAGCGGCGTCTCGATGGTCTGGGTGGTCATGGGCAGGTTGCGCGCCACCTCATAGGCGAGGAGCAGGCTGATTTCGCGAAGCAGCTGACGGAATACCGCCGAGGGCGTTCCCTTGTCGCGCATCAGGGTGAGTTTGTGCAGGACCAGCGGGTGATCGACCACGACGAGGGATTTGGGAAGGGCGGTCTCGGCCATGGCGGGTTTCCTTGTCTGAGAGGCTGTTGTGCGGAAAGCCCGCGCCTAATTCAAGCACGCGGCGGCCGTTCATCCACCGTTTTGCGCATCCCGCCAACGGAAGGCTTGCACCGGGAGCGGAGCCTGACTATATCGGTAACGACAGACGTTACATAAAGGATGCCGCCATGCAAGCAGCCACGCCAATTCCGGCTGGAACGCGCATCGGCCATGTTCATCTGAAGGTCTCGGACCTGAAGCGTTCTCTCGACTTCTATTGCGGGGTCCTGGGCTTCGAGCTGCAGCAGAGGTATGGCGGCCAGGCAGCCTTCATCTCGGCGGGCGGTTATCACCACCACATCGGGCTCAATACCTGGGAAAGCGAGGGTGGTTCGCCGCCACCGCCCGGGACGACGGGGCTTTATCACGTGGCGATCCTTTACCCCACCCGGGCCGACCTCGCGGATGCGCTGAAGCGCCTTGTGTCCCATAGGGTGCCGCTCGATGGAGCCTCCGACCATGGCGTGTCGGAAGCGCTCTACCTGCGCGATCCCGATTCCAATGGCATCGAGCTCTACTGGGACAAGCCGGAAGGCAAGTGGCCGCGTAAGCCTGACGGCAGCCTGGTCATGACCACCCAGCGCCTCGACCTCAATGACCTCATCAACACCACGCACGCAAGGGAAGCCACGTGATGAACATCATCGCGTTCCCTTCCGGTGTCGTACGCACGCTTTCGCTGACTACTTGGCCTGACCCTTGACATACGCAATGTAGCCGCGAACGTCGGCCGCTGGTTCGCGATAGGCCTTGCCCAGCAACTTCTCCATGTTGGCCATGAAGGTCTGGACCCAATCCGGCAGCTTGTAGTCGACGATCGCCAGAAACTTGAGCGTCGCCGCCAGCCGGATGTCCGCGATCGAGGGCTTGGCGCCACCGATGAAGGGCTTACCGTCCATGAAGTATGTGTGGAACACGCCAAGCGGCTCGGCAATTGCTTTGCTTCAAGCATCGGCGTCATGTGGGCCGGGTTCTTGGACAGGAATTCGGGCGTACGCGTCTTGCCATAGACATCGTCCTCCACGAAATCGAGCTTCGCCGCCCGCATGAAAACACGCACGGCCATGTTGTTCACGCTGGGTTTGAGAACATGAAGCTTCATCGCAGTCATAAGGTCTTCCTCGCTGATTGGAGTGATTTCAGTTGTGTTTCAGTAGGGGTTCGAGGGTGACCGGTCGCCGGAGAGCGTCTGGTTGCGCTTCACCGTCAATTCCTCGATCGCATCGGCAAGATGTACTTCCGCGATGTTGTAGTCGCCCCGCGCGATCCGGATGTTGTGGGCTGCAAAGAGCACATCGGCATGCGTATAACCATTAGCAGGCTGCTGTAAAACGCACAATCATGCCCTGATTTTTATGTTTTTCTTTTACGGCGTTGGGGGATTTGGCGTCGGAGCCCTTCTGGGTTGCGGATGCGGGTGCCTTGGGGTACCGGCTGTGGG
>JBEILC010000300.1:0-2826 GCA_040379425.1 Hyphomicrobiales bacterium
GCCTTGAGCAGGCCGCGATCGATCTCGCCCTGGCCATCGGTGCCGCCGGGGCGCAGCGTCATGGTGACCTTGGCGAAGGTACCGTCGGGTATCAGCTCGCCACTCTTCTGTGGCTCGGCGTCGTTCATGTCGAAGCTCATGGTCGTCATCCTTTCGTGGAGGAATTGATCTTCGCGAGCAGGGCGCCGAGATCCGGCGGCTCGGTGATATCGAGGCGGCCGCTGCGATCCTTGGCGGGCAGCGCAAAGGGGATTGCCGGCACGGCAGACCAGGCGGCGGACATCGCCGCGCTCGGGCTCATGGCGCCAGCCATCGCCCTCGGGGGCGAACAGGCCCATGGTGATGACCTGGTCGACGATGCCCGGCAGCTCGCGCCCGGCCTTGCCGCCTTCCATCTGCGGCTGCCAGGTCGAGCGGTTGAACTCGTCGGTCACCCGCTCGAGGATGCCGACGAAGATCACGGTCTTCGCCTGGGCGTGCTGGAGATGCTTGAGCAGACCGATAAGCTCGCGCGCCAGCAGCCCATAGGCGCCGCGGGTGTCGGGCTTGCCTGTCTTGTCCGAGAAGGCCTCGGGCCGCGTCTTCGCCCAGGCCATGGCCTGGCGGGTCAGGTCGGTGATCGAGTCGACGAAAATGATGCTCTTTGAAGCGATTAGCGGCACGAGGTCGGGATAGAGTGCGGCCACATGCGCATGGTGTGCTTCGCTGAAGAAGGAGTCAGCCGATGCAGCCGGATCGATACCGCCGATCAGGCAGGCAATGTCGAGAGCATCGGTGAATGATCGAATGGGGATCGAAACTCCCGGCCAGTCCTGCACCGACTTCAATCCCGCCTCGAGATCGAGGCACAGGGTCTGGTCGGGTGGCAGTGTCTTGAGCTGCGAGGTCTTGCCGGAGCCTGCAGGCCCGAAGAGCGCGATCGAAGTCTTGTTGTTGGCGGCGGCAAGCCGCTCGTCGGCGGTGATGATGCGAAGAGCCATGAGCTCATGTCCTTATGAGTGGAAATAGGGGAACAGCGGGGCGTGACCGGGCGCCGAAGGATCGCCTGCCCGCCCTTGCGGTTACGGGCGGCCCCGCTGTTGTTCGGATGAGGCAAGTTCGAGCTTGATCGTCATCTTGCCCACCCTGGTGGTACGGGCGGGCTGGAACGCATCCCGGATGCGCGAGGGCCAGGCGTTGTAAGCCCGCTCTGACACCTTGAACTCGGTGGCGATGTAATCCGCAGGGTCTTCGCCCTCGGCGCGGATCATGGCGGCAAGGGACGCCAGTCGCTTCTGGTCCCACTCGATCTTCTTCGGCAGTTCGGCGACGACGGTGACCTCGCCATCCTCAAAGCGCGCGGTGCCCGTCAGCTTGCCGTATTCGGCCAGCGCCATGTTGGCGCGTTCATCGTATTTGAGGACGATGGCGCCGTTGATCCACTCGGCAAGGCGCTTCGCGGCGGCCAGTCTTGCCCCTGCCTCGTTTTGCAGGATAGCGAGATGTTCGGGCGGAAGAGCCGCGATCGCGCCGATCGGCATCACGGCGACATTGTCGAGGCCAGGAAGGTTGGATTGAGCGGATGTCATCAGGCGGCCTCCTCGGATGGGATGTGATCGTTGAGCAATTGGGAAAGCGACTGCGCGGCTGGCTGCTTCGATGCCGATGCGCGGGCGATTGCAAAGTAACGGAATACGTCGGGGCCGGCGCGGCGCTGCACGAGATGAACCAGCCCCCTCTCCGATGCCCACCAGGCACGCTGGGCAACGCGGGACAGTTCCGTCCGCTCCTCGACGGACAACCTTGTTCCCAGCGGGTTGACATCCACCACCAGGAAGCCACGGTGATACTCGATGACCTCGCCCGGTGCCGCCTGGCCGATCCAGCCACACAGGCCGATCTCGTTCACGGGGCTTCGTGCCGGGGAATATGCGTGTGCGGCCATTGTCATGTTAACTCCACGTGATCAGGCCGCATGGCGGTGGGTGACGGCACGCAGTCGATCTCCGGGAAACGCCGGAACGCTCGTCACGCTCGCGACGGTGGAGGCCCGGACACAGGCGCGGAATTGCATGGCCTCGAAGGCTTCGACGTCACTGAGGCGATAGGAAACCCTGCCAACCAGCTTAAGGTAATCCGGCCCTTGGCCCCGACACCGCCAGCGTTCCAATGTGCGGGGGCTCAAGCCCCAGCGCCGCGCCAGCTGCTTCTGATTGAGGAACTGCTCCGACACCGCCATCTCCATCACGTTCTTGCTGATGACCGCTATCAAAGCAGGTCTCGATCACCCTGACCGTGGGACCCGATGTGGGATGGGGTGGGATCGAGAGTGGGATCAGGGGTGGGATAGAGTGGGATACAGTGGGATGAAGGGTGGGATGGGGTGGGATGCGGCTGCAATCTGCGGATCAGACCTCAGTCAGTGCAGAACCCGATACCCCTCCCGGCAACCACCATTGCACCGAACCGGCGATAGGCGCGATGAGACGGCCGCGCGGCGGGCCTGTCCTGCAGATTGAGCCGGTAGTTCCCGCGGCCGTCGGAGACAATCAGTGTCCGCCAGTTCTTCTTGACCTTGAACAGATCGACGATGCGCATGGTGCTGGCGCTGGAGTTCGACAGCAGCTCCTTGCCCGGCCGCCAGGGATTGGCAGTGAGGCTCGCCTCGTGCAGCTGGCGCACGACCGACGCCTGCAAGGGCCCGAGCCGGAAGAGTTCACCTGAGAACACGACTTCCGAATAGTCATCGCGATGTACGAACTGTGATGCAATGGCGGGATGTTCAGCCACCAAAGGGACGGCATTGTGGGAAGCAATCGCCACGGGCTCACCCGGTCCCATTCCGCA
>JBEILC010000301.1:0-2790 GCA_040379425.1 Hyphomicrobiales bacterium
CATGTCCCTGTCGATGGTAGGCTCCCATGCCGCGATCGCTCGGCGGCGGATTTCAGGTCCCGTGAGCGAGGCCCCGTCGTGACCATGCGTGGAGGTCGCGGACGTCACCTGCCCCCTCTCATGCCCACCGCCATGCATCAGGCCACCGGCGGGATCATCAAGGCGCGGCGCGTTGATGTCCACAAATACCGCCTTCGCGCCGATGCCCTCGGATTTGAGCCTGTCGATCGCCGCCGGCATGCTCTTCAGCGCGATCGGGCACACTTCCAGACATTCCATGTAGCCAAAATAGACCAGCGCCCACTCGCCGAGCAGGTCGGCCTCAGTAAAAGGCGCGCCCTTGGTTGCTTCAACCAGTTCGAACTTGCCGCCAAGTGACTCCAACGCCTTGGCGCTGTAGGCGTCGTGTTCGCCGTGACCTTCACCCTCGCCGACGATCTGTCCTGCACGCGGATCGATTTCTGCCTCAGCTGTCTGGGCCACGGCGGCGTCGCCCTTCGCTTGCGGCGACGACTGTCCCGCGCAGGCAGAGATGGCTAGCAGCGCGAATCCAAGGCCAGCCTGAAGCAACTTACCGGTCATGCGGTCACGTTGATGTAGGTTTCGACTACGCCGCGACCTGCGTCATGCACATCGCCGGAAATCCAGTCACGAAATTCGGAGATAACCGGATAGATACCTGGCTTCGTCGGCACGATGATCAAATCGTGGCGTTGCGCAGACGTTGTATCCAGAGAAGTTCCTGCCGGGATCGCAATCGGCGAAGACCACGGCGCGCTGGGATGAGACATCGGGCGACCATCAATTCCATACACTGTCGCATCAAGCCCGATGATCCTGGTCGAGACCACAGAGTACGAAGCATTCAGATGCCTGACGAGAATGCGCTGTCCGACCTTGGCGTTGACCACCACTCTCCGGTCCTTCTTCGTCAAAGGACTGGGAACGCCAGAAATCATGAAGTACTTCGGTTTGAAGATGTTCAGTCCGGCATCCTCGGCGCACAGCCCGGCAGCATGGCCAAGGTCACGCCAGCTCGGATCAACATCGTCAAACGCCCAGAGCGCTTCCACGTCATACGCCGGGCCGCCCTCATACAGGCGCCCCTTTCCGCTGGGAGGATCCACGATCAGGAAGCCGTACATCCCCATCTCGAAATGCAGAACCGTATTCACGTGGCAATGGTAAAAGTAGGTTCCTGCAAAACTGGGACGAAACTGATACGTGTACTGCCCTTTAACCTCGAACGAGACGTGGCCTACACCGTCATTGTGGGAGCTGGCATTCAGTCCGTGATGGTGAATCGTATGGGCCGCGATGTTGGCGTGAATCGTCGAGTGAACGAGCTGACCCTGGCGCATGCGCATCGGCGGAGCTGGCCACTGCCTCGCGGAGGATGGGGCATTCTTGTCACGGAAGGTCCAGAAGCGAACCTTTTTTCCATCCGGCATCACCATGTCGAAATTGACGGCGCCCTGATGGTCAAAGGTCACATCAGGCTTCAACCGATCAGGGGTCGCGGGATTGTCAGCGGCCACCTTGCACCCGAAGGCGTCGAACAACTCAGAATTGCGCGTGACCATTACTTGGCTGCCTTTCTCGGACCGACCATTTCCCAGTGGGTAATCAAGCCTTGCGGGTAGTTTCCGCCGCCGGCAGTCTGCGACATCTCCATGTGACAATGCATTGGGTAGTAGAGCGGGAAGGTTTCTTCTCGTGGCGGCCAGGCTCCGTCAGGGATATCGTCGGGCTTGATGAAAGGAAGCAGTACGTCCTTTCGCCAGAGAGGCGGCAGAGCCCAGCTATCGCATTCGACGATGTTGGTTCTTTTCCGCACAGCAAGGCTTCCACTGTCGACATCTGCAATGGTGAAAATGTGGTTCCCGTGGATGTGTGGACTATGCGTTGCAAGGCCAGCATTCATCGTGCGGATGAGGACAGGCTCGCCCTCATATCCGTGGGGCGTCGTGGCCAGATCGTGGGACGCATCATACCCCGACAGACCGTTGAGCGTGAAGTATCGCGGCAGGAATTTGCTGCGCAGCCCCGCCATGTCGATCGCGAGGTTGAGCTCGACCTGACGATTCAATGCCGGATCGATCGAACTGAACATCCAGACAAGATTTCTCTCGTTCACGTCATGGCGCCATGGCTCACCGGGAAAGCGCGTCGATGCGCCAAGAGCATCAAACAGAGCCGCCTGGGCTGCGGTTGGATCCGTGTAGGGCGTCTTTGTCCCAAGCGCCGTTCTGCCGTTCACGGGCAAGACCACGAGGGGCCCATGCAAACCGACCAGGCGGCCAACCGCACCTTCTGCGTTTTCGTGATAGATGTAGCTTCCGGCACCTGGAGCTGTGAACACGACAGTCTGCGACGATCCCGCAGGGATGATCGGAAACCTGTCTGTCGCAAAGCCTGTCAGAGCAAAGCGCCTGGGCTTCCGGGTCTTGTTGACCAGCTTCAATGAAACCGTCGCGCCCTCGACGACTTGCAGTGTCGGCCTGATCAGGCGCGTTACCGGATGTCGATAGGCGAGTGCAAACAGCACCTCACCGTCAATCATCTCTTCCTGGATTTCCTCGAGATGAAGTTCGAACGTGGCAGCCGTCTGGGCATCTGCCGTTTGTCCTGTCATTGCACCGACGAGGCCAGCTGCCATGGCAGCCGCGCTTCCGTAGGCTATGAAGTCTCTTCTTTTCATTGTTGGCCCCACTGAACGGCCCGGCGAGACCGCCAATTGCTAATCTGCGTGCTTTGGCGAACGCGGTGTCAGGCCACTCACCAACACAC
>JBEILC010000302.1:0-2764 GCA_040379425.1 Hyphomicrobiales bacterium
CGAGGTGATCGGACTTCTGAAACACCTGCAGCATGCCCCGGGAAAAACCGTGATCTTCGTCGGTGTGCTGGAAAAGGTGACCGACGAGTTCAACGTCACCACCTGGCAGCCGCAGATAGAGGGCTCCAAGGCTGGCCGCGAGCTTCCCGGCATTGTCGACCAGGTGATCTCGCTGCAGCTCTTCTCCCGCGATGGCAGTGGGACGCCAGTACTTGATGACAAGGCGAGCGAACGCCTGTTCGTCACCAAGGCCGGCAATCCATACGGCCTTCCTGCCAAGGATCGGTCGGGACGGCTCGATCAAACCGAGCCCGCCGATCTCGGCCGTCTTCTTTCCAAGATCAATCTCACCCACAACTGATGGAGGACTTCATGAGCTTCGATTTCAATTCGGCTGACCCGCAGATGGTGATGGGGGACCTTATTCCCGATGGCACCTTCGCCAAGCTGCGGCTTTCGATCCGCCCTGGTGGCGTCGATGGCGCGGTGCCCATGGATCAGGGACTGCTCAAAGCCTCAGGCAGTTCTGACGCCAGGATGCTCGACTGCGAGTTCACGGTGATGGAGGGACCATATGCCAAGCGCAAGTTCTGGCAGATGTTCACGGTGCAGGGTGGCAAGCTCGATGAGAAGGGCCAGTCCAAGGGCTGGAACATCTCCAAGAGCACCTTCCGCGCCATGATCGACGCCGCCTTGGGTCTCAATCCCGAAGACATGAGCGAGGCGACCAAAGCAAAGCGGGTCATCCAGGGACTGAAGCAGCTCGATGGCATCACATTCTGGAGCCGGATCATGGTCGAACCGGCCTCCAACCCGCAGTATCGTGATGTGAACCGCCTCGCCAATGTCGTGACGCCTGCTGACAAGGAGTATGCCGTTCTTGCGCGCGGCGAGTCCGTTGCGCCGCATCCCGTCGGTGCCAAGGCGAAGACGCAAGCCGCAGCTCCAGCGCAGCAGTCCTTGACGCCCGCCTGGGCCAGCAAGACTCCACTGGTGCAGGCTCAACCGCAGTCCCAACCCCAGCCAGCAGCGAAGGCCGCCGGTCCCGCCTGGCTCAACGGGTGAGTCCCCCTGCTGACGGTGCAGGATGAACGATGACGGATGATGAGTGGCAGCGGCATGTCACGCGCGAGGTGGCACGGGAGATCGGCGAATGGCTCGCAGGAAAAGGCGATGGTCAGCTCCGGCGTTCTGTTGCCTCCCTCACAATGGCGGATCTCGAAGCAATGGCCTCCTGCGCCATCTCTCGCTGGATCGTGCTGCAGTCGCAGCGTCTCTCGAAAGCGGGCTGGCCACAGGACGACCCAATCCGGATCCTGGTTCTGGGGTAAGTCCCTGCGCACTGTGCGGACGGCGGTCGCGTGGCTTCGGCTACTGCCAATATCTGCACTGGGACCTCTATCCCTACTACCGCTTCTGCTCACTGCGCTGCCTCGACGCCGGATCGGCACTGGCAAACCGGAATAATGGCATGATCGACAAGACACCCTTCGAACAGCAAGCGATCAAGGACGCACGCCGTCCCTTCGCCGAAGTTCTTATCGAGCTCGGATTGATGGCGCCGTTCTTCAATCGAAGTGCTGCCGACATCGACCGGCTGATCGAAGCCTGCATCGATGGCTTCCAGGACTCGATACAGCGGCAGGCGGATGAGAAACGCAAGAGCACGCCGTTCGACGACCAAATTCCATTTTAGGTGATGGCAGTGCTCGTCGACCTCAATCACAGATCTGGATTCACCTATGGCGGCACCGTCACCAGTCAAGCGGCGTTCCACGTCAACACCCTGATTGACGCGGCCATTACGGCAGAACGCTGGAAGGTGCCGCCCCGCGATTATCTCGGCGCCTCGCACATCGGCGAACCCTGTTCGCGGCGCCTGGTTTACGAGTTCACCGGAACGCCGCCGGATGAGGGCAAAGACTTCGATGGCCGTGTGCTGCGCATCTTCGAAGCAGGCCATGTGTTCGAGGTTCTATCGATCCGCTGGCTGCGCGCCGCTGGGTTTGATCTCCGGACAGAGCGCAGCGACGGCGGTCAGTTTGGCTTCTCAGTGGCGGGCGGCAAGTTCCGCGGTCACATCGATGGCGTCATTGTCAGCGGACCTGACATCGGCATCACTTGGCCGGCACTTTGGGAACACAAGGCAATCAACGCCAAGTCCTGGAACGATCTCGTCAAGCGCGGGCTCGCACTTTCAAAGCCCGTCTACTACGCGCAAGTTCAGATCTACATGGCTTATCTCGACGTGCCGGTGACCCTGTTTTCGGCCCTCAACAAGGACACGCAAGAACTTTTCCACGAGGTCACGCCCTTCGATGCGCCCCATGCCCAGGCGCTTTCCGACAAGGCGGTCGAAATTCTCCGGGCGGCTGAAGCTCACGAACTGCCACCGCGCATTGCGGCAGCCCCGGACTTCTATCTCTGCCGCTTCTGCCCATTCGCGAATCGCTGCTGGGACTCCAATCATGGCTGACATCACACCATCCAACACCCAGATGCGCGCCATCGCTGCAATCAAGGTCTGGTTCCAGAAAGCGACCCCGGATCAACAGGTGTTCCGGCTCTTTGGTTATGCCGGCACGGGCAAGAGCACGGTGCTCAAGTTTGCCCTCGACGAGTTGGGCCTCGAACCGCATCGCGGCAGCCGCGAGGCTGGCGGCTGCGTTCCCGGCGTCGTCACAGCCACCTTCACCGGCAAGGCTGCCCCGGTGCTTCGCCGGAAGGGAACGCCGGCCCGCACCACCCATAGCCTGATCTACAG
>JBEILC010000303.1:0-2764 GCA_040379425.1 Hyphomicrobiales bacterium
CCGCTTACTTTCAGTTAAATGGCTTGTCACAATGAAGCTTTAGATTCATTTTGACCTAGATTGCCGTTGTATGAGGACTGGGCAGAGATCCGCGAGAGAACGTCCGCAACAACAGGGCGTACCCAGGGAGCGAAGCTGTGCTTGAGGATCATCAGACCCTTCTCGCCGACCACTCCGCCGTTCAACAATCCCTGTCAGAACTCAGTGCCATCTACAACGACGCCCCGATCGGCATGGCCGTCACCGGAACAGACTTCCGTTTTCAGCGCATCAACGCCCGTATGGCGCAGATCAATGGCGCGTCGATCGAGGCACATCTGGGCCGCACCATTCGTGAGGTGGTGCCAAAGCTTGCCGAGTTTGGCGAAGGGCTGGTCCGCAAGATCGCCGAAACGGGTGAACCCATCCTGAATCTTGAAGTCGAGGGTGAGGCTGCGGCCGAACCCGGCGTCTTGCGGAGCTTCATCGTGCACTTGTCACCCGTGCGGGGTTCTGACGGGCAGGTGGCCGCCGTAAACGTCGTGGTCGAAGAGGTCACGGCCCAAAGGCGGGCGGCAGCGGCGCTGCGCGACAGCGAGGCGCGGCTGCGGGAGGTGCTCGATTCCATCAGGGAAGGCTTCCTCGTGATGGACCACGGCTTCCACATCATCCAGATGAACCGTGAGGCTTTGCGCATCGCCAGACAAGACTTCAGCGCGATCGAGGGCCGCACGATCTGGGAGGTTTGGCCGGAAGTCGTGGGCACGCCCGTTGAAACCGCCTACCGCCGTGTGATGACTGAGCAGGCACCGGAGATGATCGAGTATCGCTTCTCGACTGCGGAAGACGAGTTATGGGTCAATATCTCGGCCTTTCCCGCCACCGACGGTGTTGCGCTTTTCTGTCGGGACGTTAAGGAACGGCGGCTGGCCGAGGAACGGCTGAAGGAAAGTGAGCGCCGCCTGGCGACGGCGATCCGTGCCGGTCAGCTTGGTGTTTTCGTCTACGATTACCGGAACCTGCCCTGCCATTACTGGGACAAGACGGTGCGTGCCGTGTGGGGTATCAGTGAGGACGAACCCCTCACCGAGGACACGTTCTGGTCCTCGCTCCATCCCGACGACGTCCAGAAAGTGCACGATGCGACCCTGCGTGGCGAAGACCCGGCCGGCGCCCGCCGCTATGACGTGGAGTACCGTATCTACCGGCGGGGCGACAATGCACTGCGCTGGGTGAAGGTCGCCTCCGACATCCTCTTCGACGAGGCGGGGCCGTTCAAGATGATCGGAACCATTCAGGACATCACCGACCACAAGGCGGCGGAGGAACAGACCCTGCTGCTGATGCGCGAGGTCAACCACCGTTCGAAGAACCTTCTTGCGGTGGTGCAGTCGATCGCGCACCAGATGGCGCAAGCATCGGACCCCGCGACCGTCACGCTCCGCTTCTCGGAGCGTCTCGCGGGGCTCGCCTCCTCGCAGGACCTTCTGGTGCACAGCCAGTGGAAGGAGGTCGATCTTGAAGCCCTCGTCGCCTCGCAGCTTGCGCATTACGAGCACCTCATCGAATCGCGCATCCATATCTCGGGGGAGCCCTTGCAGGTGTCCGCCAGCGTGGCACAGAACGTCGGCATGGCGTTGCATGATCTGGCGACCAATGCCGCGAAGTACGGCGCGCTCTCGGGGAAAGGTGGCGAGCTTTCGATCGGCTGGGCTGTATCGGAGGGCCTGTTCAGCATCATATGGAGCGAGCAGGGCGGGCCTCCTGTCACCACGCCGGGGCACAAGGGCCTGGGATCGGTGATCATCACCAAGCTCCTCAAGCGGCACTTGTTGGCAAGGTGACGCTCAGCTTCGACCCGCAGGGACTAAACTGGGCGCTGAAGGCCAAGGCCTCTGCCGTGCTGGATGCCAGGACGCTGGGCGCTAGCTGAACCATCTCTGAAAGAGCTGCGATTGTTATCCTTTGTAACGCCGCTATTGTCACACCGGGCACGTTTCACGCTTGGGGGGACGGTACATGGCAGAAGTCGAAGGCGGCGGTCACCTTGTCCGATATGAACCGGATGAGCAGGCGCCGCACCCGCTGGCAGCCGCAATGGCGGCACAGACCGTGGTGCTCATTCTGGCGGCGATCATGATCACGCCGCTGGTCATCGCGCGTGGCGCGGGGCTCAACGAACAGGACACGTCATGGCTGGTCTTCGCGGCACTGGTGGCCGCCGGCAAGACGACGCTAGAGCCGGTTCAGATTTGACGGAATCGAGGGTTCCCAAATCAGTCGCGTTCTGATTCAAGCTTCCTGCTGGGGAGCGAGGCCAGCATGGATGACGCGACCTTATTCGGAAGACCTTCGTGAACGCGCGGTTCTGCTTGCGGAGCGCGGTGCAACGATCCGGGCGATCGGGGATGCGCTGAAGATCAGCCCGTCCTGCGTATCGAAGTGGAAGAAGCTGCAGCGTGAGACGGGCAGTCTGAAGCACGGCAAGATCGGCGGCCACAAGAGGCCGGTGCTGTCGGGAGCGACGGCGTCATGGTTGCGTGAGCGCCTCCGCTCCGGCCCTTTCACGATGCGCAAGCTGAAGGCGGAACTGGCCGGGCGTGGTGTCAAGACGCACGTCAGCGTGGTCTGGCTTTTCGTGCGCGCCGAGGGGCTCAGCTTCAAAAAAACGATCCTGCCAGTGGAGCAGGATCGGCCGGACATCGCCCGCAAGCGCATCCGCTGGAAGACCCATCAGGGCAGGATTGATCCCAAACGGCTGGTGTTCGTCGGCGAGACATGGGTC
>JBEILC010000304.1:0-2762 GCA_040379425.1 Hyphomicrobiales bacterium
GCCGCCGTGCCGTAACGGCCTCCGCCCAGGTCTTGATGATGCTGCGCTCGCTGCTGTCCGACAGTCTGTGGGACCGCTTCGTGGGCGGCAGTTTCTGGGCTGCGTGCCGGGACTGCTCGGACTTCTCCAGCTGCTTCACACGCGGCTTGAACGCAATGTCTCTGTCACGGCCCTGCGTGACTTCAAGCTGTTCCTGCTCGAAGAGATGTCCGCCACCGGGCGGGCGCTGGAACGGCAGCTCGCCCTCTCCGCCGGAGCCGGCCTTGTGCTGCTGATGCGCGCCTATGCTCTGGCCATCGGCTTTGCGCAGATGGCGGAAGTCTCGCCGGAGCTCGCCACGGTGTTTCGGGAGACGCCCCAGCTTGCGGTTCTCGAACTCGATTTTGAGCGGGACTATGTCGCGGCGCTGGCGGAATTGATCAGGGCCCATCGGACGCATGTGTGACTCCCCTTCACACCGTCGGCCAGACCGCGAAATCCTTCCATTCACCTTGGAGGTGGGGCCCCTGGCGGACGTTGCGCACAAGCGAGAGGCGCGGGCCACGATGGCAGGCGACGATCATGCTCTGGAGGTCTTCCTCACCACCTGAAAACACGGCTTCGACCGTGCCATCCGAGCGGTTCCGCACCCAGCCGGTGAGGCCGCGTGCCTTCGCTTCGCGTTCCACGAAGACGCGGTAGCCCACGCCCTGCACCCTGCCCTCCACGATCACATGGATCGCCTGGATCGCCGTCCCGCTCACGCGAATTCCATGATCACGGCATCGACCTGCAGGCTGTCGCCCTGCCTGGCGTTGATCGCCTTCACCGTCACGTCACGCTCGGCGCGGAGGATGTTCTCCATCTTCATCGCCTCGACGATGGCCAGGGGTTCGCCCGCCTTCACCTCCTGGCCGACCACCGCCGGAATGGCGATGACGAGGCCCGGCATGGGGCAGAGCAGCTTCTTCGACGTGTCGGCTGCGGCCTTCTCCGGCATCAGCTTCGCCAGCGCGGCCTCGCGCCCGGTATAGACATGGGCATCGAGCACCACGCCGCGATAGGACAGGCGGTAGCCGTTGAGGATGCGCTTCACCTGCACGGTGACGCGGCCCTGGCCCAGATCGGCGGAGAACACCGGCTGGCCCGGCACCCAGCCGCAGGCATCGGCGAGCGCGTCGGTTGCTTCAGAGATGGTGACGGGCAGCCAGTCCTTGCCCAGCTTCACGATGCGGGAGGTGGCGAACTTGACGCCATTGCCGGTCATCTGGCCGTTGATGAGGCGCTTCCGGCGGTTTTCCACGTGGTCCAGCACGGTGGCAACCCGCGCCATCGTTTCCTTGATCCCGGGCGTCAGCTCATGGCCGGTAAAGCCGCCGTGGAATTCCTCCACGATGAAGCCAGTGGACAGGGCGCCGGACTGCCAGCGCGGATTTTCCATGATGGCCGAGAGGAAGGGGATGTTGTGCTGGATGCCATCGATGTGGAAGGCATCGAGCGCGTCCGCCATGGATGAGATCGCCGCGATGCGGGTTGGTGCATGGGTGCAGAGTTTGGCGATCATCGGATCGTAATAGATCGAGATCTCGCCGCCCTCATAGACGCCGGTGTCATTGCGCACCGTGATGCCATTGGCGGAACTCTCCGCCGGCGGACGGTATTTGACGAGCCGCCCGGTGGAGGGCAGGAAGTTCCGATACGGGTCTTCCGCATAAATGCGGCTTTCGACCGCCCAGCCTTTGAGCGTCACGTCCTTCTGGCGGATCGCAAGTTCCTCGCCCGCGGCCACGCGGATCATCTGCTCCACGAGGTCGATGCCGGTGACGAGCTCGGTGACCGGATGCTCCACCTGGAGCCTGGTGTTCATCTCGAGGAAGAAGAAGGAGCGGTCCTGGCCCGCCACGAATTCCACCGTGCCTGCGGAATCGTAGTTGACGGCTCTTGCAAGCGCCACGGCCTGCTCGCCCATGGCGCGGCGCGTCTTGTCGTCGAGCAAAGGCGATGGCGCCTCCTCGATGACTTTCTGGTTGCGCCGCTGGATCGAGCATTCGCGCTCGCCCAGATAGATCACATTGCCATGCTTGTCGCCCAGCACCTGGATCTCGATGTGGCGCGGGTTGAGGATGAACTTCTCGATGAACACCCGGTCATCGCCGAAGGAGGACTTGGCCTCCGACTTGGCACGGGTGAAGCCCTCCTTCACCTCGGCTTCCGAATAAGCAATCCGCATGCCCTTGCCGCCGCCGCCGGCGGAGGCCTTGATCATCACGGGGTAACCGATTTCGCCCGCGATCTTCACGGCCTCGTCCGCGTCATCGATGATGCCCATGTAGCCGGGCACGGTGGAGACCTTGGCGGCGGCGGCCGCCTTCTTCGATTCGATCTTGTCGCCCATCGCATCGATGGCGCCGGGGTTGGGGCCGATGAAGGTGATCCCCGCCGCCTGCAGCGCCTTCGGGAAGGCCGACCGCTCCGAGAGGAAGCCATAGCCCGGGTGCACGGCCTCGGCCCCGGTCTTGAGGCACGCTTCGACGATCTTCTCGATCAGCAAATAGGACTGGGCGGCGGGCGGCGGGCCGATGTGGAGCTTCTCGTCCGCCATGTCCACATGGAGGGCGCGGGCATCGGCATCCGAATAGACGGCAACCGTCCTGATCCCCATCTTGCGGGCGGTCTTGATGACGCGGCAGGCGATCTCGCCGCGGTTTGCGATCAGAATCTTCTTGAACATGCTGCCCCAAAATCCGTTCTGGGACGGGGTTCTAGACCGAACGGCAGGCCCC
>JBEILC010000305.1:0-2703 GCA_040379425.1 Hyphomicrobiales bacterium
CCCACGGCCATCACCACCTGCTCCACGAAGTCGCGCTCGACGCCCGTGATCTCGTCAGGGTTGGTCGCCGACACGACAACGAGGTCAGCACTCCGCCCAATGGCGATCACCTCCTCGGCGATCACCGGTGTCCGCGCATCGAGAAGGTGGAAGTCATAGGGCAGGCCTTCCCCGCGCATCGCCTGCTCGAAGGCCTGCTTCACGCGCTGGGCATTGTCCTTGAAGAATGTGCGGTTGCCCTCGAACACCTGGGGTGCGGCTTCGAAACCCACCGAAGGATAGACCTGCACCGCGGGGATCACATAGAGGCCCGACACATGCGCGCCGGTCTGCCGCGCGAGTTCAACGGCGGCCGCCGCCAGCTCGGCGATGCGGCCCACCTCGTTCAGGGACACCAGAATTGTCTTGTAGCTCATCCATCGTTCTCCCGTTACCGCTCAAGTCTTGGAGAGAATGTCAGGGCCGTGCCTTGATGCCGATCAATGCCGGCCGCTCTCCTGCCCGGCAGCCTGCGCCAGCCTGTCGAGATCCGGCACCATGATAAGGCGGTTGGTGCTGAGGCGGATGACGTTCGAGGTCTTGAGGCGGGTCAGCTGGCGGCTCACCGTCTCGATGGTCAGGCCCAGGTAATCCGCGATGTCGGAGCGCGTCAGCGGCAGCTCGAAGGCCGCGGCACCGGGTGTTCCCTTGTGCACGCAACCGGTGAGCATGCTGCGGCGCGCCAGCATGTAGAGGAAGCTTGCGACCTTCTCCTCCGCCGTCTTGCGGCCGAGGAGCAGCATCCAGTCGCGCGCCGCATCGAGCTCGTCCAGCGTGTGCTGGAACAGGCGCTGCTGCAGGCCGGGATATTCTCCCACCAGCCGCTCGAAGGCGGCTTTGGGGAAGGTACAGATCTCGACATCGGTTGCAGCTTCGGCCGTATAGGGATTGTTCTTGGAATAGGCACGGCCCAGGAAGTCCGGCGCGAAGAGCAGCCCCACGATCTGCTGGCGGCCATCTGGCAGGGTCTTGGTCAGCTTGATGGCGCCGGAGATGACGTTTGCAAAGAAGTCCACCGGCGCTTCATCCGAGATGATGGTCCGGCCGGCGCTGATTTTTTTTCGGTGAGCGATTTGCGCGAGCTTCTTGACCTGGACATCGTCCATGGCCCCGCACACAGCCTGGTGCCGTACTGAGCAGTTTTCACACCGCTGCAGAACGTCCGGAAGGGAACTGGGAAACGAACCGTGCATTGCAGCATTCTAGACCGTTACCCGGCCCGCGGCAAGCGCATACCGCTCTTTTTTCGGAACCTTCCGCTATTCCGCCGCCTTCAGCGCCATGGGATTGTTCGGATGGGTTGTCCAATTTGCGTAATCAGGGTTGATCTTCTTGCCAGTGCGGGGGTCCACGCCTTCGGTCTGCCGCTCCATTGTGATACAATTGTCCACCGGGCACACTTCCACGCATAGATTGCAAGCGACGCATTCGTCATCCATCACCTCGAAGTGCCGCTTGCCGTCCTTTTCCTTCATGATGGCCTGGTGGGACGTGTCCTCGCAGGCGGCATAGCAGCGGCCGCACTTGATGCAGAGGTCCTGGTCGATTCTGGCCTTGGTCACATAGTTGAGGTTCAGGTACTGCCAGTCCGTGACATTTGGCACCGCGCGGCCGCGGAAGTCCTCGATCGAGGCATAGCCCTTCTCATCCATCCAGCGCGCAAGGCCCGTCTTCATTTCCTCGACGATACGGAAGCCATAGGTCATGGCCGCGGTGCACACCTGGACGGTTCCCGCCGACATGGAGATGAACTCTGCCGCGTCACGCCAAGTGGTGATGCCGCCGATCGCAGAGATGGGAAGTCCGCGGGTTTCCGCGTCCCGCGCGATTTCGGCCACCATGTTGAGGGCGATGGGCTTCACCGCGGGCCCGCAATAGCCGCCATGGCTGCCTTTGCCATCGATCGTCGGCATGGGCGCGAAATTGTCGAGATCCACCGAGACGATGGATGAGATGGTGTTGATCAGCGAGACCGCGTCAGCACCCCCCTTGTGCGCGGCGCGCGCGGGGTAGCGGATGTCGGTGATGTTGGGGGTGAGCTTCACGATCACCGGCATGCGCGAATACTGCTTGCACCAGCGGGTGACCATCTCGATGTATTCCGGCACCTGGCCCACGGCGGAGCCCATGCCGCGCTCGCTCATGCCATGCGGGCAGCCGAAGTTGAGCTCGATGTCGTCGCAGCCCGTCTCCTCGACGCGCGGCAGGATGGCCTTCCAGCTATCCTCCGTGCACGGGACCATGATCGAGACGATCATCGCCCGGTCCGGCCACTCGCGCTTGACCTTCTTGATCTCCTGGAGGTTCACCTCGAGGGGCCGGTCGGTGATGAGCTCGATATTGTTGAGGCCGAGGAGCCTCCGGTCCGCACCATGGATCGCGCCATAGCGCGGGCCGTTGACGTTGACGATGGGCGGGCCTTCCTCGCCCAGCGTCTTCCACACAACACCGCCCCAGCCCGCCTTGAAGGCGCGCACGACATTGTATTCCTTGTCGGTCGGCGGAGCGGAGGCCAGCCAGAAGGGGTTGGGAGACTTGATGCCGATGAAGGTGGAGCGAAGGTCAGCCATGGCTTTTCCCCTTATGCCGTGAGGAACTGATGGATCGATTCCGCCGCGCGTCGGCCGTCATCGACGGAGGCGACGGTCAGGTCCTTGCCGCCCG
>JBEILC010000306.1:0-2695 GCA_040379425.1 Hyphomicrobiales bacterium
CCGAGACGCGCGCGCTGAAGCCTCATGACGAGCCGGAAATCTTCGTCGCTGACCTTGCACCGCTGGTGCTGGAACTCGCCGCCTGGGGCGTTGCCGATCCCGCCTCGCTGCCCTGGCTCGATCCGCCGCCCGCCGCCCCCTTCGCCCAGGCGCAGGATCTGCTGAAGCGGCTCGAAGCGCTGGATGCGGAGAACAAGATCACAGGCCTTGGCAAGGAGATGGTGAGGCTCCCGCTGCACCCTCGCCTCGCCCATATGGTGGTGAAGGGGCGGAGCGTGCTTGCCGCCGACCTCGCCGCGATGCTGTCCGAGCGCGACGGGCTGCCGCGCGATGTGGGCGTGGATATCACCGCGCGGCTTTCGCAGCTCCGCGGGCCGGCACGGGACCGCATCCGCCAGGTGTCGAAGCAGATCCGCCAGATCGCGGGCATCAAGGAGGGTGACAGCGATGTCAGCCCCGGCCTGCTGGTGGCCTATGCCTTCCCCGACCGCATCGCCCAGCGGCGCGGCGGCGACCGGCGCTACCGTCTTTCAGGCGGCGGCGGCGCGGTGCTGCCGGAGCATGACGGGCTGGTGACGCAGGACTTCCTCGCCGTGGCGACGACCGATGGAGCTGCGGGTGACCAGAAAATCTTCCTCGCGGCCCCCCTGTCGCTCCGGGAGATCGAGGAGAACTTCGGCGGCCAGATCGAAACGCGTGACGGCGTGTTCTGGGACAGCCGTGCGCGGGCCGTGAGCGCCACCAGGTCCCGCCGTCTCGGCGCGCTGGTGCTGGAGGAGAAGCCGTCTTCCAACGCCGGCCCCGCATTGATTGCCGAGGCCATGACGGACGGCGTGCGGGAGATGGGGTTGACCGCGCTGCCGTGGACGGATGGCGCAAAGATCCTCCGCGCGCGGGCCATGTTCCTCCGCCGCCTGTTCCCGGAAGAGGGCTGGCCGGACCTGTCTGACGAGGCGCTTCTGGCAGGGCTTGGCGAGTGGCTCGCCCCCTATCTCGCCGGCATCAGCCGCAAGGCGCATCTGGACCGCCTCGACATGCACCAGATCATCCAGTCCATGATCCCGCATGAGCTGGCCCGCAAGATGGACCGCCTCGCCCCGGTGCGGATCGAGGTGCCCTCGGGCGCCGATGTCCGCATCGACTACGAGACGGAGGGAGACCCCGTGCTGCGCGTGCGGCTGCAGGAAATGTTCGGCCTTGCCCGCACCCCCGCCATCGCAGAGGGCCGCAGCCCGTTGCGGATCGAACTGCTGTCCCCCGCCGGGAGGCCCCTGGCCGTCACCCAGTCGCTCGAAACCTTCTGGACCAATGGCTACCCATCGGTGCGCTCCGACATGCGCGGCAGATACCCCAAGCACGCCTGGCCGGAGGACCCGCTCAACGCCGCGCCGGTGAAGCCGAGACGGCTGCGGTAGGTTCCCGGCTTTCGTCCGCCCGCACACTCCCGTTTGCCGTCATCCCGGCGAAGGCCGGGATCCAGCTTTCCGTCCACGTGGGTATCCGCCCGAAGCCGGACCCCGGCCTGCGCCGGGGTGACGGCAAGTGTCAGTCTTTCATGACCTTTCATCCGCGACTCACCCTAACGTCATCCTATGCTCGACTCTGCTTCCTTCCGCGAAATCGCCCTCTCCAACGCCCACAACCGTCTGCTCCTCGACGGCCTTGCGGAGCTTTCCCTGCCGCAATGCCACCTCACAGCCGGGTGCCTGTTCCAAACTGTCTGGAATGTCCTGTCCGCCCGGCCACCGTCAGAGAATATCAAGGATTATGACGTCTTCTATTTCGACGGATCCGACCTTTCGTGGGAGGGGGAAGACTCCGTCATCCGGCGTGTCGCCCGGCTGGCAGATCGGCTCGGCCTTCCCGTCGAGGTGAAGAACCAGGCGCGGGTCCATCTTTGGTATGAGCAGCGCTTCGGAAGCGAATATCCGCAGCTCCATTCCACGCGGGACGGGATCGCCCGCTATCTTGTTCGCTGCACCTGCGTCGGAATTGATGTGGCGTCTGGCGAGGTCTTCGCCCCTGACGGCTTCGCTGATCTTGAAGCAGGCATCCTGCGCATCAACCCGGTGCTGCCGCGTGAAGAGTTATGGCGCGCCAAGGCAGAACACTACCGCGAACGCTGGCCTTGGCTGAGAATTGTGGATGAGGGCGCTTCCCCAAACAGGCCTGGCCCGAGGACCCGCTGAATGCGGAGCCAGTGAAGCCGCGGCGGTTGCGGTAGGCGCTCTCACGCGCGGTACCCCCACCCCTCCCCCTTGTGGGGAGGGGCCGGGGTGGGGGTCGCGCCGCATACACCGGGGTGACGGAAGAAACGACACTACGGAATATACTCCTTGACATTTATTCCTACACCTGCTAGCCCTGCATCACTCCTCCCCACACGGGGTCCTGCTCATGACGGTGAGCTCGGGCGGGGTGGAGGGCAGGCCTGCGGGCGTGGTTCAACGTACGCCACGTGCCCGGGGGCGGGCGGAGGGACCCGGAGACATTACGATCTCCGCGCCGAGAGGCAGCGGGGCTTTCCAGGGGAAAGTCAAGGCAAGCGCTCTCCGTTCTGCGAAAAAGTCCTGCCGGTTCGCGGGCGCTGCTCAGCGCTCTCCCGCTGGTCCCACAAGGATCAGCACTCCCGCGCCGGGCAGCGCCCGCGCCTCCCGACTGACCCTTGAGGGACCAATGACACCCTCGCAAAGGA
>JBEILC010000307.1:0-2675 GCA_040379425.1 Hyphomicrobiales bacterium
GACATTGAGCCGGAACGGCAGAAAATCATTGAGTACGAAGTTGCTTTCCATGATTGAAGCTTGACAGAAACTGGTTGCATGTGCAACTAAATCAGTTAGTCGCAAGTGCAACTAATTGGATAAGGCCATGCGGAGTGCTATTGTTTCGGGCTACATGCCCGGCTTCGGAAATGACTTCGAAACGGAAGCCCTGCCGGGAGTTCTGCCCTATGGCCAGAACTCCCCTCAGCAATGCACCTACGGCCTCTATGCAGAGCAGCTGTCGGGCTCGCCCTTCACCGCGCCGCGCGGCACCAATGAACGGACCGGGCTCTACCGGATGCGGCCCAGCGTGCGCCACACCTCGCGCTTCACTGAAGCTCAGCTCCCATTCTGGAAGACGGCTCCCTGCATCGACAAACACGACCTGCCGATCGGTCCGTTGCGCTGGAGCCCGCCAGAGCCGCCGGAGGGATATCTGACCTTTCTGTCCGGCCTTCGCACCATGACGACGGCGGGTGATGTGCATACTCAGGTCGGCATGTCGGCCGGCATCTATTTCGTCAACACTTCGATGCTGGACGACTATTTTTACAATGCCGATGGCGAGATTCTCGTCGTGCCGCAGCAGGGCGTCCTTTGCTTCTTCACGGAACTTGGCAGAATCACGCTGAAGCCCGGGGAAATCTGCGTCATGCCGCGGGGCATGAAGTTCAAGGTCGAACTCGTGGAGGGCCCTGCGCGCGGCTACTACTGCGAGAATTACGGTGCCAAGTTTACCCTGCCGGGCCGCGGTCCCATCGGCGCAAACTGCCTCGCCAATCCGCGTGACTTCAAGACCCCCGTCGCCGCATACGAAGACAAGGAATCGCCTTGCCATGTATGGGTGAAGTGGTGCGGAAAGTTCTATCTTTGCGAAATTGGGCACTCTCCGCTCGATGTCATCGGTTGGCACGGTAACTACGCCCCGTACAAGTATGATCTCAGAACATTCTCTCCAGTCGGTGCCATCCTCTTTGACCATCCCGATCCTTCCATCTTTACGGTCATGACGGCTCCTACAGGTGAGGAGGGAACGGCAAATGTTGACTTCGTGATCTTTCCAGAACGTTGGATGGTGGCAGAGCACTCTTTCCGGCCCCCATGGTATCATCTTAACATCATGTCGGAATTCATGGGGCTGATCCATGGGCGTTACGATGCGAAACCTGATGGTTTCCTGCCTGGTGGCATAAGCCTCCATAATTGCATGCTTCCGCATGGTCCAGACCTCGCGGCATTCACCAAGGCGTCCACCGAGGAACTGAAGCCGCACAAGCTCACCGATACGCTCGCCTTCATGTTCGAGACCCGGTATCCGCAACACCTCACCGCCTATGCCGCGTCCCTTCCCACGCTCCAATCTGACTATCACCGGTGCTGGGATGGACTCGATCGAAAGTTCACCGGAAACCCATGAAGCTCGCTTCATTGAAATCCGGCCGCGACGGGAAACTTGTCGTCGTGTCGCGCGATCTCACCCGTGCCACTGCGGCATACAATATCGCCCACACACTGCAGGAGGCGCTTGAAAACTGGGAGACAGTTGCGCCACTCCTTTCTGATCTTTCTGAACAGCTCGAACACGATTCTGTTCCGAGCATCCGTTTCGATGAACATGAATGCACCTCACCCTTGCCGCGCGCCTATCAGTGGCTTGATGGATCCGCCTACGTGAACCACGTTGAACTCGTCCGCCGCGCCCGGGGTGCGGAGATGCCGCTCCCCTTCTGGACGGATCCGCTGATGTATCAAGGGGGATCAGACTCCTTCCTGGCACCATGCGATCCTATTCTCATGGCTGACGAGGCCTACGGTATTGACTTCGAAGGCGAAGTTGCGGTCGTGACGACCGACGCTCCCATGGGGGTGTCGTCGGCCGATGCTGGAAAGTACATCTGTCTTGTCCTGCTGGTGAACGATGTAAGCCTCAGGAACCTCATTCCAGGAGAGCTAGCCAAGGGCTTCGGCTTCCTACAGTCGAAGCCGTCTTCCGCCTTCTCGCCCGTCGCTGTGACTCCCGAAGAACTCGGCAAGGCCTGGGATGGCGGCAAGGTGCATCTCCCGCTGATTGTCGATCTCAACGGAAAGCCTTTTGGCCGTGCCAATGCGGGTGTCGACATGACCTTCAACTTCCCGGCACTTATCGCACATGCTGCCAAGACGCGGCCGCTGGCGGCTGGAACAATTATAGGCTCAGGTACGGTTTCGAATCGGGACGGCACTGGCGGCCCCGGTCGACCCGTCAGTGAGGGTGGCTTGGGTTACTCCTGTATTGCTGAAATCCGCATGGTTGAGACCCTCATGAAAGGATCGCCAAGAACGGAATTCCTTCATTTTGGAGACGTTGTGAGGATCGAAATGAAGGACGCTCAGGGGCAGTCCATCTTTGGTGCCATCGAGCAAGTCGTTGAGGAGTACGTCGCTGCTTGCGGTTACGAGACAAGGATTAGCGGTAGCTAAGCCATTCGTGCAGATTGAGCGCCATCACTCTTCCCTGCGTTGATCAAGGTATTCTCGCATCCTGGCAAGCAGGTCAACCGCACAGGTTATCGTGTCCTGAGAGCCTGTCCGGTGAGTTCTTGAATCATCTGAACCAGATGTGATTCAAGGGTGGCGGCCTGATTCGGAGGGGCCGCCGATGTGGACGAACGAAA
>JBEILC010000308.1:0-2660 GCA_040379425.1 Hyphomicrobiales bacterium
CGCCGGGCTTTTCGCCCTGATCGACTTGGGGGACATTCCCCTGGCGGGCGAGGCGCTGGGGCAGGTGGTGAGGCTCTATCCCGGCATTGAACACGACCGGGCAGTGCATGAGACGGTCAGGCGCGTGATTTCCGCCATGGTGCAGGACGTGGTGGCCGAAACCCTGCGGCGGGCCGAAACGCTGAAACCCCGCTCCGCCAGCGATGTGCGGGCGCTGGGTGACCTCCTCGTCTGCTTCGGGAAGCAGATGCAGGAGCACAACCGCATGCTGCAGTCCTTTCTCAACGAAAAGATGTACCGCCACGAAAAGGTTGAGGAAATCATGGACCGCGCCCGGCGTGTGGTGGCCGCACTCTTCACCGCATACATGAATGACCCGAAGCTTCTCCCACAGAACTGGCGGGAAGCGGCCCACCTCGCCGGTACGCCGCGCTATGCCCGCCAGGTTTGCGACTTCATCGCCGGCATGACGGACCGCTACGCGCTGGAACAGCATAAGAGGCTGTTTGACCTCGATCCGCTTTTCCGCTAGGGGCGGGACAGGGTGTGAGTTCAACAGTTTAACAGTCGGCATGAACCTGTTTTCCGAGTTTCTGGCTGCGATCGGCGGCGCCGTTGCGGCGGTTGCGTCGGAGCAGGTCGTTGCGGCGGCCCTTGACCTCTCGCGCGTCACGGCGGAGCCCCCGCGCGACCCCTCCCATGGCGATATCTCCACCAATGCCGCGATGGTCCTCAGCAAGGCCTTCGGCAAGCCGCCGCGCGCGCTCGCGGAGGCGATTGCGGAGAAGCTCCGCACCCATCCGGACGTCGCCGCGGTTGAGATCGCTGGCCCCGGCTTCATCAACCTCAGGCTGATGCCCGCGGTCTGGCCGCGCGTCCTGAACAGTATCCTGGCGCTGGGCGAGGCCTATGGCCGCTCGGGATTGGGCCGCGGCAAGAAGGCCAATGTCGAATACGTCTCGGCCAACCCGACCGGCCCGCTCCATGTGGGCCATGTCCGCGGCGCCGTCTTTGGTGATGCGCTGGCGCAATTGCTGGTCGAGACCGGCTTCGAGGTCACCCGCGAATACTACATCAACGATGCCGGGGCCCAGGTGGACGTGCTCGCGCGGTCCGCCTACCTGCGCTATTGCGAGGCGCTGGGAGATGACATCGGAGAGATTCCCTCCGGCCTCTATCCCGGCTCCTACCTCAAGCCCGTGGGCGAGGCGCTGGTGCAGGAATTCGGCCCCGCCCTCAAGGCCAAGCCGGAGTCCGAATGGCTTCCCATCGTGCGCGCCCGGACGATGGACATGATGATGGCGCTGATCCGCGAGGATCTCGCCTCCCTCAACATCCGGCAGGAAGTGTTCTTCTCGGAAAAGTCGCTCCATGATTCAGGCGAGGTCGCGGCCGCCATCGCCGATCTGCGCGCGGCGGGCCACGTCTATCAGGGCACCCTGCCGCCGCCCAAGGGCGAGGTGCCGGAGGACTGGGAAGACCGCGAGCAGACGCTGTTCCGCGCCACCGATTTCGGCGACGACATCGACCGGCCGCTGCTGAAATCCGATGGGTCATACACCTATTTCGCATCGGATGTGGCCTACAGCCGCAACAAGATTTCGCGCGGCTACAAGGAGCTGATCTATGTGCTGGGGGCTGACCACGGCGGCTATGTGAAGCGGCTTGAGGCCGTTGCCGCGGCCCTGGCTGGCAAGGGCGCTGTCGATGTGATCGTAAGGCTCTGCCAGCTCGTCAAGCTCTACCGCGCCGGTGAGCCCATGCGCATGTCGAAGCGGGCGGGCGAATTCGTCACGCTGCGCGATGTCGTGGACGAGGTCGGTGCTGATGTCGTGCGCTTCATGATGCTGTTCCGCAAGAACGAGGCGCCGCTGGATTTCGATTTCGCCAAGGTCACCGAGCAGTCGAAGGACAATCCGGTCTTCTACGTCCAGTACGCCCATGCCCGAACCTGCTCAGTCATCCGCAATGCGGCGTCGGAAGGGTTCCGCCCCGCCCCCCAGCCCGACTTCACCCAGCTCATGGATGAGCAGGAACTGACGATCGCCCGCCGCCTGGCGGAATATCCCCGCCTGGTCGAGGCTGCCGCCCTCGCGCATGAGCCGCATCGGGTTGCCTTCTATCTTTTTGAGCTGGCTGGGGAATTCCACGCCCTGTGGAACAAGGGCAAAGACTCGCCGCAATTGAGATTTATTTTGAAGGAAGATATGAATCTGACCACAACACGTCTCGCCTTCTTGCGGGCGATTGGTTATGTTTTGGCGAATGGCCTTCGGATCCTTGGGGTGAGGCCCGCCGAAGAGATGTAGAGGCGATAAGGTCATATGGATCAAAATTCGACCAACGGCTCAGGGCCGGACAAGCGAAACTGGCGTGAGCGCCTTGGGATTGGGGCGAAGGAAATGCCGAAGCTGTCCGACGAGTTCCGCGATGGGTCAGAGGGTGGGGACCAGGAGCGCCCGTCCGGCGCTCAGCCTGTGACCAAGCCCGCCCCCATGGCGCCGCGTGCGCCGCGCTCTGCCCACTCCGCCGAAGGCCCGTCCGCATCGCCGGCCCCGCCGCCGCCGCGCGCCACCCCGCGCGCGCCGGACAATGCTCAGCAGGATGCACTCGCCGACAAGCTGAGGGCCCAGCGCGCCGCCGCCGAGCGCCTTGCCGAA
>JBEILC010000309.1:0-2630 GCA_040379425.1 Hyphomicrobiales bacterium
CGGACTCGCCCCAGTTCAAGGCAGATCCACCTGCATCAATCCTCACGCCGGATGAGATGAACACCAGCGTCGGCACGCTGAAATTCCGCGACGCTGCGGAACTGATGCTCGACATACGCTCGACCTTCTTCTACTACGCGACCGGCATCACGCCTGCCATGGCGGATGCCAAGCCCGGCACGGGCTCCGCCTATGCGGGCGCCTTCCGCGACAAGGATGGCAACTACTTCGACGGCGGCAAGACCTACAAGATCACGCTGCCCGGCCCCATCCCGGCAAACAACTTCTGGTCCTTCACTGTTTACGATAACCAGTCGCGATCATTGCTGGAAACCGGCCAGAAGCTCGCCGGTGTCGACAGCCTCTCGAAGGACATCAAGCTGAACGAGGATGGCTCCGCGACCGTGTGGTTCGGGCCCACCGCTCCGGCGGGCCAGGAAGGCAACTGGGTACAAACCATACCGGGCAAGGGCTGGAACACCCTGCTCCGCCTTTATGGCCCGCTCGAACCCTGGTTCGACAAGAGCTGGAAACCCGGTGATTTCGAAGAGCTGAAGTGAACCCAGGCGAAGCCTGGATCTTCTCTTGCAGTCAGCGAGGCTCGATCACCAGTTCGGCGATCTCCGGCGGGCAGTTGAGCCGCAGCGGCAGAACGCTGGTGCCAAGCCCTGCGGACACGACGAGATGGCGTTTACCCTCGATGATGTGGCCATGCGTCCAGCGCAGCGGGGCACGGCTAGCATTGACAATGGCTCCCAGTCCGGGAAGCCGGATCTGTCCGCCATGGGTGTGGCCCGATACGGTAACAATCGGGCCAGCCGGAACAGCCGCAAAACTCGCAGGGTCGTGCGCAAGCACCAGTGTGCGTGACGGGTCGCTCAGTCTGGCGAAGACACCCGCCGTGTCCTGCTGTCCTGTCCGATGGTCTTCGAGGCCCGCGACGTCAATCATGCCCGAATCCGTATCGAGCCGCTGTACCGCATTGAGGAGCACCGGTATGCCGACGGCTTCCAGAGCCTCGGCGACAATCCTGACCCCATACTCCGCGTCATGGTTGCCGAGCACAGCTGCAACCGGTGCGGCACGCGCCAAGGGCGCCAGTATTTCAGCTATCTCTTCCGGACGCACGCGGCCACCGCCGAAGACCTGCATGTTCACATCGTCGCCACCCAGCAGCACAAGGCCCGGACGGCGCGCCAGAACCTCGTCCACGATGCCGGACAGCCGCTCAAGGTCTCCGCCGTGGCTTCCAATGTGAAGGTCACTCAGTACGATGCAGGTCAGCGTGCTGCTGACGTTGCCCGCGAGGCCGTAACGCCGCCACGCTGTGGCTGGGCGCGCGTCCATCGCTCCCACAGGCCCTTGTGAGGCGAAGTCCCGTCGAAGGGCACCGTGGGCAGCAGCCGTGCCCCGATCACGCGGAAGATCCGGCTGATGACGCTGGCGTCACGCCCCATGCATCACCCGAGCCGCGCCAGCGCCTCGTCGACCTTGGCCTTGCGCGCTTCGAGTTCGCCCTTGCGCTCGCGGCTTTCCTCAAGCACCTCGGGCGGCGCCTTGGCGACGAAGCCCGGGTTGTTCAGGCGACCATCGATGGCGGCTATGTCCTTGGCGATCTTCTCGAGTTCCTTGGCAAGGCGAGACTTCTCGGCGGCGAAGTCGATAACACCCTCGAGCGGCAGGGCCACCGTCGCCTCCTCCAGCACGATCTGGGCGGAGGCCTTGGGCACCTGATCCTCGAAGGAGATGGACGAGAGCCGCGCAAGGCGCATGATCTCGTTCTCCCAGCCGTCCGCGCGGCGGCGTGTTTCGCTGTTGGCGCTGACGATCACGGAGGCGATCTTGGCGCCCGCGGGAGCGTTCATTTCGGCGCGCACCGAGCGCACCTCGGAGATGAAGCGGATCACCCACTCCATCTCGGCATCGGCCTGCGCATCGCCCAGGCCCTTGTAGGAGGGCCAGTTCGTCTCGATCAGCCATGTGTCGCGCTTGGCCGTCTGCTGCCAGAGTTCTTCCGTCACGAAGGGCATGAAGGGGTGGAGGAGAATGAGGATCTGGTCCTTCACCCAAGCGGTGCTGGCGCGGGTCTCGGTTTTCGCGGCCTCATCCGTTCCGGTGAGGATCGGCTTGATCAGTTCGAGATACCAGTCGCAGAAGACGTTCCATACGAACTGGTAAAGAGCGCCCGCGGCCTCGTTGAACTTGTACTCGTCGAGCGCGGTACGCACACGCGCTTCGGTGCGCGCCGTTTCACCCGCGATCCAGCGGTTGGCAGTGACGCGCGCGGCCAGCGGATCGTAGTTGGGATCATGCGCCACGCCATTCATCTCGGCGAAGCGTACGGCGTTCCATAGTTTTGTTCCAAAGTTGCGGTAACCCTCGACGCGCGACTTGGCGAGCTTGATGTCACGCCCCTGTGCGGCCATGGCGGCGAGTGTGAAGCGCAGCGCATCCGCGCCATAGGCGTCGATCAGTTCCAGGGGGTCGATGACATTGCCCTTGGACTTCGACATCTTCTGGCCCTTCTCGTCACGGACAAGGGCATGGATGTAAACGGTGTGGAACGGCACCTCACCCATGAAGTGCAGACCCATCATCATCATGCGGGCGACCCAGAAGAAGATGATGTC
>JBEILC010000310.1:0-2604 GCA_040379425.1 Hyphomicrobiales bacterium
CCACCCGTCCGAAACCTTGTCATCGGATTCTGGAGTTTCCATGCGCCGCTTTGATTTCATCGTGACCTGCGTTTGCTTCGCGCTGCTTGGCTATTTTGGCTGGCATGCGCGGGAGGGGCCACGTGGCTATCCCTACAAGGCCGGGCTTGAGGCGCGGCTTGCGGAGCTCGCCGTCCGCCATGCGCATTTCAAAGCCGACCGGCAGAGGCTGGAGGACAAGGTTGTCCTGCTGCGGCCCGAGAGCATCGACCCCGATCTTCTCGACGAATTGGCGCGCGGCAACCTCGAACTGGCGAAGCCCACCGATGTGGTAGCCTTCACCGCAAGGTAAATCCTGAACGAAATCCGCCGTATAAACCATAATCTGGTTAATCTTTGATTCCTCCTGCATTCTCAACCATTTAATGGTATGAGTTCCTCATCTATCTCGGCTGGAGGAAGCATTCATGGCGGTCAAATCGGCCTACATCTCGCGCAAGCAGCAGAAGGGTGAGAAAGCGAACCTCACCAACAGTGGCTTCACGACCGAGGAAGAACTCCACGCCTACCGTGAGATGCTGCTGATCCGGCGCTTCGAGGAAAAGGCCGGCCAGCTTTATGGCATGGGCTTCATCGGCGGCTTCTGCCACCTCTATATCGGCCAGGAAGCCGTCGTTGTCGGCATGCAGATGGCGCAGAAGGAAGGCGACCAGGTCATCACCTCCTACCGCGACCACGGCCACATGCTGGCCTGCGGCATGGATGCCAAGGGCGTCATGGCGGAACTGACCGGCAGGCGCGGCGGCCTCTCAAAGGGCAAGGGCGGTTCCATGCACATGTTCAGCCGGGAGAAGCAGTTCTTTGGCGGCCACGGCATCGTCGGCGCCCAGGTGCCGCTCGGCGCGGGGCTTGCCTTCGCCAACAAGTACCGCGGCAATGACAATGTCTCGGTTGCCTATTTCGGTGACGGTGCGGCAAATCAGGGCCAGGTCTACGAGGCCTTCAACATGGCCTCGATCTGGAAGCTCCCCGTGATCTTCATCATCGAGAACAACCGTTATGCCATGGGCACGGCGGCAAGCCGTTCCACCGCCATGGCGGAACAGCTTGGTGCGCGCGGCGCGGCCTTCGGCATTCCCTTCGAGCAGGTGGACGGCATGGATGTGCGCGCGGTCCGCGATGCGGGTGAGCGCGCCGTCGAGCACTGCCGCGCGGGCGAGGGCCCCTACATCCTGGAAATGATGACGTACCGCTACCGTGGCCACTCCATGTCGGACCCGGCGAAATACCGCTCCAAGGAAGAAGTCCAGAAGATGCGCGAGGAGCATGACCCGATCGAGCAGGTCAAGGCCCGCATCCTCAATGGCAAGCTCGCCACCGAAGACGACCTCAAGAAGATCGATGCGGAGATCCGCGCGGTGGTGACGGAAGCCGCCGAATTCGCGCAGAACGATCCGGAGCCCGATGTCTCCGAGCTCTACACCGACATCTACGTGAACGCCTGAGGGGAGACAGACCGACATGCCATCGATCCTCATGCCCGCCCTGTCCCCCACCATGGAGGAAGGCAAGCTCGCCAAATGGCTCAAGAACGTCGGCGACCGGGTGAAGCCCGGCGACGTTCTGGCCGAAATCGAAACAGACAAGGCGACGATGGAAGTGGAATCCGTCGATGAAGGCCCGCTGACCGCGATCCTCATTCCCGCCGGCACGGAGAACGTGAAGGTCAACACCCCCATCGCCGTGATCGGTGAAGCCGATGCTGCACCTGCACCCAAGGCCGAGGCTCCGAAGGCGGAAACGCCCAAGGCCGAAGCACCCGCTGTCGCCGCGCCCGCCATTCTCACGGCTGCGCCCGCCGCGTCACCTGAAGTCCCCGCAGGCACAGAAATGATGACCATGACGGTGCGCGAGGCGTTGCGCGAAGCCATGTCGGAGGAGATGCGCCGCGATCCGGACGTCTTCCTGATGGGCGAGGAAGTCGGCCAGTACCAGGGCGCCTACAAGATCTCGCAGGGCATGCTGGAGGAATTCGGCCCCAAGCGCGTCATCGACACGCCGATCACCGAGCATGGCTTCACCGGCCTCGCGGTGGGGGCGGCCTTCGCCGGCCTCAAGCCCATCGTCGAATTCATGACCTTCAACTTCGCCATGCAGGCGATCGACCACATCATCAACTCCGCCGCCAAGACGCTCTACATGTCGGGCGGCCAGATGGGATGTTCCATTGTGTTCCGCGGTGCCTCCGGTGCGGCGGCGCGCGTGGCCGCCCAGCACAGTCAGGACTATGCCGCCTGGTCTGGCCATATTCCCGGCCTCAAGGTGGTGATGCCCTATACGGCGGCGGATGCGAAGGGCCTGATGAAGGCCGCAATCCGCGACCCGAACCCCGTTGTCTTCCTCGAGAACGAGATCCTCTACGGCAAGAGCTTCGAAGTGCCGAAGCTTGATGACTGGATCGTGCCCATCGGCAAGGCCCGCATCGCACGCGTGGGCCACCACGTCACCATCGTCTCCTTCGGCATCGGCATGACCTATGCGATGGCCGCCGCCGACAAGCTCGCCGCCGATGGTATCGAGGCCGAGGTTGTGGACCTCCGCACCATCCGCCCGATGGACATCGCC
>JBEILC010000311.1:0-2598 GCA_040379425.1 Hyphomicrobiales bacterium
GGCATCCTTTCCGCTCGCCCACTCCCCACAGCATTTCACCGATCTTACCGACTCCCTCCGCACACGGATCACCGAGCGCTGGGGCGATCCCCCCGCCGACCCCTTCTTCCAAGGCGGCGCATTCCATTTGCCTGTCTGCATCTATGGAAATGCCGCCCTCGCCATCCAGCCGGCGCGCGGCTACAACATCGATCCGAAGTCTACCTACCATGACCCGGCGCTGCTGCCGCCTCACGGCTACCTTGCCTTCTACTTCTGGCTCCGCCACCAGTTCCGGGCCGATGCCGTGATCCACAATGGCAAGCACGGCAATCTCGAATGGCTGCCGGGCAAGGCCAATGCGCTTTCGCAGGAGTGCCTGCCGGAGGTGGCGCTGGGCCCCGCGCCGCAGTTCTACCCCTTCATCGTCAATGACCCGGGCGAAGGCACGCAAGCCAAGCGCCGCACCGGTGCGGTGATCATCGATCACCTGACACCGCCGCTCACGCGCGCCGAGTCATACGGGCCGTTGAAGGATCTCGAAGCCCTGGTCGATGAATACTACCTCGCCTCTGGCCTCGACCGGCGCCGCAGGGACAGCCTGCGGAAGGACATCCTTGACCTGACACGCTCCTCCCGGCTCGATATCGATGCGGGCTTTACGGGCGAGGAGGACACGGATCTCCAGCGGCTCGACGCCTTTCTCTGTGACCTCAAGGAGGCGCAGATCCGTGACGGGTTGCATGTGCTCGGACGTTCTCCGGAAGGCCGCCTCGAGACCGATCTGCTTGTCGCCCTCACCCGCGTGGCGCGGGGCCTCGGAGAGGGCGGCGACCAATCGCTGATCCGCGCGCTGGCGCAGGACTTCGGCTTTTCCGGCTTCGATCCGCTGACCTGCGGCATGGCGGAGGATTGGACAGGGCCGAGGCCCGCGCCCCTCGCCGCGATCATAAGCGACCCATGGCGCTCGAACGGCGATACTGTCGAGAGGCTCGAGCTCTTCGCGGCCTCGCTGCTAAGCGGCAATTCCACGGCGGAAAGCCTGCCCCGCAGCGCGGCAGTCCTTTCACATATTGATTCCCATATTCGTCCGGCACTTCGGGCCTGCGGGCCGGGAGAGATTTCAGCACTCATGAGGGGTCTAGACGGGCGCTTCGTGCCGCCCGGCCCCTCGGGTGCGCCGACGCGCGGCCGGCTTGACGTGCTGCCCACCGGGCGGAACTTCTACTCGATCGACAACCGCACGCTCCCGACACCCACGGCCTGGACGCTCGGGCAGAAATCGGCGGAGGACCTGCTGCTGCGCCACCTGCAGGATTTCGGGCATTACCCCAAGGCGCTCGGCCTCTCGGCCTGGGGCACCTCCAACATGCGCACGGGAGGCGACGACATCGCGCAGGCCCTGGCGCTGATCGGCGCAAAGCCGCAGTGGGACCCATCGAGTTGGCGTGTTACCGGCTACGAGATCATTCCGCTCGCCAAGCTCGGCCGCCCGCGCGTTGACGTGACATTGCGCATCTCGGGCTTTTTCCGCGACGCCTTCCCCGCACAGATCGAACTGCTCGACAAGGCGATCCGCGCCGTGGGAGCACTGGAAGAGGATGAAGAGGACAATCCGCTGGCCGCGCGCATGCGTGCCGAAGCAAATTCGCTTGCCGTCTCAGGCATCGCTCCCGAGGATGCGGCCTTCATGTCAGGTCACCGCATCTTCGGCTCGAAGCCCGGTGCCTATGGTGCGGGCCTTCAGGCGCTGATCGACGAGAAGATCTGGACCGAGCGCGCCGACCTCGCCGCCGCCTATGTCACCTGGGGCGCCTATGCCTATGGCGCCAAGGCACAGGGCATCAATGACGAAAAGACATTCACTGCACGGCTCAAGCGCATCGAGGCCGTGGTGCACAATCAGGACAACCGCGAGCATGACCTGCTCGACTCGGATGATTATTACCAGTTCGAGGGCGGCATGACGGCGGCGGTCGAGCAGGCCTCGGGCCAGCGGCCGCGCGTCTACCACAATGACCATTCGCGGCCTGAGCGCCCGGTGATCCGCACGCTGGAGGAGGAAGTCGGCCGCGTCATGCGCTCCCGCGTGGTGAACCCCAAGTGGATCTCCAGCGTGAAGCGCCATGGCTACAAGGGCGCCTTCGAGATTGCCGCCACCGTTGACTACATGTTCGCCTTCGCTGCCGCCACGGGAGCGGTGGCGAGCCACCACTTCGATCTCGCCTTCGATGCATATATTGCCGATGAGGATACGCGGCGCTTCATCGCGTACAACAACCCGGCGGCGCTGAAAGACATCGCGGAACGCTTCCAGGAGGCGGCTTCCAGGGGCCTCTGGACGCCACGCCTCAACTCGGCCCATGATCTACTCGAGGATCTCACACGATGACCGGCGAAACGCCAGACCACGACAATGCCCGCCACCATGAGAAGATGGCGAAGAAGAAGGCCGCCCGCGACAAGATCATGGCGGGCAAGACCATCGAGAAGGGCCTGCTCATTGTCCACACCGGCAAGGGCAAGGGCAAGTCGACGGCGGCCTTCGGCATGGTATTCCGCTGCGTGGGCCACGGCATGCGCTCCGGCGTCATCCAGTTCGTGAAAGGCGCCTGGGGA
>JBEILC010000312.1:0-2590 GCA_040379425.1 Hyphomicrobiales bacterium
ACATCGCCGGAGGATGGGCCCTTCACATGGGGCGTGGCGGTAAGAACGCTTTCAATCTCCGCAAAACGCGTCCACAGCACGGGGCCAATCATCACCAGCGTGAAGGGCGGCAGGGCGTCATTGCCGTCATCGAGTTGCCGCGCCACGGTGGAGAGCGCATCGCTGGCGCGCCGGAAACCGAGCAGCGCGCGGTTGCCCGCGAGGCTCTGGTCACGCTCCAGAAGCCCCGCCTGCTGGGCCTGCCACACCGCCGTTTGCACCCACAGGGCCTTGGGGAAGGCGAAGTTCAGAATGCCGCGCTGGAAGGCGACATTGCTGGGATCCTCGAATCCGCAGGCCAGCGCCGGCGCGGCGGAGAGCAGCAGCGCAATGGCCGCCGCGCGCATCATCCAAGTGCCGCCTTCACCGCGGCAAGTGCCTCTTCGGCCTTGGACCCGTCCGGTCCACCCGCCTGCGCCATGTCCGGCCGGCCGCCGCCACCCTTGCCGCCCAGGGCAGCAGCGCCCACGCGCACCAACTCCACCGCGTTGAAGCGCGCGGTGAGATCGGCGGTGACGCCGACGATCAGCCCGGCGCGGCCTTCATCATTGAGGCCCACCAGCGCCACGATGCCGGAGCCCAGCCTTGCCTTGCCTTCATCGACGAGGCCCTTCATGTCATTGGGCGAGATGCCCCCGACGATGCGGGCCATCAGCTTCACGCCATTGACCTCGGTGATGCCCTCGTCGCCGCCCTTCGCACCGCCACCCATGGCGAGCTGCTTCCTGGCTTCCGCGAGCTCCTTCTCAAGCTTGCGGCGCTCGTCCATCAGCGCCTCGATGCGGGTGACGATCTCGCTCGCCGGCGCTTTCAATGCGGCGGCTGCCGCCTGCACGCGGCGGTCCTGCTCCTCGAGATAGGCGCGCGCGGCGGGACCGGCCAGCGCCTCGACGCGGCGCACACCCGCGGCGACGGCACTTTCGCCCACCACCTTGATGAGGCCGATGTCACCGGTGCGGAACACATGCGTGCCGCCGCAGAGTTCGAGCGAGTAGATGGGCTTTCCCGCACCATGGGCATTGCGGCCCATGGAGACGACGCGCACCTCGTCGCCATACTTCTCGCCGAACAGCGCCATGGCGCCCTCGGCAATGGCGGCATCGACCGACATCAGCCGCGTCTTCACCGCATCGTTCTGCAGCACGATCTCATTGGCGATCGCCTCGACCTGGGCGATCTCGTCCGGGCTCATCGCCTTGTTGTGGGAGACGTCGAAGCGCAGCCGGTTGGGCTCGACCAGCGAGCCCTTCTGCGCCACATGGGTTCCGAGCGTGATCCGCAGCGCCTCATGCAGCAGGTGCGTTGCCGAGTGGTGGATGCGGTTGCCAGAGCGGCGCTGGCGGTCCACATGGAGTTCGACCGCATTGCTGGGCTTGAACGTGCCCTGCTCCACCTCGCCCAGATGGACGAACACATCGCCCACGCGCTTCTGCGTGTCATGGACGCGGAACACGGCGCCCTCCGCCGTGCGGATCACGCCGTGGTCGCCCGTCTGGCCGCCCGACTCGGCGTAGAACGGCGTCTGGTTGACGAGGATCGCACCCTTCTGGCCAGGGCTCAAGCTTTCCACCTGCTTGCCCTCGACCACGATGGCGCGGACGATGCCTTCCGCCGTCTCGGCGCCGTATCCTAAGAACTCAGTGGCGCCGAGCTTTTCGCGGAGTTCGTACCAGATGGTCTCGGTCTTGGCTTCGCCCGAACCCTTCCAGGCCTTGCGGGCCTCCTCGCGCTGGGCCTCCATCGCGGCCTCGAAGGCCGTGGTGTCGACCGTGACGCCGCGCGGCTTCAGCGCGTCCTGCGTCAGGTCCAGCGGGAAGCCATAGGTGTCATAGAGCTTGAAGGCCGTCTCGCCCGAGAAGACATCACCCTGGTTCAGCCCGGCGGATCCCTCGTCCAGCAGGCGAAGGCCGCGCTCCAGGGTCTTCTTGAAGCGGTTCTCCTCAAGGTACAGCGTCTCGGTGATGAGCGCTTCGGCGCGGGTGAGTTCGGGGTAGGCCGCCCCCATCTCGCGCACAAGCGCTGGCACCAGGCGGTGCATCAGCGGCTCGCGCGCACCCAGCAGTTCGGCATGGCGCATGGCGCGGCGCATGATGCGGCGGAGCACATAGCCGCGGCCCTCGTTCGACGGCAGCACACCATCGGCAATGAGGAAGGAAGAGGCGCGCAGATGATCGGCGATCACCCGGTTGGACGCCTTGTTCGCACCTTCGGCCGGAACGCCCGTGCGCTCGGCGATTGCCGAGATCAGCGCGCGGAACAGGTCCGTCTCGTAATTGTCATGCGTGCCCTGAAGCACGGCGGAGATGCGCTCGAGGCCCATGCCGGTGTCGATCGAGGGCTTGGGCAGGCTGACGCGCTCGTCCTTCGAGATCTGCTCATACTGCATGAACACGAGGTTCCAGATCTCGATGAAGCGGTCACCGTCGGCTTCCGCCGAGCCCGGGGGCCCGCCCCAGATCTTGTCGCCATGGTCATAGAAGATTTCGGAGCACGGCCCGCAGGGGCCGGTATCGCCCATGGACCAGAAATTGTCGGACGTCGGGATGCGGAT
>JBEILC010000313.1:0-2580 GCA_040379425.1 Hyphomicrobiales bacterium
AGGCTGCGAAAGTCGATGGCGCGGGCCACTGGCGTACGCTCCTCACCATTGCGCTGCCAATGGCGCGAAACGGCATCGTGGTCATCTTCATTGTCAATTTCGTCACCGCCTGGGGCGAGTTCCTGCTGTGCTCGACGCTCACCAACGACCAGGCGGCACGCACCATGCCCGTGGTGCTGGCGGGCGCCCAAGGTGGTCTCGGCCAGTGGACCTGGCCCAACCTCGCCGCCGTCTACATGATCGTGGTGACTCCCGGCATCCTGGCATTCACCTTCGCCCAGAAGCTGTTCTTCAAGGGTCTTGCGGAAGGTGTCGTGAAGGGCTGAGGCGAACCGTACCGGGAGGGCGTGATCTGGCGCCGAACGTCTTCAGTGAACTGGGCGTACGCACGATCATCAACGCCAAGGGTCCGGCGACGCGGCTTTCCGGTGGCATCTTGAAGCCGGAAGTCACTGCGGCAATGGCCGAGGCCGGGCAGGCCTGCGTGGACATTGCCGAATGGCAGGCCGCCGCGCCGCGAAACATCGCGGCGGCGGCGGGGGCGGAAGCTGGTGATGTCGATAGCGGACGCAGCCTGTGCAACAGGCCCCGATCCCGGCCGCATGGCAAGAATTCCCGACACCTCAGGCATGAAGAACGAAGCCATTATGGTGCGGAGCCAGCGCAGTTTCTACGGCCATGCCATCCGCGCCGCGGGGCTCCGCATCGTCGAAGTGGGCCTTCCTGACCGATATGCAGGAGCGGGTGTCCACGACGCGGAGGTATGGGAAATCGAAGACGCGATCACCGGCCGCACCGCGGCCATCCTCTATGTTGCCAACGGAAATGCGCGACCGCCGCTCGCCGGCGTAACGGCTGCGGCGCATCGGCATGGCGTGCCCGTCATTGTCGACGCCGTTGCGCAACTGCCGCCGCAGTCGAACCTCCGGCGCCTCACGGCGGAAGGTGCAGCATCTCGATCTCGGCATCTTCTGGGACATGTGGGAGCCCCCACCGTCGTTCATCGACAAGACGCGGCTGAAGGGTCTGCCACAGCATGGCATCGGGCGAAGCTGCAAGGCCGGCAAGGAGTAGATCGCCGGGTTGCTCACGGCCCTCCGGCTCTTTCTGGCCGAGGGCGACGCGGCGCGCCATGCCAGATGGCTCTCCGGCTGCGAGACGATCGCTGCGGCGCTGCGTCAGCACGATGTTGAAATCACTGGTCGCAATGACACTGGAACCGTTCCGCAACCGGTAATGACGCTCGATGCTGGAAGGTCAGCAAATGGCGTTATGGCAGCATTGCTGAAGGGTGAGCCGGCCATCGCCGTCGATCCCTTCATGCGAGATTTGAACAAAATCCTGATCAACCCCATGTACCTTGCACCGGGCCAGGCCGAACAGGCGGGAACTGCCATCTCCAGGCTTCTGGCGTGAAGGAAAGCCCAAGCCGGTGTGTTGCTCCCGTCCTCCATCAGGACGGCGATCCATCTGATGGGCTTCCCGCACATCACTTTCAGGCGATCAAGGGTGTGCTGGTGCTTGCCGCCGTCCTGCTCTACACTCTGAAACTCCAGATGCGCCAGAGGTTCGCATGACCGGAAGACTTCAGGACAAGGTGGCGCTCATCATCGGCGCCGCGCGTGGTATTGGCGAAGGCATCGCCGAGCGCTTCGTCGAGGAAGGCGCCCGGGTGGTGATCGCCGACACCGAGGTGGGAGCTGGCCGCGAGACAGCCAAGCGCCTTGGAGGCCTCTTCGTCGAGACCGACATCTCGCGTATGGATCATACCGAGCGTGCCGTGAGAACGGCGATCGATGGCTGCGGCGGGCTCGGCATCCTGGTGCAGAATGCCGGCATCTATCCTTGGACGCTGATCGAAAAGATCTCCCCCGAAGAGTGGGACAAGGTGCTGGCTGTGAACCTCAAGGGCACGTTCCTCGCAGCGCGTGCCGCACTGCCGCACATGAAGGCGCAGCGGTTCGGACGGATGGTCTTCACCTCCTCCATCACCGGCCCGCGCGTGACGAGCCCCGGCCACGGACACTACTCGGCATCGAAAGCGGGCATCAATGGCTTCATCAAGTCGGCGGCGCTTGAATTCTCAGGCTACGGCATCACGGTGAACGGTATCGAGCCCGGCAACATCCTCACATCCGGCGTGAAGATGCACCGCTCGGAGGCTTTCATCCGGTCCATGGAGGAAGCCATTCCGCTCGGCCGGCTCGGGAGCCCGCGCGATGTCGCCAATTGCGCGCTGTTCCTCGCCTCTGATGATGCGTCCTATATCACCGGCACGACGATCGTCGTCGACGGCGGGCAAACGCTGCCCGAAGGCGCGGACTTCCGGATCAACCCGGGGTGAACTGATCCGCGCACCAGCATGGCGCTTGGAGGAATTTGCTCTGCCCCCCGGAAACTGGACCGTTCTGAACTGGAGTTTTCCGCTGTAATCTCCCTGGCTGGGAGGAGTGGAAACGATCAAGGCATCAAAGTTCACGGACGCCCAGAAGGCGTTCATTTTGAAGCAGGGAGCGGACGGTCATCCCGTCGCTGAGATCTGCCGCAAGGCCGGGATTTCGAAGGCGACCTACGTCAACT
>JBEILC010000314.1:0-2551 GCA_040379425.1 Hyphomicrobiales bacterium
GTCGCTGACAACATCACCTACGGCCTGCGCGTGCGCGGCATGCCGAGGGCCGAACGCATGAAGCGGGCGGGCGAACTCCTCGACCTCATCGCGCTCCCCGACCAGGGCAACAAGCTGGTGAGCGAACTCTCCGGCGGCCAGAAGCAGCGTGTGGCGATTGCCCGCGCACTCGCCGTCCAGCCCAAGGTGTTGCTGCTTGACGAGCCGCTCTCAGCGCTCGACCTCAAGCTCCGCCAGCACATGCGTAACGAGCTGCGCGCCATCCAGCAGCAGGTGGGCATCACCTTCATCTACATTACCCATGACCAGGGCGAGGCGCTGACCATGTCGGACCGCATCGCGGTCATGTCTGACGGCGTGATCCAGCAGGTGTCTGACGGCAAGAATGTCTATGACCACCCCGATACGCCCTTCGTCGCCTCCTTCGTGGGCGAGAACAATCCCTTCGCCGGCAAGGTGACGTCAGCCGATTCCTCCTTCGCCGTGATCGAGACCGCGCATGGCGCACTCCGCGGCCGCAACCCCAAGGGGCTGAAGGCGGGCGACAAGGCCATCCTCTTCGTTCGGCCTGAATCCTTCGTGCTCGGTGAGGGTGCGGCGGATGCCACGGTGCATGCCGAGACGCTGTCCACCGCCTTCGAGGGCAATGCCACGCATGTGTTCCTGAAAGGTGCGACCAAGAAGGAAATCACCGTGACGGTCGGCCGCCATGGAAGTGGCCGGATCCCCGCCCAGGGCGAGCGCGCGGCGATCCATTACGCGCCCGAGATGGGCATCGTGCTGCCGGAAGGGAAGATGGCCCGTGAGTAGCCGCCTCCTCGTTTTCCTCATCCCCGTCATCGTCATCGCCATCTTCTGGGTGATGGCGAAGTCGGAGAAGAAGCTCGCGCATGATCCGACGCACAAGAGCTTCTTCGAGCGCAATGGCACGGTGCTGGGCGTCACCTTCATCCTGCTCGTCGCCTTCTGGACGCTGTTCCTCGTCGTGCTGCCCTATCTCTACATGGTGGTCGAAAGCTTCCACCCGAAGCTGCCCTTCAACCAGCGCGGCGGCGAGAAGGACGTGCTGACACTCGAGCAGTACAAGTCCTTCTTCGTGACGCCCACGGACGGCTCGTGGAACGTCAACCACATGAGCGCCTTTTTGTTCACCATCGTCACCTCCGTGCTGGTGACAGCGCTGAACTTCGCCATCTGCTATCCGCTCGCCTATTACATGGCGCAGGCCGGCACCACGCAGAAGGTGCGCCTCATCATGCTGGCGCTGATCGTGCCCTATTGGGTGAACGAGATCCTGCGCGCCTTCTCGCTCCGCCTGCTGCTGGCGTCCCGCGGCCTCATCAACCAGGCGCTGATGGGACTGGGCCTCACCGACAAGCCGCTCGACTTCATGGCAATGGACGTGGGCCTCTATGTGGGCCTGTCCTACGCCTATCTGCTCGTCATGATCTTCCCGCTCTACAACGCGATCGAGAGCCTCGACAAGAACCAGATCGAGGCAGCGCGCGACTTGGGCGCCCCCTGGTGGAAGATCCACCGCGACGTGGTGATCCCCTATGCCAAGCCCGGCATCGCATCGGGCTGCACCATGGTGTTCATGCTGGCGGCGGGCTCACTCGCGGCCCCGCAGTTCCTCGGCGGACCGTCGACCCTGTGGTTCACCTCGATCGTTTATGACTTCTTCTTCCAGGCCTTCAACTGGCCACGCGGCGCGGCCTATGCCTTCATCCTGCTCGCCGCCTGCATCGGCTTCGTGATGCTCATGCTGAGGCTGTTCAAGGTCTCGCTCGGGGAGACGATCAAGTGAGCTCGAAAACCGTCATGAAGGCGATGATCGGCTTCTACATCGCGATCTTCTTCCTCTATCTCTTCGGGCCGCTGGCAGTGATGGGCGTTACCGCCTTCAACACGCCCAATTACCCGACCGCCTATCCCTTCGAGGGCTTCACGCTGGACTGGTTCGTCAAGCTGTGGAACCACCGCGCCATGATGGAGGGCCTGTGGAACTCGGTGATCATCGGGCTTGGCGTTGTCGCCGTCTCGGTGCCGGTGGGGCTCGCTGCCGCCATCATCATGAACCAGATCTATCACCGCGCGCGCGGCATGTTCTACCTCGTCACCGTCTCGCCGGTGCTCACACCGGGCGTCATCATCGGCATCTCCACCGTGATCTTCTGGAAGGACATGATGGGGCTGACCGAATTCACCAAGGAGACCTTCTACAAGGGCGTCATCCTGGCGATCCTCGGCCAGTCGAGCTTCATCGCGGCCTATGCGCTCTTGATCATCATGGCCAGGCTCCAGCGCTTTGACCGCGCGCAGGAAGAAGCAGCCCTGGACTTGGGCGCCTCACACCCGCAGGTGTTCTGGCACATCCTGCTGCCCTTCCTGAAGCCCGCCCTGTTCTCCGCCGCGATCATCTCCTTCCTGACGAGCTTCGAGAACTACAACACCACCACCTTCGCCATATTGGCGGACAAGACGCTGGTGACGGTGCTCGCAGGCGAAGTCCGCCAGGGCACGACGCCCGCACTCTCAGCGCTGGCCGTCA
>JBEILC010000315.1:0-2524 GCA_040379425.1 Hyphomicrobiales bacterium
CGGCCGCAAGCAGAGAATTCTTCATCTTTCACCTTTTTGCTTTGGAATGTCCATTGCAATCAGATGGCTCGGGTTGTTGAAGGCTATGTGACAGCAGGCGAGGAATGCGCGCGAACAGGCCCTCATCCGGCCTTCGGCCACCTTTCCCATCCCTCCGGGGCTGCAGAAGGGACTTCGGACGCCCTTCAATCCGTCCAGCGGATGAACCTCAGGCTCCGGATCAGTCCCTCTCTCACTTCGTAGATGGCCATGAGGTGCAGCTCGCCCGCAGGAAGGCCGTAGACGGTTTCCTTGTCGATGGCGTGCGTCGGGCCTTCGAGGCGCTGGTGGACGATGCAGTGGAGCTTCGGGTTGTCGGCGAAGCGTTTCGTGTAGACGCTCCGGATCTCATCGATGCCATTGCAGATCATCTGGCCGGTGACGAGATCCGAGATCGTCGCGTCCTTCGCGAAGAGCGCGCAGTAGCCGTCGATGTCATGCGCGTTGTAGACCTCAAGCTGGCGGTTGACGACGTCGCGCGGCATAGCGTTGCTCATGGGTCATTGCTCTTCTGCTGGCGGTTGCGGTTGTTGGTGTTCCCGCCCGGCGTTCCGTATTCGAAGAACTTGCGGAAGATGCCGGGGGCCACGGCCGAAACGGGGTTCATCTGGAAGTCCGGCTTGTCCACCGTGCCACCCAGCGCGAAGGTGACGCCGATGATGCCCTGGCCCTTGCCGCCCGTAAGGATGTCGCCGAACAGCGGAATGTCCCCCAGCACGGCATTGAGCGCATATGCGGGGATGATGGTCCCCGTGATGTCGATGGCGCCATCCGATTTGCGGATGAGGCCTTCGGCACTGGCGCCGAGTTCCGGCCCGCGCACCAGGCTTTCTCCGATGCGGATGAAACGTCCATCCGAGGTGAAAGGCAACGTCAGTTTCTTGAAGGTCAGCGCGTCGCGGCGTGGCCCCGCGCGCTTCGGCTTGCCGCGCGCGTCGAGCTCCGCGAGCGCCGCCTCGTTACGGACCTCAAAGTTGCGCAGGACCAGGCTCCCGTCCTTCACGGCCGAGCCTTCCTTGGCGAGGAGCGCGTAGAACTCGATCTGTCCGCCCGCCACCTTGGAATAGAGATTGGCCGCGCGGATAGCCGCCCCGCCGTCACGCCCGTTGAGGCGCATCTCGCGCCCGCCCTCGACGGGGGTGACGCGGAACACCACTGGCTGGCCGCTGAGGAAGCTGCCTTCGATCTCCGCCTGTTCGAGAATGCCATTGCGTGCGGTGAGGCTGCCCTTCACGTTCTGGACGATTTCGCCGCGGTTGGCATGGAGGCGGTCGAGGTCGAGGCTGATGCGGACCGGCTTCTCCGGCTTCGCGGCCTTCACCTCAGGCTGCTTGCCGGGATCGCCCGCATCGCCCCTGTTGCGCGAGCCAAACATGGAGCGGATCACGGGCCGGGCATCGAAGCTGTCCCCCTCGATGATGATGCTGGTCGACTCCGCGTCATTGGTGATCCGGGCGGAGAAGCGGTTCTCCTCGGAGAGCCGGACCTCGCTGAGCCTTGCCGTGCGCAGGCCCCCGCGCTTCGGCGCCAGCGTGAGCGCGCCCTTGACGGAGAGGCCCTTGCCCCTGATTTCCAGATCGTCGACGCGGGGGGCATTCTCGCCCTTGGTGAGATAGGTGAAGGTCGCGACGGTCTTCTCCGTCGCCGGCCGGAACCAGCTGATGGGCTGCACGCGCAGTTCCACCTCGCTCAGATCCGCCTCGACCTGCATCTTGCCGTTCGGATCGCCGAGATCGGGGATGGTGGCGGTGATGCCGATGGGGCCGCGCGCGAAGGTGCCAAGATCGATGCCGAGCGTCCGGCGCTGCTCGCCATCGAGCGTCGTTTCGATGACCGCCGACTGCTTGAAGTCCGGACCCGCCCCGCGCTCCCAGGTGAGTGCCGCGGGGATGCCGGTGACCTTGGCGGGCCCCTTGGCCTTGATGACGCCCTTTTCCACGGTGAGGCCGATCTCGCCCTCGGAAATGTCGATGCCGGGCAGCGCATCTTCCAGCGCGGTGTTGGAAAGCCTGGCATCAATGGCGACTCTCACCCGCTCCTTCGGCAGGTTGCGGATCAGCGGCATGGAGAGCTTCACATCGAGCTTCGCATCCGCCTTGAGTTTCTCGGTGTCGAAACCGGTATGCCGGAGCAGGTTGAGGGCGGGCTGATCCATGAACTCGATGAGCGGCTGGGCCTTGGCTTCCACTTTGATGTCGAAGTCCGCGAGCGGCTCCAGTCCGACGACATCGCGCACCTGCATGGCGCCGGAGGACATCCGCGCCTTGCCGCCCGAGGGCATGATCACCTCCGCGCCGTTGAGCTCCATCCGGAACTCGTTGTCGGTGAGGCGCGCCTGTCCGCTGGCCCCGGTCAGCGGCGGCAGGTCCTTGAAGTAGCCGCTGGTGACGCCCTCCATCTTGAAGGAGAGATCCACCGCACCCTTTGGCAGCTTGCGCTGGCGCTCGGCAGCGGCGAGCGCATCGACCGGCAGGTTGATGACGAA
>JBEILC010000316.1:0-2499 GCA_040379425.1 Hyphomicrobiales bacterium
CCGCCCGCGCGGCGAAGAAGGCGCGCCAGGGTGTGCGCTATCACGCGCTGGAAGACCTGACCGTGATGGACCCCGAGACCATGCAGCGCGTGCCGCCCGATGGCGAGACGATGGGCGAGGTGATGTTCCGCGGCAATATCGTGATGAAGGGTTATCTCAAGAATCCCAAGGCGACGGGCGAGGCCTTCCGCGGGGGCTGGTTCCATTCGGGTGACTTAGGGGTGCTCCACCCCGATGGCTACATTCAGTTGAAGGACCGCTCCAAGGACATCATCATTTCAGGCGGCGAGAACATCTCCTCGATCGAGGTGGAGGATGTGCTCTACAAGCACCCGGCGGTGCAGGCCGCCGCGGTGGTCGCCAAGCCTGATGACAAGTGGGGCGAAACGCCTTGCGCCTTCATCGAGCTGAAGCCTGGCAAGGATGCAACGGCCGAGGACATCATCAAATGGTGCCGCGAGGGCCTCGCGCATTTCAAGGCGCCGAAACACGTCGTCTTCACCGAGCTGCCCAAGACTTCGACGGGCAAGATCCAGAAGTTCAAGCTGAGGGATCTGGCGAAGGGGGTGTGACTTTTCTCCTGACGTCGTCTCCTGCGCAGCGGGAGAGGGGAGAGAAGACGAAACGCGTCCTTACTTGATCTTCACCGGCACCGGCTTGAACGCGTCTGCGAGCTGCGTTGCCTCTTTCTTCTGGGCATCGGAGAGCATGGAGAACATTGTGTCAAGCTCCGCATCGCTCCGGCCACCGCGTCTGGCGAGGATGTTCCACTTCATCGCCTCGATCGTGTTGGCCTCGACACCCTTGCCGAAGGCATAGAGTCTCGCCACGCGGTTCTGCGCGATGACGTTGCCGCGCTTGGCGGAGAGCAGCAGCCACTGCGCGCCGATCTTCTCGCTCCGCTGCACGCCCTCGCCGCGGAAAACCAGAACGCCATAATCCAGCATCGCATCCGGATTGCCCTTCTCGGCCGCGGCGCCGATGAGCTTCGCTGCCTCGATGGCATTCTTCTCCACACCCTGGCCCTCGAGGCGGAGAACGCCAAGATTGTACATCGCCGCCGCATGGCCCTGAGCCGCGGCCTTGCCAAACCATGACGCGGCCAGCGCGAAATCCGGCGGGTTGCCGAAGGCTCCGGCGGCCAACAGCCCCATGTTGAACTGCGCCTCGGAAAGGCCCGCCTCGGCCGCGCGCCGGAGGAAGCTCTGCCCCTGCTCGTAATTGAAGCGGCCGGCTTCCTCGTCGAGGTAGATCATGCCAAGTGCGAGCTGCGCCTCAGCGGCATTCTTCTCTGCCGCCTTGTTGAGCCATTTGATCGCAGTGTCGGTGTCGGTCTCAGTGCCCTGGCCCTGGCGGTACATGAGGCCCAGGAGCGTCATGGCCTTTACATTGCCATCCTCGGCCAGGGGGCGCGCTTGCTTGAATGCGGTGGTGTATTTCCCCGCATCATAGGCTTTCTGCGCGTCCTCGATGGATGCCGCTCCGGCGGGTGTCGCGAGAAGCAGGAAGGCAAGTGCGGCAATCGACGGTTTCATCGGGCTCCGACATGTTGTGACAGCGCCGTCACGATGCGGCGCGCCTTGTCGGGACCCTGCCACATCGCATCGGACGGGCGGATAAAGTCCGGTTTCTGCGGCAGCAATATGTCAAGGTCGTCCAGCTCAACGGGGGCAAAGGCCACACAGGGAATCTGCATCATGTCGGACCACCAGTGGATGATCGGCTCACCGCCGACGGACGGACCTTTCTGGTCGAAGGCGATGTAGTCCGCACCCGCTTCCGCCGCTTCCATGGCTGCATGGCGGGAGGCGCCCGCATAGGCGCCGACGAAGCTGTCCTTGCCGGTGGACTGGCGCGCGGCGGACACGTCTTCCGCCGTGGCCTCGACCTGCACACCGTCAGCACCGCTCCTTGCGGCATCGCGCGCTTCGCCCGCAACCATCACGGCAACGCCAAGCGCCTGGGCGGCAGCCGTCACGTCCTTGGCGACGGTGGCCGGCACCAGCAGGCTCGCCACATCGCCCGCCTCACAGGCCGCCGTGAGGCAGTCGAGAAGCAGGCGCGGGGCGATGCCCTGGGGTGCGACGAGAAACAGGCGGGGCGTCAGGCCGCCTTCTCCTGCTCGGCGCTCCAGCGGCCGGAGGCGGCATGGGCGTTCATCTTGGCGCGGTGGGCGAAGGCGCGCTGGCCTGCGGCCACATTCTCAGGCTTGCCGCCCCAGGCCTTCAGCGCATCGGCCTGCAGCGCACGGCCATAGGAGAAGGTGAGCTTCCACGGCAGCGGCCCTGCGGCGTTCATGTAGTGGAGATGCGCCGTCGCATCCTGGCTCGACTGGCCGCCGGAGAGGAAGGCGATGCCCGGCACGGCACCCGGCACGCAGCGCTTCAGGATCTTGAGCGTCTTCTCGGCCACTTCCTCATGGCCGGCCTGGGCCGGGCACTTCTTGCCGGAGATCACCATATTGGGCTTCAGGATGATGCCCTCGAGCTGCACGCCCGC
>JBEILC010000317.1:0-2479 GCA_040379425.1 Hyphomicrobiales bacterium
CCATTCCTGTTGCGGCGCGCGACGCTGGAACTCGCCCGCCGCATGCCGCAGTATTCCGCCAGCCGGCGCATGACGGGCGCCCAGGTCACGGGGTTCGCCGCCTGTTTTGTGATGGTCCTCAATGCGGCGGCCGTCCTGCCGCAAGATATCTTCTGGCCCGCCGCCTCGCTGGTGAGCGGAGCCTTTTTCCTGTTACTCATCGCCATCCGGCTGCTCTGCCTGCTGCCACCCCTGCACGGCAGGGCGGAGGCTCCCGCAATACAGGACTTTCCCGTCTATTCGGTGCTGGTGCCGCTCTTCCGCGAGACCGCGGTGCTGACGCAGCTCATGGGCGCGCTCGCAAGGCTCCGCTACCCGCCGGAGAAGCTCGACGTCAAGCTCATTCTCGAAGAGGAAGACTTTCCGATGCAGGCGGCGGTGGCAAGACTTGCCCTTCCCCCATGGTTCGAGGTCATCGTCGTTCCGGCAGGACGTCCGCAAACCAAGCCGCGCGCGCTCAACTACGCCCTGCCGTTCTGCCGGGGCGAGCTTCTCACCATCTATGACGCGGAAGACATTCCAGAGCCCGGCCAGCTCGAGAAGGCCGCTCGGCACTTCGCGGACGCGGGGCCGGAACTTGGCTGCCTCCAGGCGCAGCTCACGTTCTTCAACCCCAACGAAAACTGGCTCGCGCGGCAATTCACCGCGGAATATGCCGTGCTGTTCGGAAGGCTGCTTCCCGTCCTGGCGGATCACGGGCTGCCGCTGCCGCTCGGCGGCACCTCCAACCATTTCCGCATTGCGGCGCTTCGCGGCGTGGGCGCCTGGGATCCGTTCAACGTGACGGAGGACGCGGATCTTGGCCTCCGCCTCGCGCGGCACGGCTACCAGACCGGCATGCTCGACAGCCTCACATATGAGGAAGCGAATATCAGGTTCTCCAACTGGATGCGCCAGAGGGCGCGCTGGCTCAAGGGCTTCCTTGCCACCTGGCTCGTCCACATGCGTGATCCCTTCCGGCTCCTGCGGGAACTGCGCCCTTCGGGCTTCTGGGCGGCCCAGGCCATGACGATCGGCGTCTTCGCCTCCGCACTCCTGCATCCTATTTGCCTCGTGGCCACCCTCGCGCTCGCCATTTACTCTCCCGGCCTTCCGGAAGACGCGCCGTTAATCCTCGTGATGATTGCCGGGCTGAACCTCTTCGTCTTTCTCGCGGGCTATGCGGTTGCCATCATCCTGGCGCGCGATGCGCTGCGGCGGCGCGGCCTATCGGGATGGTATGGAACCATCGCCACCATGCCGTTCTACTGGCTTCTGATGTCAGCCGCCGCCTGGCTCGCCCTGTGGCAGTTCATCTTCGCACCGTTCCACTGGAACAAGACGGAGCACGGGCTGTCCACCTTCCACGCTCCGCCACGCGCCTCCTGGCTGCACCGCCTCAGGCAGGTGCTTCGGCACGGAACAGGCTCAGCGCTTCCGCGGGCGAAGCCGCGAATGCGGCGGCCGGAGGCTTGACGCCGTGCGTCAGCAGGGCGCGGCGGATATCCGCGTTCGCGCCCGTGACGTAGAATGCAACGCCGCGCCGCGCCGTCTTGTGGGCAAGCCCCTCCATCACATGCGCACCTGTCGAATCGAGGAAGGGCACGGCAGCTCGCGCCGGAAGGCCGAGCGGTGCGAATGGTCGTCTCGGATGGACCCGCCATGTCCACCCTTATGCCACGGAGCCGCGGAGGTTTCACCCCCGCGCGCCATGCTCAGCGCGCAAAGGGGCTCTTCAGCTTCATGTGGCGGTTCACGTCCTTGTAGAGCAGGTAACGGAAGCGGCCGGGCCCGCCCGCATAGCAGGCCTGCGGGCAGAAGGCGCGCAGCCACATGAAATCGCCCGCCTCGACCTCCACCCAGTCCGTGTTGAGGCGGTAGACGGCCTTTCCTTCCAGCACATAGAGCCCATGTTCCATCACATGCGTTTCGGCGAATGGGATCACAGCGCCGGGCTCGAAGGTCACGATGTTCACATGCATGTCATGGCGGATGTCATTGGGGTCGGCGAAGCGGGAGGTCGCCCACTTTCCATCCGTTCCCGGCATACCGGCGGGCTTCACCTCATCGTCCGAGGTGACGAAGGCATCGGGCAGGGGAATGCCCTCGACCCGCTCATAGGCCTTGCGCACCCAGTGGAAGCGGACGGGGGCCTGGCTTTCGTTCTTCAGTGTCCAATTGGCGCCGGGCGGGAGATAGGCATAGCCGCCGGTCTTCAGGTGGTGGCGCTTGCCTTCAAACGTCAGCACCATCTCGCCTTCGACGACGAACAGCACGCCTTGCGCCTCGGGCTCCGGCTCCAGCCTCTCGCTGCCACCGCCGGGCGAGACTTCCATGATGTATTGCGAGAAGGTCTCTGCGAAGCCTGAAAGCGGGCGGGCGATCACCCAGGCGCGGGTCTTCTCCCAATGCGGCAGAAGGCTCGTCACGATGTCCCGCATCACGCCCTTGGGGATCACCG
>JBEILC010000318.1:0-2421 GCA_040379425.1 Hyphomicrobiales bacterium
CGGTCAAGCTCCGAAAGCTGGTCGCGGAACACCGCGCGGTCATAGGCATTGCGGTCGGCAGCTTTGCCTCCCGTGTCGCGCCGCAACACGGGAAGGATGAGGGCCGCGATCACCGCCGCGGTCATTGCCGCAAAAACAATCCATATCATGACGGACTATGAGATATTCCCGTGGACCCTATTAATGCAATTCATCCCGTTGCCGCCTTTCCCGGTCGCATTGTCGCATGGCAGCATTGGGGCGTCGGAAAAGCCTTGGTAGCACCATGACCCTTTTGTTAGATACGCCATAGTTACAAGGAATTCACCCGCATGAAGCCGCGTTACTCCGCTTTTTCGCTCGCGCGAAACGCCCTGAACTACCACAAGGACTGGGAACGCGCCTGGCGCTCGCCCAATCCGAAGCAGGAGTATGACGCGGTCATCGTGGGGGCGGGCGGCCACGGGCTGGCGGCCGCCTATTACCTCGCCAAGAACCACAAGATGACCAATATCGCGGTCGTCGAGAAGGGCTGGCTTGGCGGCGGCAACACCGGCCGCAACACCACCATCATCCGCTCCAACTACCTCCAGGACCCCTCGATCGCCATCTACGAGCTTGCCCGCTCGCTCTACGAGGACCTGTCGCAGGACCTGAACTACAACGTGATGTTCTCGCCCCGCGGCGTCCTCATGCTGTGCCAGACCCAGCATGAGTTCCGCGCCTTCCAGCGCACCGCGCACGCCAACCGCCTCGCGGGCCTCGACTGCCGCATGGTGACCCCAGCGGAGGTGAAGGAGATCGTCCCCATCATCAACGACGATCCCAACTGCCGCTACCCGATCCTCGGCGCCTATTACCAGCCGCGCGGCGGCACGGGCCGGCATGACGCCGTCGCCTGGGGCTATGCGCGCGGTGCTGACGCCATGGGCGTCGACATCATCCAGAACTGCGAGGTCACCGGCATCCAGCGCGACGGCGGCAAGGTCGTAGGCCTCGAGACCACACGCGGCGCCATCAAGACCAAGAAGATCGGCGTGGTCACCGCAGGCCACGTCTCCACCATCATGGACATGGCGGGTGTCAGGATGCCGATCGAGAGCCAGTGCCTGCAGGCGCTCGTCTCGGAGCCGATCAAGCCCGTCATCGACTGCGTGGTCATGGCCAACACCGTGCACGGCTATATGAGCCAGTCGGACAAGGGCGAACTCGTCATCGGCGGCGGCACGGACCCCTACAACAACTATTCCCAGCGCGGCTCCTTCCCGGCCCTCGAGCACACGGTCGCCGCCCTCGTCGAAACCTTCCCGATCATCTCCAGGCTCCGCATGCTCCGCCTGTGGGGCGGCATCGTCGACATGACGGGCGACCGTTCGCCGATCATCTCCAAGACTCCGGTCGATGGCCTCTACGTCAACTGCGGCTGGGGTACGGGCGGCTTCAATGCGATTCCCGGCTCGGGCTGGGTCTTCGCCGACACCATCGCCAATGACCGGCCCCATCCCATTGCCGAACCCTTCGGCCTCAACCGCTTCCAGGAAGGCCGCCTGATCGACGAATCCGTCGCAGCCGCCGTCGCCCACTAGGAGTAAGCACATATGCTTGTCGTCAAATGTCCCGTCTGCGGCGCCGAGGGTGACGAAACGGACTTCCACGCCGCGGGCCAGGCCCATGTGCGCCGCCCCGCGACCTATGATCCCGCCAATGTCACGGATGAAGAGCAGCGCGACTATCTTTTCATCCGCCACAACCCCAGGGGCCTCCATTTCGAGCGCTGGCGCTGTGACCGCGGCTGCGGCAAGTGGTTCCACGCCGCGCGTGACACGGTGACCATGGAGTTCAAGGCCTTCTACGGCATCACCGAACTGCCGCCCGCCGAACTCATCGCCCAGGCCAAAGGTCCGTGGGCTGAATATTTCGCGAGCCGGCTGAAGGCGGAGGGCAAGTCATGAGCAAGCCATATCGCCTCGGCAAGGGCGGCCGCTTCATCGACCGCGCCAAGCGCGTCTCCTTCTCCTTCGACGGCAAGACGCTTCATGGCTTCGAGGGCGATACGGTCGCCTCCGCCGTCATGGCGTCGGGCCAGCGCGTCTTCGGCCGCAGCTTCAAGTATCACCGGCCCCGTGGCGTTGTGGGGCTTGGCTCGGAGGAGATGAACGCGCTCATCGGCGTTGGCGAGGGTGCGCGCCATGAGCCCAATCTCCGCGCCACGCAGGTCGAGGTCTTCAACGGCCTCTCCGCCGTCTCGCAGAACCGCTGGCCGTCGCTCAACTGGGACATTGGCGCCATCAACAACCAGGTCTCGCGCTTGCTGCCGGGCGGCTTCGACTACAAGACCATCAAGTGGCCCGCCTCCTTCGGGAAGCATGTCTATGAGCCCATCATCCGCCGAGAGGAGGGACTGGGCAAGGCGACCGAGGGCCGCGACCCCGAGATATATGA
>JBEILC010000319.1:0-2409 GCA_040379425.1 Hyphomicrobiales bacterium
CTTGCTGCCGGGCGGCTTCTACTACAAGACCTTCATGTGGCCCGCCTCCTTCTGGAAGCATGTCTATGAGCCCTTCATCCGCCGCGCGGCGGGACTGGGCAAGGCGCCCGAGGGCCGCGACCCCGATATATATGAACAGATCCATGTTCATTGCGACGTGCTGGTCATCGGCGGCGGTGTCGCGGGCCTCGCGGCGGCGGAAGCCGCTGCGGCCAATGGTGCGAAGGTCATCATCGCGGATGAGAACCCGCGCCTTGGCGGCATCGCCGACATCTCGGGCGGCGTGATCGGCGGCGAGGCGCTGCCCGACTGGGCGGCTGCCAAGTCCGCGAAGCATTATGCCGCGGAAAACGTCCATGTGCTGAACCGCACGACCGTCGTCGGCCACTGGCATCACAACTTCCTCATGCTGTTCGAGCGCGTGGCGGATCATGATCCCGCCCTTCTCTCACAAGGCGTTCCGCGCCACCGGCTGTGGAAGGTGCGGGCTCATCAGGTGATCCTCGCCACCGGCGCCATCGAGCGCCCCATCGCGTTTGCCAACAATGACCGCCCGGGTATCATGCTTGCCTCCGCCGCGCGCGGCCTGGTGGAGCGTTATGGCGTGTCGCCCGGAGCCTCCGGCGTCGTCTTCGCCAACAATGACGATGCCTACCAGACCGCCATCGTGCTGAAGGATGCAGGTGTCGGCATCCGTGTCGTCGACTCACGCTCCAGGGCCGAGGGCGCACTTCCCGCCAAGGCGCGCGAGATGGGCATCCCTGTCGACGTGGGTTCCGTCATCTCGGCGGTCAACACCACATGGGGCGGCCTCAACATCACCGACGTCAAGGTCGCATCCTACCGCAAGGGCCAGGGCCGCGTGATCAAGGAGACGAAGGTCCCCTGCGATTTCGTCGCCATGTCGGGGGGCTGGAATCCGGCGCTCCACATCTGGTGCCACAATGGCGGCAAGATCTGCTTCGACGAGCAGATCCAGTCCTTCCGGCCGGACCGCCACGCCGACAAGATCACCGCCATCGGCGCCGCCAACGGCACCTTCTCGCTCCCTCGCATCCTTGAGGAAGCCTATGGCGCGGGCGCGAAGCTCGCAGGTTCCGGCAACATCCACCCGGTTCCCGCGGCAGTGCAGGCCGATGAGCGCCCGCTGGAGCCCATCTGGTTCGCACCCGCCACCGGCAATTACAATGAAGGCAACAAGCACTTCATCGACTTCCAGAATGACGTGACCGCGGCGGACCTCGAGCTCGCCCAGCGCGAAGGCTATGAATCGGTGGAGCACACCAAGCGCTACACCACCTTCGGCATGGCGACCGACCAGGGCAAGACCTCGAACCTCAACGGCCTGGGCGTGCTGTCGGAAGCAACCGGCAAGTCGATCCCGGAGATCGGCGTCACCACCTTCCGCCCGCCCTACACGCCCTTCTCCTTCGGCTCGATCGCGGGCAACCTCACGAAGGACCTGTTCCTGCCCATCCGCCGCACCGCTGTCTATCAATGGCATGTGGACCAGAAGGCCGTGTTCGAGCCGGTGGGCCAGTGGCGGCGCGCCTATACCTATCCGAAGGGCACGGAGGACAAGCACGCCGCGATCGACCGCGAAATCCTTGCCGTGCGCAACAAGGTGGGCCTGCTCGATGCCTCGACGCTCGGCAAGATCGAAATCAAGGGCCCCGATGCGGCCGAATTCCTCGACCGCATGTATACGAATATGTTCTCGACGCTCAAGATCGGCAAATGCCGCTACGGGCTGATGATGAACGAGCTGGGCTTCCTCACCGATGACGGCGTCACGGTGCGCCTCGCCGATGATCATTTCCTCATGCACACCACATCTGGCGGTGCTGACCGCATCGCCGCCTGGCTCGAGGAATGGCTGCAGACGGAGTGGACACACTACAAGGTCTTCGTCACCCCCGTCACCGAGCAGTGGTCGCAATTCGCCATCGCGGGCCCCAAGGCGCGTGACGTGCTGAAGAAGCTCGATCCCAGCTTCGATATCTCGAACGAGGCGCTGCCGCACATGTCCTTCGTCGAGGGCAAGCTCGGCCCCTACCCCGTGCGGCTGTTCCGCATCTCCTTCTCGGGCGAGCTCTCCTATGAAGTGGCAACGCCCGCCAACTATGGCCTCAGCCTGTGGAAGGACATCATCGCCGCAGGCGAGGCGTTCGGCCTCGAGCCCTATGGCACCGAGGCCCTGCACGTGCTGCGCGCCGAGAAGGGCTACATCGTGGTGGGTGACGAAACCGACGGCACGACGACGCCCATCGACGTGGGCCTCGACGGCCTCGTCTCCAAGAAGAAGGCGGACTTCATCGGCAAGCGCTCGCTGGAACAATCCTATCTCAAGAATCCAAACCGCAAGCAGCTCGTCGGCCTCCTGACCGAGGATCCGAACGACGTCCTGCC
>JBEILC010000320.1:0-2392 GCA_040379425.1 Hyphomicrobiales bacterium
CTGGGCCGATGCCTATGAGCGCGCGGGCGGGCGCTATTACCCGAAACTCCAGGTCGCCGTGCCCTTTTCACCCGTCAGCGGCCCACGCCTCTTTGCGGTGGCGGAAGAGGAGCGGCGCGAGCTGGCATCCGGCCTTATTGCTCTGTGTACGGAGGAAAAGGCGTCATCCGTGCACATTACCTTCCTGCCGGAGCGGGACTGGGACGCACTCGGCGGCGCGTTGTGGCTGAAGCGCACGGATATCCAGTTCCACTGGGCCAACCAGGGCTATGAGAGTTTCGACGGCTTCCTCGCCTCGCTCTCCTCCCAGAAGCGCAAGAACATCCGCAAGGAGCGCGCCTCGATCAGCCGGGCCGGCATCACCATGCATGCGCTGACGGGCGGAGACATTCAAGAAAGGCATTGGGACGCCTTCTTCGATTTCTACATCGACACCGGCAACCGGAAATGGGGAACGCCCTATCTGAACAGGGAATTCTTCAGCCTCATCGGCCAGTCCATGGCGGAGCACACCTTGCTGGTGATGGCGGAGCGCCAGGGCAAGCTCATCGCGGGGGCACTCAACTTCATCGGCTCGCATGCGCTCTATGGGCGGAACTGGGGCGCCATAGAGTATCACGACAATCTGCATTTCGAGACCTGCTACTACCAGGCCATAGAGTTTGCCATCACGCGCAAACTCCAGCGCGCCGAAGCCGGCGCGCAGGGCGCCCACAAGCTGGCGCGCGGCTATCTTCCGCAGAAAACCTATAGCCTGCATTACCTCGCGCACCCCGGCCTGCAGCGCGCGGTGGCCAACTACCTTGAGGCAGAGCGCCAGGGCGTGGACCAGGAACAGCAGGCCCTTGCAGCCCATTCGCCGTTCCGGCAGGAACAGGATTTCTGAGGGAGACGAGTAGATGAGCTACGACACCAACAACATCTTCGCCAAGATCCTGCGCGGCGAGATCCCCTGCCACAAGGTGCATGAGGATGAGCACACGCTGGCCTTCATGGATGTGATGCCGCAGGCCGACGGGCACACGCTGGTGATTCCGAAATCCCCCTCCCGCAATCTGCTCGATGCCGATCTGGCGGCACTGGGCGCGCTGATGACCTCGGTGCAGAAGGTCGCCAACGCCGTGCGCAACGCCTTCGACGCGGAGGGGATCCTGATCCAGCAGTTCAACGAACCGGCCGCCGGGCAGACGGTGTTTCACCTGCACTTCCACATCCTGCCGCGCAGCGCGGGCGTTTCGCTTCGGCCGCATACGGGCAAGATGGCGGACCACGCATTGCTCGCACGGCATGCAGAGATGATCCGGCAGTCTCTCGCGGGTTGATCGAAATCAAGGACCGGTTGCGCCGACTCTGGCTAGTTTCTTCTCAACACGAGGAGAAATCCATGAATCACAAGCACCGCAAGATCCTGCACAGCCTGTTCAGCCATCCGATGCCCAGTAACATTCATCTTCATGAAATTGAACCGGTGTTCAAGGAACTGGGCGCTGAGTTGAGCCATTCGGGCCACGGCCGGCTGATGGTGAACATGAATGGCAAGACCGCCACCTTCCACGGCGCTGACCACGGCCTTTCCAAGGACGAGGTGCACAACATGAAGAAGTTCATCGAATCCTGCGGCGTCGAGCCGATCCGCGATTTTCCTTTGTAAGTAACGCGTACTTCCTCCCTAAAACTTAGGAGCCGGTTTTCCGGCCCCTTTTTTGTTGGGGGATGGGAGGCACTGTCACTCCCCCTCACCGGCCCGCTTCGCGGGAGAGAACGCTCCGCGGTTCACGTGGAGCACGTGAGGGTTGGCGCGGCCACCGCCGCACGCCTGGCGGAACGCGGCTATCGCGTCTACGCGACGGCGCGCAACCCGCTCTCCCTCGCTGGCCTCGCCGCCAAGGGCTGCAAGACCCTGGCACTGGATGTAACAAGCGAAGCCTCAATGCTGGAAGCGGTTGCAGCAATCGAGCAGGCCGAAGGCCCGATCGGCGCGCTGATCAACAATGCCGGCTACAGCCAGTCCGGCGCGCTCGAGACGCTTTCGATCAATGATGTCCGCCGCCAGTTCGAAACCAATGTCTTCGGGCTGCTCCGCCTGACCCAGCGCGTACTGCCGGGCATGCGCCGGGCCGGCACCGGGCGAATCATGAATATCTCCTCGATGGGTCGTACGCTGACCTTCCCCGGAGGTGGTGCCTATCATGCAACGAAATATGCGGTCGAGGCCCTGTCAGATGCGCTCCGCTTCAAGCTTGGCGGGTTCGGGATCGATGTCGTGGTGATCCAGCCGGGCCTGATCCGCTCAGGCTTTGCAGATGTGGCTTCCAGCGGGATCGCCCCCTCAGTTGCCGATGACCCCTACGCGGGATTGACTTAGCCGGCTCGTTGTTCATCGGCGATGCGC
>JBEILC010000321.1:0-2383 GCA_040379425.1 Hyphomicrobiales bacterium
ACTGTCCGCCTCATCGATGCCCAGGATCGTGACGACACGTTCGACATCGGCCTGGTCGACATAGGTGACGGTCGCCCCGAAGAAGACCTGCGGATTGCCGTGGTGGACAGATGGGTTGGTGACCTCGGCAATCTCCAGGCGCTGTGGATTCTGGGATTCGTCGTGACACAGTTTCCAGTGGGCTGGGCGCTGGACACCATCGGCCCGCGCCGCACCGTCTCACTGCAGATGCTGGCGGCGGTCGCGGGTGCGCTGCTCTTCGCCGCCGCCCAGAGCCCCGCGATGCTCTACCTTGCCATGCTGCTGATCGGCGCGGGCTGCGGCTCGATCTACATGGGGGCGATCTATCTCTTCGGGCGGACGGCGGCGCCCCAGCGCTTCGCGCTGCTCTGCTCCCTGCTTCTCGGCATCGGCACGGCGGGCAATCTGCTCGCCGCCTCGCCACTGGCCTTCGTGGCGCAGTCAATCGGCTGGCGCGGCGCCATGCTCGGCATGGCCATCGCGACAGCCCTCTCCGCCCTCTCCGTGCTGCTGCTGATCCGCGATCCGCTGCGGATCACCACGCATGGTTCGCGCGGCCTCTTCGGCGGCATCGGCGAGATCCTGAAGATCCGTGCGCTCTGGCCGCTGCTGCCCATCACCGCCGTGAGCTATGCCGTCGTTCTGGCGGAGCGGGGGCTTTGGGCCGGCCCCTATTTTTCCTCCGTCTACGGACTAGATCCTGTCATGCGCGGGCACGCGCTGCTCGTCATGGCGGCGGCAATGTCAGCGGGCGCCATGGCCTATGGCCCGCTCGACAGGCTGCTTGGCACGCGCAAGTGGGTGGTGTTTGGCGGCGCTGCCATAACGGCCCTGTGCTTCGCGCTGCTGGCCCTTCCCGGATTGCCGCTCACCATGGCGATCGTGCTGATGGGCCTCATCGGCGGCTTCGGCATGACCTATGGCGTGCTGATGGCGCATGGCCGCAGCTTCGTGCCGGACCATCTGCTGGGCCGCGGCATCACGCTCTTGAACGTGCTGTTCATCGGCGGTGCGGGCGTGCTGCAACCATTAAGCGGCTGGCTGATGACGAGGATGCAGGATCACCCGCCGGCGGAGGCCTATGCCACGCTGCACCTGATCTTTGCGGGGCTGCTCGTGATCGGGTTGATGATCTATCTCTTCGCGCGCGACAATCCGCCGAAGGGGTGACCCAACCCCTCGGTCCGTCACCCCGGCGAAGGCCGGGATGACGGCAGCAAAGCTATCCCTCAGGCGATGAACCCCAACTCTTTCTGCACCCGCTTCGGCAGGTTGAGCGCCGCAAGCCTGAAGCTTTCGCGCAGATAGTCCTTCAGCGCTGCGTCATCGAGCGTTTCGGCGGTGCGCCGCTGCAGCCAGAGAAGCCCGCGCGAGGCGAGATAGGGGGCAGGCCTGATGCCCGGATTGTCCTTGAGCAAGTCGAAGCTCATCTGGGACACCTTGAATGAGATCTCGAGCGCAGGACCGTCCCAGCGCGAGGCGATGGCGAAGACCTTGCCCTTCGGCCCACCCACCTTCCACACATGCGCATCTCCCCACTGCACCACATGCGCGGTGTGAGGAAGACTGCGGCAGAAGCGGTTGTAGCCGTCGAGGGTCATGGGAAGGGAGTGCCATCCGTGAGGCCGTCATGCCAGCGAAAGCTGGGATGACGGCACTCACGTCGACAATCAATGCAGCTTCACGACCTTGGGGTCGACCGGCTTGCCGCCCACCGCCACGCCGTTGAAGGTGAGCACACCGGCGACCGCGCCGATCTCCACCGTCTCGCCGTCCTTGATGCGGCCGGCGAGCAGTTCCTCGGCGAGGGGATCCTGAAGGTTCTTCTGGATCACCCGCTTCAGGGGCCTCGCGCCATAGGCCGGGTCATAGCCCTTCTCGGCAAGCCAGCTGCGCGCTGCGTCCGAGACCTGGATGTCGATCTTGCGGTCCACGAGCAGTTTCTTGAGCCTGCCGATCTGGATGTCGACGATGGCGCCCATGTTCTCCCGCTTCAGGCGGTGGAACAGGATGATCTCGTCGAGACGGTTGAGGAACTCCGGCCGGAAGTGGCCCTTGACCACGCCCATCACCTGGGCGCGCACCACATCCACAGCCTGCGCCTCGCCCAGGTTCACGAGATACTCGGACCCCAAGTTCGAGGTCATGATGATCAGCGTGTTCTTGAAGTCCACCGTGCGGCCCTGGCCATCGGTCAGGCGGCCGTCATCCAGCACCTGGAGCAGCACGTTGAACACATCGGGGTGCGCCTTCTCGATCTCGTCGAACAGCACGACCTGATAGGGCCTGCGCCGCACGGCCTCGGTCAGCGCACCGCCCTCGTCATAGCCGACATAGCCCGGGGGCGCGCCGATGAGGCGCG
>JBEILC010000322.1:0-2354 GCA_040379425.1 Hyphomicrobiales bacterium
GGCACCGCTCGCCATCTCGCGGCCCCGGGACTTGTGGTCCGAGCAGAACCCGGAAGACTGGTGGGTGGCGGTCGAACAGGCCGTGCAGGAGCTGCGCGGCAAGGCGGGGCCTTCGTGGTCCGGCATCCGGGCCATTGGGCTCTCGGGCCAGATGCATGGCGTGGTGCTGCTGGATGAGGAGGGCCTGCCGCTGCGCCCCGCCATCCTCCACAATGACGGGCGGGCCTTTGCCGAGGCTGACGAGTTGAACCGCAGGCTTCCCGCCATCGGGTCGATCGCGGGCGTTCCCGCCATGCCGGGTTTCGCGGCGCCCAAGCTTCTGTGGCTCCGCACACATGAGCCAGAGGTGATGGCCAAGGCGCGGATGCTGCTGCTGCCCAAGGACTATGTGCGCTTCCGCATGACGGGAAGCTTCGCCACCGACATGTGCGATGCCTCGGGCGCACTCCTCCTCGACGCGGCCAAGCGCCAGTGGTCACCGGAGATCGCGGAGGCCTGCGGCATTCCCCTGAGCCTGCTGCCGCCGGCGCTTGAGGGCTGTGCGGTCTCTGGCCAGGTCAAGGGTGCCGTGGCCCAGGCCTGGGGCCTCACCCCCGGCACCATCGTCGCAACCGGTGCTGGGGATGCGGCGGCGGGCGCCATCGGTTCGGGCGCCATCGGCGCGGGAGATGCCTTCATCTCGCTGGGCACCGCCGCCCAGTATTTCGTCGCGCGGCAGAGCTACAATCCCGCGCCTGAGCACCTGATCCACAGCTTCTGCCACGGCCTGCCCCAGCGCTGGTTCCAGATGGCGGCACTTCTCAATGGTGCTGGAGCACTCGCCTGGGCGGCGGGGCTTCTGGGGCGGAGCGACATCGGCGCCTTGCTGGCAGAAACAGAGCAGGCCTTCACCGGCGCGCCCTCTCCCATCACTTTCCTGCCCTATCTCTCGGGCGAGCGGACGCCGCACAACAACCCCCATGCCAAGGGCGTGCTGTTCGGACTCACCGCTGCCTCCGGCCCCACGCAGGTGACCCAGGCGGTGCTGGAGGGCGTTGCCCTGTCGCTCGCCGATGCCCAGGGCCATCTCGCCGCCACGGGGGCACTGCCGGACCGGATCGCGGTCAACGGCGGCGGATCGAAGAGCCGGTTCTGGATGCGGATTCTCGCCAGCGCCCTCAACAAGACCGTGCTGCTGCAGGACGGCTCCGAAACGGGCCCCGCCTTCGGCGCGGCCCGCCTTGCCAGGCTGGCCGCCACAGCCGAGGAGCCGGCCATGATTTGCACCAAGCCCGAAACTGCCCAGGAAATCGCCCCCGATCCGGCGCTGACTGAAAGATATGCAGGCCGCCTCACGCGGTTCCGTGCGCTCTATGGGGCTGTTGCACCCCAGTTCTGACGGTTTGCACACCGCTCGGGCGCTCAACCTTCAAAAGAGTCCAAAACTTAACCCGTCCACATTTTCGCCCCCTTGACGGAGCGCGCGCGCGGCACTATCTCCCAGCCCAGCTGTTGGCACTCGGCGTCGTCGAGTGCCAGCAGGCCTGGCCCCCCCAGAGGGAGACGGTCAGTTCAAAACCTCAAAAAATGACGACATCACGAGGAGTTAAACCATGAAGTTCCGTCCGTTGCACGACCGCGTTGTCGTAAAGCGCGTCGTTGAGGATACCAAGACCAAGGGTGGCATCATCATCCCGGAGACCGCCCAGGAGAAGCCGATGCAGGGCGAAATCATCGCCGTGGGTCCCGGCGGCCGTGACGAGGCGGGCAAGCTCGTTCCCCTCGACGTCAAGGCTGGCGACATCGTGCTGTTCGGCAAGTGGTCGGGCACCGAGGTGAAGATCGATGGCACCGAGTACCTCATCATGAAGGAGAGCGACATCATGGGCGTTCTCGAGGCCAAGCCGGCGTCCAAGAAGGCCGCCTGATCCACACGTCCCTAAATTTTCCAATCAGAATTCAGGAGTAGCAACATGGCTGCCAAAGAAGTTCGTTTTGCCGCCGATGCCCGTGAGCGCATGCTGCGCGGCGTCGACATCCTCGCCAATGCGGTGAAGGTCACCCTCGGCCCCAAGGGCCGCAACGTCGTCATCGAGAAGTCCTTCGGCGCCCCGCGCATCACCAAGGACGGCGTGACTGTCGCGAAGGAGATCGAGCTCGCCGACAAATTCGAGAACATGGGCGCCCAGATGGTGCGCGAAGTGGCCTCGAAGCAGAACGGCGCCGCCGGTGATGGCACCACCACCGCCACCGTTCTCACCCAGGCGATCGTCCGCGAGGGTGCGAAGAACGTGGCCGCCGGTATGAACCCGATGGACCTGAAGCGCGGCATCGACATGGCCGTGGAAGCGGTCGTCGCGGATCTGAAGAAGAAC
>JBEILC010000323.1:0-2316 GCA_040379425.1 Hyphomicrobiales bacterium
GAGATGCGTGACCTTGTGTTCCGCCAGTGCTTCCCAGATGAGCTTGGAGCGCACCCAGCGCAGCGTCACATGGGTGCCACCGACGACCGAGAGCGACCAGGGGAAGCACCAGCCATTGCAGTGGAACATCGGCAGCGTCCAGAGATAGACGGGATGCTTCGGCATGGACGCCGTGAGCACATTGCCCTGCGCGAGGAGATAGGCGCCGCGGTGGTGGTAGACGACGCCCTTGGGGTTGCCCGTGGTGCCTGACGTGTAGTTGAGCGAGATCGCTTCCCACTCGTCACCGGGCCACAGCCATTCGAACGCGGCATCGCCACTCGCCAGGAACTGCTCGTAGTCGATGGAGCCCACGGAGGCACCATCGACGGGGAACTCGGGGTCCACATAGTCGATCACGATCGGGTGCGGCCCGTCGATCAACGCCAGCGCATCCTTCGCCAGCTTGGAAAACTCCTTGTCGACGATGAGAACCCGTGTCTCGGCATGCTGGAGCGAGAAGGCGATGGTCGCGGCGTCAAGCCTCGTGTTCAGCGTGTTCAGCACAGCGCCCGTCATCGGCACGCCATAGTGGCATTCGAGCATGGCGGGCGTGTTGGCGAGCAGCACCGACACCGTCTCGCCTTTCCTGATCCCGGCCTTGGAGAGCGACGAGGCAAGCTGCCGGCACCTGGCATAGAACTGCGCATAGCTTGTGCGCTGGCGCCCGTGGATGATCGCCGCCTGCACCGGATAGACCGCAGCGGAACGCGCGAGAAAGGTCAGCGGCGTCAGCGGCTGGTAATTGGCGGCAGTCTTGTCGAGATCGCGGTCATAGGCGGACATCGGGGCACCCTCAGGCTTTCTGCAAGCCCGGTTCTAGCCCACTCCGCCGCCCCGTCAAAGCAAGGCCGCACGCGACCAATTGCTGACTCGATTCATGCCTCCCGGAGGACGATAAAGGCTGGCATTTCAGGGAGGCCTAACCATGAGCCGCTATCACGAGATTTATGCCCGGTGGAAAAACGACCCTTCCGCATTCTGGGCGGAGGCGGCCAAGGGCATCGACTGGGTGAAGCCCTGGACCGAAGTCTACGCCAAGGTCGACGGGCTCGACCGCTGGTTCGTCGGGGCCGAATGCAACACCTGCTGGAACGCCGTCGACCGCCACGTGAAGGCGGGCCATGGCGAGCGGCTTGCCGTCATCTATGACAGCCCGATCACCGGCACCAAGGCCAGGTACACATACAACCAGCTCCTCGGCGAGGTCGCGACGCTGGCCGCGGCGCTCGAAGACCTCGGCATCCGCAAGGGTGACCGCGTCATCATCTACATGCCGATGATCCCGCAGGCACTGTTCGCCATGCTGGCCTGCGCCAGGCTCGGCGCAATTCACTCCGTCGTCTTCGGCGGCTTCGCGCCCCCCGAACTTGCAACCCGCATCAATGATGCGAAGCCCAAGGCGATCCTCACTGCCTCCTGCGGCATCGAGCCGGGCCGCGTCATTGCCTACAAGCCCCTTCTCGACCAGGCGCTCGACATCGCCGCGCACAAGGTGGAGGCGGCTGTCGTCTTCCAGCGCGAGCAGGCGACGGCGGAGTTGAAGCCCGGCCGCGACCATGACTGGGAGGACATCTGCCGCGTGGCGCGCGGCTTCGGCCGCAAGACGGAGTGCGTGGCGGTGAAGGCAACCGATCCGCTCTATATCCTCTATACCTCCGGTACCACCGGCCAGCCCAAGGGTGTCGTCCGCGACAATGGCGGGCACATGGTGGCGCTCAAATGGTCGATGGAGAACATCTACGACATCAGGCCCGGTGAAGTGTACTGGGCGGCGTCCGATGTGGGCTGGGTGGTGGGCCACTCCTACATCGTCTATGCGCCGCTCTTCCAGGGAGCGACGACCATCTTGTTCGAGGGCAAGCCCGTGGGCACGCCCGACCCCGGCGCCTTCTGGCGCATCATCGCGGAATACGGCGTCTCGGCGCTGTTCACCGCCCCCACCGCCTTCCGCGCCATCAAGAAGGAAGACCCGGACGGGAACTTCATCCGCAAGTACGATCTGAAATCACTGCGCACCCTGTTCCTCGCGGGCGAGCGCGCCGATCCGGATACGGTGAAATGGGCGGAGGAGATGCTGAAGGTCCCCGTCATTGACCATTGGTGGCAGACGGAAACCGGCTGGTCGATTGCCGCCAATCCGGTGGGGCTCGGCATGCTGCCGGTGAAGCACGGCTCGCCCACGGTGGCGATGCCCGGCTACGACATCCGGGTGCTGGATGAAGGCGGCCAGGAACTGCCGCGCGGCAAGCTCGGCGCCATCTGTGTGAAGCTGCC
>JBEILC010000324.1:0-2264 GCA_040379425.1 Hyphomicrobiales bacterium
GGCCACAGCGGCCAGTCACCCGCCAGCCTCCTGTGGGCGCGGCTGACTGGCCGCTGTCCCTCTTGCCGGCGTCCTTCTTCCAGGGGCGAGGTGGTCGACTTTTACGCCGCCCAATGGCCTGATTTTACTCCGGCGTTGACACCAGGAGAGATGCTGGCGTTCGACACCTTCGTCGATCGGCTGAGCAGGTCCGGGGAGCGTCGTGACGTTCTCGACTGGGTGAGGAACCTCAACGGCCCGGGTCCGCTGCCCGACGATTTCTCTCTTCTCACCATCGACTTTTGACATGAAAAAGGGCGGCTCGCGCCGCCCTCTCTCCTGTCAGCTTTCCGCCTGAACTCAGGCGATGTCGAAGCGGTCGAGGTTCATCACCTTGGTCCAGGCCGCGACGAAGTCCTTCACGAAGGCCTTTTCGCCATCACTCTGGCCATAGACCTCGGCCAGCGCGCGGAGCTGCGAGTTGGAGCCGAACACGAGGTCCACGCGCGTTGCCGTCCACTTGATCTCGCCCGTCTTGCGGTCGCGTCCTTCGAACACGTCTTCCGCCGGCGTCGTCGCCTTCCACTCCGTGCCCATGTCGAGCAGGTTGACGAAGAAGTCATTCGTCAGCGCCTCGGGCCGCATGGTGAACACGCCATGCTGGGCGTGGTTATGGATGGCGTTGAGCACGCGCATGCCGCCGACGAGTGCCGTCATCTCCGGTGCCGTCAGCGTAAGGAGCTGCGCCTTGTCGACCAGCAGTTCCTCGGCGGAGAGCGAGTAGCGCGTCTTCAGGTAGTTGCGGAAACCGTCCGCCGTGGGCTCGAGCACCGCGAAGGATTCAGCATCCGTCTGCTCAGCCGTGGCATCCGTGCGGCCAGGCGTGAAGGGCACATCAACGTCGTGACCGGCCTTTTTCGCCGCGGCCTCGACCGCCGCCACGCCGCCGAGCACGATAAGGTCGGCGAGCGACACGCGCTTCTTGCCCGTCTGCGCGGCGTTGAACGCCGTCTGTATGCCCTCGAGAGCCGAGATGATGGTCTGCAGCTTTGCGGGCTGGTTCACGTCCCAGTCCTTCTGCGGTGCGAGGCGGATGCGTGCGCCATTGGCGCCGCCGCGCTTGTCTGATCCGCGGAAGGTCGAGGCGGACGCCCAAGCCGTGAAGACCAGATGCGAGATCGAGAGGCCGGAGGCGAGAATCTTCGCCTTCAGCGCCTTGATGTCAGCTGCGTCGATGACGTCGAAGTCGCGCGCCGGCACCGGGTCCTGCCAGATCAGGTCTTCGGCGGGAACTTCGGGCCCGAGGTAGCGGACCTTCGGACCCATGTCGCGGTGAGTGAGCTTGAACCAGGCCCGCGCGAAGGCATCGGCGAACTGGTCCGGGTTGGCGAGGAAGTGGCGCGAGACCTTCTCATAGGCCGGGTCGACACGCAGCGCCATGTCGGTCGTCAGCATCATCGGCGCGTGGCGCTTGGACGGATCGTGCGCGTCGGGCACGGTGCCCTGCGCATCGGTGTTTTTCGGCGTCCACTGCCAGGCGCCGGCCGGGCTCTTGGTCAGCTCCCAGTCAAATTTAAAGAGGTTCTCGAAATAACTGTTGCTCCACTTCGTAGGCGTCGTGGTCCACGCACCCTCGAGGCCGGAGGTAATGGTGTCTACACCCTTGCCGCTGCCGAACTTCGAGAGCCAGCCGAGGCCCTGCGCCTCGATGGTCGCACCCTCGGGCTCGGGGCCCACATTGGTTGCGGGGCCGGCACCATGGGTCTTGCCGAAGGTGTGGCCGCCGGCGATCAGCGCCACGGTTTCCTCGTCATTCATCGCCATGCGCGCGAAGGTCTCGCGGATGTCACGGGCAGACGCCGCGGGGTCCGGCTTGCCGTTCGGGCCTTCGGGGTTCACATAGATGAGGCCCATCTGCACGGCAGCGAGCGGGTTTTCGAGGTCGCGGTCACCGGCGTAGCGCTTGTCGCCCAGCCATGTGTCTTCCTTGCCCCAGTAGATGTCTTCCTCGGGCTCCCACACATCGGCACGGCCGCCGCCGAAGCCGAAGGTCTTGAAGCCCATGGATTCGAGAGCCACGTTGCCCGTCAGGATCATGAGGTCAGCCCAGGAGATCTGGTTGCCGTACTTCTGCTTGATCGGCCAGAGCAGGCGGCGCGCCTTGTCGAGGTTGGCATTGTCAGGCCAGGAATTGAGCGGCGCGAAGCGCTGCGTGCCGGAGCCAGCGCCACCGCGGCCATCGCCCGTGCGGTAGGTGCCGGCCGAGTGCCAGGCCATGCGGATGA
>JBEILC010000325.1:0-2260 GCA_040379425.1 Hyphomicrobiales bacterium
GATCGGCGAGCTGCGGGCGCTTGTCATCGCGGTTCTCGACCTGGCGGGAGAGCTGGGAGAGTGCCACGATGGGGACCGCCAGTTCCTTGGCCAGCGCCTTGAGGCCCACGGTGATCTCGGAGACCTCCTGCACGCGGCCCTCCGCCGCCCGGCGCGAGGAGCCGGTGAGAAGCTGAAGGTAGTCGACCACGACCAACCCAAGCCCCCTCTGGCGCTTGAGCCGTCTGGCGCGTGCGGCGACCTGCGCGATGGTGAGGCCGCCCGTGGCATCAATGTAGAGCGGCAGGGACTGCATCTCGCGCGTCACCTCGACGATCTTGGCGAACTCGTCCTCGGTGATCTTGCCGCGGCGGATCCTTTCGGATGGGATCATGGCCTGTTCGGAGATGATGCGGGTGGCCAGCTGTTCGGCCGACATTTCGAGCGAGAAGAAGGCGACCACGCCGCCGTCCTGCACTTTCACCGAGCCGTCCGCCAGGTGCTCCGCCTTGTAGGCCTTGGAAATGTTGTAGGCGATGTTGGTGGCAAGTGAGGTCTTGCCCATGGCGGGCCGGCCGGCAAGGATGATGAGGTCGGAGGACTGGAGGCCGCCCATCTTCTCATCAAGGTCCTTGAGGCCCGTGGAGATGCCGGAGAGGCCGCCGTCACGCTGATAAGCGCTGGCCGCCATGTCCACCGCATCTGTGAGCGCGCGCGTGAAGGGTTGGAAGCCGTGGCCATACTTGCCGGTCTCGGCCATGGCATAGAGCGTCTGTTCGGCACGCTCGATGAGATCCCTGGCCGAATCCTCGATGTCGGGCTCGAAGGCCTCATTGACGAGGTCGGTGCCCACCCCGATCAGCTTGCGCCGCTGTGCCAGTTCATAGACGGTGCGGCCATATTCCTCGGCGTTGATGATGGTCGTCGCATTGGCCGCAAGCCGCGCCAGATAGGCTGTGCCGCCAATCTCCTTCAGCGTGGCGTCATTCTCGAAATGGCTCTTGAGCGTCACCGGGCTCGCCAGCTTGCCAATCCTGATCAGCGTCGAAGCCGCCTCGAAGATGCGCGAATGCAGGGGTTCGAAGAAATGCTCAGGCAGCAGGAAGCTGGAGACCTTGTCGCAGGCCTCGTTGTTGACGAGGATTGCGCCGAGCAATGCCTGCTCCGCCTCCAGATTGTGGGGCGGGGCGCGATAGGCGTCTTCCGGGCCCGTCTCAACGGCGCGAAGGGTGGATGTCTGTGTCATCGCAGTACATAAACAAATAGCGAACGTTTGCGGAGACTTTATGCGCCTTTTTGCCCGCTATCCACAATGTCCGAAGGGGACTCTGCTCCTCAGTCCACCGAGACCGACCTCAGGCGTGGCAGTTTCGAGTCGATGGCCCGGAGGCGCTGTTCTTCCTCGGCGATGTAATTGCGCGTCAGCGGCAGCACATGCTGATTCCGCACGAACTGGATCTGGAAATTGTTCATGCCGCCGTAACGGAAGGCGCATTCGGATGCCGCGAGGTAGAACTCCCACATGCGGCAGAAGCGCTCGTCATAGAGCTCCTTCGCGCGCTCGCGGTGGCTGGCGAAGCGGTTGCCCCATTCGCGCAGCGTCATGGCGTAGTGAAGCCTCAGGATCTCGACATCGGTGACATAGAGCCCCGCCTTCTCAATGAAGGGCAGAACCTCCGAAAGGGCAGGGATGTAGCCGCCGGGGAAGATGTACTTCTTGATCCAGGCCGAGGTGGCGCCTGGTCCATCAGAGCGGTTGATCGAGTGGAGCACCGCCACGCCGTCATTCTTGAGGAGGCCGTTCACCTTGGTGAAGAACTCGTTGAAGTGGCCAACGCCCACATGCTCGAACATGCCGACAGAGACGATGCGGTCGAACTTCTGTTCGAGATGGCGGTAGTCCTTGAGCAGGAACTGCACACGGTCCGATACGCCGCGCTGCTTGGCGCGCTCGTTCGACAGCTTGTGCTGCTCCTCCGATAATGTGACGCCCGTCACCTCCGCCCCGCAGATTTCCGCGATGTAGAGGCCCAGCCCGCCCCAGCCGGACCCGATGTCGAGCACCTTCATGCCGGGCTTGATGTCGAGCTTGGCGGCAAGATGGCGCTTCTTTGCCAGTTGCGCATCTTCCAGGGAGCCGTCGCCGGTTTCAAAGTAGGCGCAAGAGTATTGCCGGTCCCGGTCCAGGAACAGGTCATAGAGCGCGCCCGAGAGATCATAGTGGTGTGCGACGTTGCTCTTGGCCTTGCCCACGGGATTGTACTGGTCGATGCGCTTCAGC
>JBEILC010000326.1:0-2218 GCA_040379425.1 Hyphomicrobiales bacterium
CGCGCGCCTCCCAGTCCGACACGAAGCCCCTACGCCAGACGGCGCTGATGCAGAAGGTGCCCTACTACACCACGCTGCCCTGCAGCCTCGCCGTCACCAAGGCCATTGCCGCGCAGAAGGAAGGCCGCCTCGACGTCAAGCCACTGCAGGATTACTTCTGACGATCATGCGCCAGGCTTGAAGTCGTAGATGACTTTGCCGTCCATGTTTTCCAGTGCGCTGGCAGCCGTGGAGAGGCTGCCGGCACCGCGGCGCGCCGCTCCCTTGAATTCGGTTCTGGGAGACTTGCTATCGTCAGCATGCATCAGGCTCACCCGCTTGAGCGCAAGCCCGTCTGCAATGGCTGTCTGCAGCCCGATCCAGAATGACGCATCTTCACTGGGTTTGCGGGCATCGGTCCGTTCGCGCGAAAGGTTCCGGTCCGCAAGCGCCCGCGCGATCCGCGCTTCAGACCAGCCCTTGCGGCGATAGCGGGCCACCTCGGCAGCGCTGTCGTCCCCTGCATTCTGTTCGCGCGACAGCCCATGGCCGAGAAAGACGCCACAGTCGCAAGGCGAGCGGACAAGCCAATACTCCTGCTCAGCCGGCGCCAGCGGGGTGCGTTGGCTCTGCGGCCTCTCAACCCGCTAAGCCTCGTGGCGGTAGCCGACGGCGTTGAACCCTGCGAGGATGGCGTTCAGCCTCTCCACGTCATCGCTTTCGGCAATGAGAGTGACGAAGGTGCACATCGTCCGGCTTCCATGAGAACTGGCGGCGGAGAATGATCTTGGGTAGCACTCACGTTGAAAGTACATTCTTGTGGCAAAGTCAGGTTTCGTGACCCCGCATGCCCGCGGACTTCGGTTGTATCGCCGGGTATGGTCCTTACCAGACACGGCCGGAACGCCGCCAAGCAAGCAGCAGGACTGAACGTCAAGCCGTAGCAGGATTACTTCTGAGCGGTCGCTTCGATCAGCCCGATCCATCGTTCGATCCGGGCGCGGTTGACGCCCATGTCGCTGCGCCCCAGCTTCGAGCGTGAGTACAGGAGCACCGCTGCTCCGCCCTCCGGCACCGGCACCACCGTCACGTCGATCGTGTCCGGAAATCCAAGGAGCCTGCTGCGCTGCACGTAACGCAGCGTGCCCTGAGCCTCCTCCGCCGCGACCCGTTCCACCCTCGGCTCACCGGCCAGAGCGGCCTCGACGGCGCGGAATACCTCCCCCGGCGGGCGGGTGAAAACCGGCGCCGCGATGTCCGCCCTGGCGGCGCAGAATTCCGGGGTACAGGCCAACGCATCATTGGGCGTATCGCGGCGCTGGAGCGTGGCGAAATCGGCTGCCCCCAGGTCGGCCGTTCCCAAGCGGGGCCATGCCGCGAAGAGTGCCGTACCGGCCAATACCGCCGCCAGCCCGGCCAGAAGAATGTTTCGCATTGCCATGGGCCGAAGTCTAGCCCAGACTCCACGAAAACAAAACCATTTCAAACACCTAGGGTACTTTTCCGCCCCTCCCCTTGAATTTCCGTGAAAGTTGCGCCATCATTATGCTTCGCCCGGCCGGATGCGGAGCTTCCGTAACGCCGGGTGTCGTTTTTTCCCCAACGACCGATGATCATTGTATCCGGGCCGGTTCATGGACCCGGAGGCTAGAAGAAACTGGACGAGACCCGATGGACAAAGTGCCAATGACCGCCGAAGGCCACGCCGCCATGATGGATGAGGTGAAGTACCTCAAGTCGGTGGAGCGCCCGCGCATCATCAAGGCCATCGAGGAGGCCCGCTCACACGGCGATCTTTCGGAGAATGCCGAATACCATGCCGCCAAAGAGCAGCAGGGCTGGACCGAGGCGCGCGTCGCCGAGCTCGAGGACAGGCTGTCCCGCGCCGAAATCATCGACATCTCCAAGCTGTCTGGCGATACTGTCATGTTTGGCGCCAGGGTGACGCTGATCGACGAGGAAACCGAGGAGAAGACCTCCTACCAGATCGTCGGCGAATTCGAGGCTGACGTGAAGAAGGGCAAGATCTCCGTCGCCTCCCCCATCGCGCGCGCCATCATCGGCAAGAAGATGGGCGACTCGGTCGAGGTCAACACGCCGGGCGGCGGCAAGTCCTACGAGATCGCCAAGGTCGCCTGGCTCTAGCAGGCTGCTGAAAAACCCTTCGATTTTGGGGTTGTGATGTGATTCACTCTTGATCGTTAACGGGAGTGATTTGGCATGCGTGGCAGCGATGACC
>JBEILC010000327.1:0-2207 GCA_040379425.1 Hyphomicrobiales bacterium
ATGAACGAGCCGCCGGGTGCACGTATGCGCGTGGCGCTCTCAGGGCTGACCGTCGCCGAACACTTCCGCGACCAGGGCCAGGACGTGCTGTTCTTCGTGGACAACATCTTCCGCTTCACCCAGGCCGGTTCCGAAGTGTCCGCTCTTCTGGGCCGCATCCCCTCGGCCGTGGGCTATCAGCCGACACTCGCCACCGACATGGGCGCGCTGCAGGAGCGCATCACGACGACGACCAAGGGCTCGATCACCTCGGTGCAGGCCATTTACGTGCCCGCCGACGACTTGACCGACCCCGCGCCCGCCACCTCCTTCGCCCATTTGGACGCGACCACCACGCTGTCGCGCGCCATTGCCGAAAAGGGCATCTACCCCGCCGTCGACCCGCTCGACTCCACCTCGCGCATGATGGACCCGCGCATCGTCGGTGAAGAGCATTACCAGACGGCGCGCCGTGTGCAGGCCGTGCTGCAGCGCTACAAGGCGCTGCAGGACATCATCGCCATTCTCGGCATGGACGAGCTCTCCGAAGAGGACAAGCTGACCGTGGCCCGCGCCCGCAAGATCGAGCGCTTCATGTCGCAGCCCTTCGACGTGGCTGCCGTGTTCACCGGCTCGCCCGGCGTGCAGGTGAAGCTTGAAGACACCATCAAGGGCTTCAAGGGCCTCTGCGATGGTGACTACGATCACCTGCCGGAGCCCGCCTTCTACATGGTCGGCACCATCGAGCAGGCCGTCGAGAAGGCCAAGCGCCTCGCCGCCGAGGCGGCGTAAGCAACATGGCTGGTCTTCATTTCGAACTCGTAAGCCCCGCGCGGCTTCTGTTCTCAGGGAGCGTGGCCTCCGTCACCATCCCGGGAACCGAGGGCGAGATGGGCATCTACCCCGGCCACGCGCCCGTGCTCTCCACGCTGAAGCCCGGTGTGGTCACCGTCACACGAGACGGCGGCTCCACCGACCGCATCTTCGTCAAGGGCGGCATGGTTGAGGTCAATCCGCAGGGCCTGACGCTGCTGGCCGAGGTCGCCATCCCCATGGCCGAACTCGACGCCGCGACGCTTGCCAAGCAGATCAAGAACGCCGAGGAAGACTTGGCGGACGCGAAGCCGGGTGAAGCCCAGCGCAAGGCGGCGGAAACGGTCGAACACCTGAAGGCGCTGCAATCGGCGCTGTGATCGCGGAAGATCGCTGAGACAATCACCATGGCCGGGCTTATACCCGGCCATCTTTTTTGGACCTCAGTCCGTACCGCCGAGACCGAGAATGGCTTCAATCCGCGCCAGCACGTCCGAGAGCAAATCCTCGGATGCCTTGCTGTGGAAGGAAGCCTTGCGCACGATCCAGTCGACCGAACGCAGATGGTCAGTCAGCACAACGCCGGAAAGACCTGACCCGCGCGGCACTGCCACTTCGAATCCGCCCCCTTTGACTTGGCTGGTGAGGGGACAAACGAACGCCAGTCCGGTCGCGATGTTGAAGTTCTGCGGCGAAAGCACCAGCGCCGGACGCCGCCCGGCCTGTTCCGCGCCAGCCTGGGGGGTGAAGTCGAGATAGATGAAATCGCCCCGTTCGGGCTGATAGAAGCCCCGGCTCACCAAGCCTCACTGCCAGCGGAATCGCCCCAGTCCGTCTCGCCGCGCCTCGATTCTGGCGGTGTCTGGGCAAGGAGGTCCGCCAATCGGTACCGTTTCCGCGCCGGGCGAACCACAAGGGCGTGATCTTCAACCGAAAGCGATACGGTTGAACCGTCCTCCAGCCGCATGCCCGCCGCAAGGCTTTGCGGCAGCCGAAGCGCGAGGCTGTTTCCCCACTTCTTCACGACAGTCTGCATGGCCACCTCTCTATAGATACAAAAGATATACATCAGAAAAGACCCAACTGCAAAGTCTCTATTTCCACGCTGTCATTTCAGACTCTAGGACAATAGCCAAAGCTACAACTTTAAAGGGAATAATGATATCAAGAGCGTTATGTCGACTTGCAGACTTTGTAAGAACCCACGGCCACTGGTGGAATCTCACATCATTCCCAAATCCTTTTGGCCCCTGAAGGACGATAACCGCTCGCCGCTGATCGGGCCCTTAGCGATTGTCGACAACGTCAACTTCAGGCCTGAGCCATCAAGAAAAGGCCCTTATGACAAGACTATCCTGTGCGAAGAATGTGATGTCGCTCTTGGGCAGCTTGACCAGCACGCAGCGGAAAAACTC
>JBEILC010000328.1:0-2166 GCA_040379425.1 Hyphomicrobiales bacterium
CAGCCCGTATCCTCGACGCGCGGCAGGATGGCTTTCCAGGATTCTTCCGCGCAGGGCACCATGATCGACACGATCATCGCGCGGTCGGGCCACTCGCGCTTCACCTTCTTGATCTCCTGGAGGTTCACCTCCAGCGGCCGGTCGGTGATCAGCTCGATGTTGTTGAGGCCGAGAAGCCTGCGGTCAGCCCCATGGATCGCGCCATAGCGCGGGCCGGAAACGTTGACGATCGGCGGGCCTTCCTCGCCCAGCGTCTTCCACACCACACCACCCCAGCCCGCCTTGAAGGCGCGCACGACATTGTATTCCTTGTCGGTCGGCGGAGCGGAGGCCAGCCAGAAGGGGTTGGGAGACTTGATGCCGATGAAATTCGAACGCAGGTCAGCCATGCCGCTATTCCCTTATGCGCTGAGGAATTTGTGGATCGATTCAGCCGCGCGCCGCCCGTCATCGACGGAGGCGACGGTCAGGTCCTTGCCGCCGGCGATGCAGTCGCCACCGGCCCAGATGCCGGGCACGCTGGTGCGCTTCTCGCCATCGACCTTGATGCGGCCTGCTTCGAGCGCGAGCTTGCCGCCCGTCACATCGACATAGCTCTGGCCGATGGCCTTGAAGATCATGTCGGCCGGAATGTCGAACGTCTCGCCTGTGCCGGAGAGCTTGCCCGCCACATCGCGCGTGTATTCGCAGGTGAGGCCTACGGCCTTGCCATTCTCGGCGATCACTTTCTTGGGGTTAACCCAGTGCTTGATCTTCACACCCTTGGTCTGGGCCAGGTGCTGCTCATATCTGCTGGCCTTCATCTGCTCCGCACCACGGCGGTAGAGGATGGTCACGTCCTCCGCGCCCAGAAGCTTCGACTGGACGGCGACGTCAATCGCCGTCATGCCGCCGCCGATCACCACCACGCGGCGGCCCACCGGCAGGCCCGAGAGGTCCGTTGCCTGGCGGAGTTCCGCGATGTAGCCGACCGCATCCTCAACACCCGAGGCGTCATCGTTCGCCGCACCCAGGGCATTCACACCCTGCAGGCCGATGCCGAGGAACACCGCCTCGTAATCCGCTTTCAGCGCATCAACGCTCAGGCCCTTGCCCAGCGCCTTGCCGTGGTGAACGGTGATGCCGCCGATGCCCAGAATATAGTCCACTTCCTTCTGGGCGAAATCATTCGTGCTCTTGTAGCTGGCAATGCCATATTCATTGAGGCCGCCGGACTTTTCCCGCGCCTCGAACACCGCCACCTCATGGCCATGCATGGCAAGCCGGTGCGCGCAGGAAAGGCCCGCGGGGCCGGCCCCGACGACGGCCACCTTCTTGCCCGTGGGCCGTGCGCGCTCGTATGGGTGGCCGCCCTCGGCCATCAGCGCGTCGGTCGCATAGCGCTGCAGCAGGCCGATCTTCACCGGCTTTCCTTCCGCCTCCTCGCGCACGCAGGCTTCCTCGCACAGGGTTTCCGTGGGGCAGACGCGAGCGCACCTGCCACCGAAGATGTTCTGGTCGAAGATCGTCTTGGCGGCACTCTTGGGGTGCCCCGCCTGGATCTGGCGGATGAACATCGGAATGTCGATGGAGGTGGGACAGGCCGTCTGGCACGGCGCGTCATGGCAGAAATAGCAACGGTCCGACTCGACCAGCGCCTCATGCGCATCGAGCGGGGGGTGCACGTCGTCAAAGTTGACGGCATAGTCCGATTGGGACAGCCGCCGGCCCGCAATATCGGGCTTCAAGTCCGCCATGGTCGCTCCCTCCAAGAAGCAGGTGTTTGTCTTTTGAAGGGAGGATGACAGGATTTGTTCAAACGGTCAAATTTTTCCACCTGCCCCCGCTGCCGTCACCCCGGCGAAGGCCGGGGTCCAGCTTTGAAGGCCGGCCGCTTGGACGAACAGCTGGATTCCGGCTTTCCCCGAAGGCCGCCCACTGGTCCCCGTATCCCCCTATTCATTTTGCCCGGTCGGTCCGGGCAATGACGAAGGAGAAGGTGTAGCCCGAACGCCAAAAAACCCCGCCGTGGCATTTCTGCTATGGCGGGGTTTTGGTGTTTGGTTATCGTGATGAAGGGGTTTTTTCTGTTCTTTGCAGGCCTGGCAGCGACCTACTCTTCCGCGTCTTGAGACGAAGTACCATTGGCGCTGGGGCGATTTACGGCCGAGTTCGAGATGGGATCGG
>JBEILC010000329.1:0-2157 GCA_040379425.1 Hyphomicrobiales bacterium
ACGTTACATTACACCCTTATCCTCCAGCAGCTGCTTCAACTCGCCCGACTGGAACATCTCCATCAGGATGTCCGAGCCGCCCACGAACTCGCCCTTGACGTAGAGCTGCGGAATCGTGGGCCAGTTGGTGTAGTCCTTGATGCCCTGGCGGAGCTCGTTCGAGTCGAGCACGTTGATGCCCTTGAACGGCACGCCGACGTGCTGAAGAATCTGCACGGAACGGCCCGAGAAGCCGCACATGGGCATGTCCGGCGTGCCCTTCATGAAGAGAACCACGTCGTTCGTCTTCACCTCGTTGTCGATCCACTGGTTGATGTCGGTCATGTTCAGTCCTCTGGAGTGCTGGTCTGGAGTGCGAGGGCGTGCAGTTCACCGCCCATGCGGCCCTTCAAGGCGGCATAGACCATCTGGTGCTGCTGCACGCGCGATTTTCCCTTGAAGGCCGAGGAGATGACATTGGCCGCATAGTGGTCGCCATCGCCCGCGAGGTCGCGGATCGTGACCACGGCATCGGGCAGCGCCTCCTTGATGAAGCGTTCGATGTCTGCGGCGGACATGGCCATTGTCGTTCCCCCTAAAGCTCGCCCGCCATGAAGGCCGGGAACCAGCTCTCATGCGCCGAGCGCAATTCCGCGGCAGATATAGATGGCTGGCCTTCGATCTTCAATGCAGCCTCGGCGGTGACGACGCCGGCGCGCTCCACCGGCACGCCCGCTGCCACTGCGGACGAGAGGATCGTCTGCGCCTGGGCGGCGGAGGCGGTGACCACATAGCGGGCCTGATCCTCACCCAAAAGCTGCTCATGAGTGAGGGCAACGAGATGTGCGCCGAGCTCTGAGCCAAGAGCCATCTCGATCACCGCCAGCGCCAGGCCGCCGTCGGAAATGTCATGCACGGCAGTGACTTGGCCGGATCTGATAAGAGAGCGCACGAAGTCACCGTTGCGCTTCTCGATGCCCAGATCGACCGGGGGCGGTGCCCCTTCCTCGCGGCCCATGACTTCGCGGAGGTAGATGGACTGGCCGAGGTGGCTGCCATGGCCGCCGATCAGCAGGATCGCCTCTCCCGCGGACTTGAAGGGGATGGTCGCCATGCGGTCGAGATCGGGGATGAGGCCGATGCCGCCGATCGCTGGCGTGGGCAGGATGCCCTGACCGTTGGTCTCGTTGTAGAGAGAGACATTGCCCGAGACGATGGGGAAGGACGGCGCCGTGCAGGCCGCCGAGAGGCCCTGGATGGCCTTCACGAACTGCCCCATGATTTCGGGCCGCTCCGGATTGCCGAAATTCAGATTGTCAGTGATGGCGATGGGATCGGCGCCCACGGCGGTGAGGTTCCGCCAGCATTCGGCCACCGCTTGCTTGCCGCCCTCGAAGGGGTCCGCCTCGACATAGCGGGGTGTCACGTCGGTCGAGACCGCGATGGCCTTCGTGTCCCGGATGCGCACCACGCCAGCATCGCCGCCGGGGATCTGCGCGGTGTTGGAGCCGATGAGGCTGTCATATTGCTCGAACACCCAGCGCCTGGAGCACATGTCGGGCGAGCCCACGATCTTCAGGATCGCAGCCTTGAGATCAGTGGGGGCGGGCACGTCCTTCAGCACCGGATGCGTCTTCGGCTCCACCCACGGGCGGTCATATTCCGGCGCCTCGTCGCCCATCTGCTTGATGGGGAGGTCGGCCATCACCTCGCCATGGTGCTTGATGACGAAGCGCAGCGTGTCGGTCGTCTTGCCGACGATGGCGAAGTCGAGGTCCCACTTGTGGAAGATGGCCTGCGCCTCCTTCTCCTTCGCGGGGTCCAGCACCATCAGCATGCGCTCCTGGCTTTCGGACAGCATCATCTCATAGGCCGTCATGCCCTCTTCGCGGCAGGGGACATTGTCGAGGTTCAGTTCGATGCCGAGGTCGCCCTTGGCGCCCATTTCGACGGCGGATGAGGTGAGCCCCGCCGCACCCATGTCCTGAATGGCGATAACCGCACCCGAAGCCATCAGTTCGAGGCAGGCTTCAAGCAGGCACTTCTCGGTGAAGGGGTCGCCCACCTGCACCGTCGGACGCTTCTCCTCCGCGTGATCGTCGAATTCGGCCGACGCCATGGTCGCGCCGTGGATGCCGTCACGGCCCGTCTTGGCGCCGAGATAGACGACGGGGAGCC
>JBEILC010000330.1:0-2153 GCA_040379425.1 Hyphomicrobiales bacterium
CTGAGAAGGATGGGCTATTCGAACGATACCGTGACAGCACACGGCTTCCGCGCAACTGCCTCAACCCTTCTCAACCAATCCGGCAAGTTCTCCCCCGATGCCATCGAACGCGCGCTGGCGCACCAAGACCCCGATTCAGTCCGGCGCGCCTACAATCGCGGAGCCTACTGGAAGGAACGGGTGGAGATGGCGCAATGGTGGGCGGATTACCTTGACCAGCTGCGCAAGGGTGCGGACGTGGTGGAGTTTCGCAAACCCGCCAAGCCATAGCGTTGGGGAGAGCTGGCTCGGTTTCTTTGAACAGTTTCGGGGCGCTTCCTAAGTGGATTCCTGCCTCGGTTATGCCGCCATCTGGATTGATGGCAGCGCATTGAAGTACACCTCGTCCGGGGTCAACCGGCTGAGGCTCGAATGGGGTCGGCGGGTGTTGTAGAAGCCGTCGATGTAGCGCCCCAGCGAGGCCCGGGCCTCCGACACGCTGGCATAGGCCCGCAGGTAGACCTCTTCGTATTTGATCGTACGCCAGAGCCTTTCCACGAACACGTTGTCCCGCCAGGCCCCCTTGCCATCCATGCTGATGGCGATCTCATGGGCTTTCAGCAGGTCCGTGAAGGCCACAGATGTGAACTGCGAGCCCTGATCAGAGTTGAAGATCTCGGGCTTGCCGTATTTCGCCAGCGCCTCCTCGACAGCCTCAATGCAGAAGGCGGTGTCGAGCGTGATCGAGAGCTTCCAGGCCAGAACCTTCCGGCTGAACCAGTCGACCACGGCGGCTAGATAAACGAAGCCGCGCGCCATCGGGATATAGCTGATATCCATCGCCCAGACTTGGTTGGGCCGTGTGATCGGCAGCTTTCTGAGCAGATACGGGTAAATCTTGTGCCCCGGAGCCGGTTTTGACGTGTTTGGCCGCCGGTAGATGGCCTCGATGCCCATCCGCTTCATCAGCGTGGCCACATGCAGACGCCCGACGTCGAAGTTCTCACGAACGAGGAAGTCGCGCATCATGCGGCTGCCCGCAAAAGGATATTCCAGATGCAACTTGTCGATTCGGTTCATCACCGCCAGATCGGCAGCCGGGACCGGGCGCGGCAGATAATAGACGCTGCCCCGGCTGATACCGAGGGCCTTGGCCTGCTTCCGCAGGGGCAAAGGGTGCTGACGGTCGATCATCGTTTTGCGCTCAGCAATCCCGCCTTGGTGAGCGCGCCTGCTAAAAAATCATTCGTGAGCGTCAGTTCCCCAATCTTCGCGTGGAGCTCTTTCACGTCGACAGGCGGCGGCGCATCCGGTTTGCCTTCGCCGAAGACCCCGGCAGCCCCTTCGAGGAGCTGATCCCGCCAGGTCTTGATGACATTCGCATGGACATCGAATTGCGCGGCCAGTTCGGCCAGCGTCTTCTCGCCCTTCACGGCAGCTAGCGCCACCTTCGCCTTGAAAGCCGGACTGTGGTTCCGGCGCGGTCGTCTCGTCATGGTCTCTCCTGTTCCCGGCATCATGCCGCGTTCAGGCAGAAAATCCACTTATCCCCGCTGTCCAGTTTTCCCGAGCCAGCTCTCTTGTCCGGTCCGAGTGCTGACCCGGGAAGGCCTTTGAGCCGTTCCTGCTAGTCCTCCTCGGCCAGCGAGCACTCGAACCATTCCACGACGGCCTTCCAGTCGGACCACGTCCAATGGAGCGTCAGGACGGACGCGGCGCTGCCCTTCTCGCTCGCGCGACCGCCGCGCAAACGCAGGCTCGCGAACTCCTGGTCCCACTTGTGGTCCAGCTCAATCGCCAGCGACCGGGCACGCTTTTCGTCGCGCGTTCGCAAGGATTGCCTGATCGCCGGAACCCCCATCCTCAGCACGAGATCGGTGGGAACCTTGCGGACGTATTGCCAAACGTTGCCCCGGCGAACGAGGTGGTTTGCGATGGCCAAGCGAGAGGCTCCGGTTACACGCGAGGTTACACAGTCGGTTACACACCGACGGTTCATCGTTGGCCGGAATTCTTGAAAGAATCAAAGACTTTAGCGGTTTACCGATCCTTGCCGAGAGCCTCTCGGGCATCAATGGCGTCTTGCGCCCCGGCATTGTCCATCGGCTCGACAAGGATACATCGGGCGTCATGGTCGTCGCGAAATCGGATCGTGCCCACAGGGGCCTTGCCGA
>JBEILC010000331.1:0-2099 GCA_040379425.1 Hyphomicrobiales bacterium
GAAGGTGTGAAGCTGATCGACCCGGCACCCGCCTCTGGCATGGGCAGGTCTTACGAGATCGTCGGCCGGGCCATCAAGGGCCGCCGCAACAATCTCGTGCTCGCCACCAAGTGTGGGCTCGTCTGGCATGTTCAGCAGGGCAACTACTTCTTCTCCCAGCAGGACAAGCCGGTGCACCGCTATCTCGGCCGGAGCTCGATCCGCCATGAAGTGGAGCAAAGCCTGCGCCGGCTGGGCACGGACCATATCGATCACTACATCACCCATTGGCAGGATCCCACGACGCCGGTCTCCGAGACGATGGCAGCACTTGAAGAGCTGAAGGCGGAGGGAAAGATCCGCTCGATCGGGGCGTCCAACTGCTCGCTTGCCAGGATCTCGGACTATGCAGCTGCCGGACAGCTTGACGGCGTGCAGGAAGAATACTCGATGGTGAAGCGGGATCTTGAGCGGGAGATCCTGCCCTTCTGCCGCAACCGGTCGATTTCGGTTCTGTCCTACTCCTCGCTGGCGCTCGGGCTGTTGTCGGGAAAGATCGGACCCGGCCGGACGTTTTCGGGCGATGATCTGCGCAAGGACAACCCGCGATTTTCCGCGGCGAACCTCGCCAGGGTGGAGGCACTCATGAAGGTCGTTCGTCTTGTCGCCCTGGATCACGGGGCAAGTGCCGCGCAGGTGGTGATCGCCTGGACAATGGTTCAACCCGGCATCACCTCCGCACTCTGCGGCGCCCGCAGTCCGGAACAGGCCCGCGAGAACGCTGCCGCCGGCCGCCTTCGTCTCACCTCCGCCGAATTGGCTATCATCGATGCCGCCGTTTCTGAACATCTGACTGCGCTCGACTCTTGAACCAGCGCTCCTCCAAATTGCCGTTGCGCAGCCAGGCCGCCCATGAAGTACCTATGACAGACCCGCGCGCCAAGGACATCGAGAAGCTCCGCCACAGCGGAGACTTCGACGTCGTTGTCGTCGGGGGCGGCATCAACGGCATCGGCACGTTCCGTGACCTGGCGCTACAGGGGCTGCGCGTTCTTCTGGTGGAGCGCGAGGACTTCTGTTCAGGCTGTTCTGCCGCGCCGTCGAGAATGATCCATGGCGGGTTGCGCTATCTGGAGAACGGCGAATTCAATCTCGTGCGGGAAAGCCTGTTCGAGCGCGATGCGCTTCTCAAGAACGCGCCGCATATGGTGTTTCCCCTGCCCACTGCGGTGCCGGTCAACTCCGTCTTCTCCGGACTGCTCAATACATCGATGAGCTTTCTCGGCATGAAGGGGCGCCCCCGCCCACGCGGGATCGTGCCTGTCAAGCTGGGCCTTTCGCTCTATGATCTGCTGACGCACAAACGCCGCGTCCTGCCGCCGCACAGGGTGTTCAGCCGGAAACAGGCCCTTGCGCGGTGGCCGGAGCTTTCACCCGGCCTGCGTTTTGCCGCGGTCTATCACGATGCGTGGATCAGCCACCCCGAGCGGCTGGCAGTGGAACTCGTTCTGGATGCCGAGGCCGGCAACGGCCATGCGGTGGCGCTTAACTACGCGACGATCGCGCCCCGGGGGACGGGCTTCACCGTCACCGACACGGAGACAGGTGAAGTGCTGGACATCTCCGCCCGCGTTGTGGTCAACGCCACGGGGGCCTGGCTGGACGAGACAACGGAAAGCCTCGGTGCCAAGGCCTCGGGAAAGCTGGTGTCAGGCACCAAGGGATCGCACCTGATCCTCGACAATCCTGCGCTGATGGAGGCCCTGCGCGGCCATATGGTCTATTTCGAGAACACCGATGGGCGCGTCTGCATCGTGTTTCCCTATCTGGGAAAGGTGCTTGCGGGCGCCACGGACATCCGCGTGAAACAGGCGGGCCGTGTGCGCTGCGAGGCGGACGAGCGTGACTACATCCTCGACTCCCTCCGCCTGATCTTCCCGCGGCTTGCGATTTCCGCTGAGGACATCGTCTACAGCTATTCGGGCATCAGGCCGCTGCCGGTTGCGGATGTGGAGTTCACCGGGCGCATCTCACGTGAGCATTTCACACGCAGGTTCGATGGACCTGTGCCGCAGTTCTGCATGGTCGGCGGCAAGTGGACGACTTTCCGCGCCTTTGCC
>JBEILC010000332.1:0-2094 GCA_040379425.1 Hyphomicrobiales bacterium
CCATAGACGCAGCAGGCAGAGCCCGACAGGATCGTGGCGGTGCGCCGCATGCGCAGGCCCACACGCAGCGAACCGAAGGCGGGGCACATGCTCTGCGGCTGGTCATGCGGGCCAACGGGATAGTCCTTGGCATATTGCTCGAGCGTCTCGCTCTTGCCCGCGGCATGCGCGGCCTTGGTCAGTTCATCCTTGCCCGCATGGCAGGACATGCCGGACGCGTCCGCCTTCGGCGCTTCCGCCGCGGGCTGGATGGTCTTGGGTCCGTTCCTGTCGATGAGGGTGGTTGCCATGATGCTTATACCGTGTCGTAGATGACTTCGAGGGACGGCTTGGTCACGATGGCGCCGCCGCACATGTCTTCGAAGGAGGCGGGCTCCAGCACCACGCCGCGGCCAACCGCATCGCCCTTGAACAGGCCGAGGAGGCCGTCCTGGTCCAGCGGCGCCGGGCGCTGCGGGGGCGCTTCGGCCACGTTTGTTGCGAGGTTCTCGAAGACCGAGGCCCATTCGCCGCCGGGCCTGCCGATGATTTCGTAATTGGCGCTCTTGCGGCGGATGTCCTCATTGGCCGGAATGGCGGAGAGCACGGGGATGCCCACTTTCTCGGCAAAGGCCGCGGCCTCTCCCGTGCCGTCATCCTTGTTGATCACGATGCCGGCGACACCGACATTGCCGCCGAGCTTGCGGAAGTATTCAACCGCCGAGCAGACATTGTTCGCCACATAGAGCGACTGGAGGTCGTTCGAGCCGACGATGATGACCTTCTGGCACATGTCACGCGCGATCGGCAGGCCGAAGCCGCCGCACACCACGTCGCCGAGGAAGTCGAGCAGCACATAGTCGAAGCCCCATTCATGGAAGCCGAGCTTCTCGAGCAGTTCGAAGCCGTGAATGATGCCGCGGCCGCCGCAGCCACGGCCCACTTCCGGGCCGCCGAGTTCCATGGCGAAGACGCCGTCCCGCTTGAAGCAGACGTCGCCGATCTTCACTTCCTCGCCCGCGAGCTTCTTCTTGGCCGAGGTCTCGATGATGGTGGGGCAGGCCTTACCTCCGAAGAGCAGCGATGTCGTGTCGCTCTTCGGGTCACAGCCGATCAAGAGCACGCGCTTGCCCTGCTGGGCCATCATGTAGGACAGGTTGGCGAGCGTGAAGCTCTTGCCGATGCCGCCCTTGCCATAGATGGCGATGATCTGGGTTTCCTTCTTCACCGGCCCCGTGTGCACGGGGTCCAGCGGTTCGGCGGCCTCCTGGCGGAGCTTGGCGTCACGGGCAAGGGTGAGGTCAATGCTGTTCATGCGAGGTCGCTCCAATCGAGGGCCATCTTGATGCAGGAAGGATCGGTGAAAGCTGTGCGGTAGGCTTGCGGAGCGTCAGACACGCGCGCGCGGTTGCTGATCAGGCCCTTGAGGCTGAGGCGGCCGGAGGCGACGAGATCCGTCACGGCTTCGAGATCCGGCTTGGTGAATTCGGCAGCGATGCGCAGCCGCGCCTCACGCATGAAGGCGGGCGGGAAGGTGAAGGAGAGGGGCTCCTCGTAGAAGCCCGCGAGGGTGACTTCGCCGCGCTTGGCGAGATGGGCGATCAGCGTGTCGAGAAGCGCGTTGGCGCCGCTGGCATCGAGAATGCTGTTGTAGTCGCGGCGCGTATCCTGCGACGGGTCGATGATGCTGTAGCCTTCACCACCGGAGCGGCGGGCTTCTGCCGTGTCCCACACGGTCGGCGCAGTGCCGCCGAGTGCAAGGGTGAGGCGGGCGATGAGGCGGCCAAGGATGCCGTGGCCGACGATGAGCTCGGGGAGGCTCGCACCCTGGCCCGCGATCGCGTGGTATGCGGTCGCGGCGAGTGCGATCAGGATGCCGGTTTCGCCTTCGATGTTCTTCAGCGGAACGGCGCGGCGCGCGGGCAGCACGATGCGTGAGGCCGCACCGCCGAACAATCCACGCGCTTCCTTGTAGCAATTGGCGCCGGGCACGAAGACCGTGTCACCCTCGGCGAAGCCATGTCCGCCGCGTGTCACCACGCCGACCGTCTCGTAGCCGGGGACGAGGGGATAGCCCATGCCGGGAAAGTCAGGCATGCGGCCGGCCCACAGGAG
>JBEILC010000333.1:0-2042 GCA_040379425.1 Hyphomicrobiales bacterium
CGCCATGGCCTTGAAGCCCTTGTTGATCGCATCCTGGTGGGAGCCCGAGAAGGCGGTGAACACCAGCTCGCCCGCATAAGGATGGCGCGGGTGGATGGGGAGCTGGTTGCAGTATTCCGCCATGCGCACCAGCTCATTGATGTTGGAGCAGTCGAGCCCCGGGTCCACGCCCTGGCTGTACATGTTCATGGCCAGCGTCACGATGTCCACATTGCCGGTGCGCTCGCCATTGCCGAAAAGCGTGCCTTCCACGCGGTCAGCGCCCGCGAGCAGGCCGAGTTCGGTCGCGGCCACGGCACAGCCCCGGTCATTGTGGGGGTGGAGCGAGATCAGCAGGCTGTCCCGCTGCTTGATGTTGCGGCAGAACCACTCGATCTGGTCGGCGTGGACATTGGGCGTCGACATCTCCACCGTGGCGGGGAGATTGAGGATCAGCTTCTTCTGCGGCGTGGGCTGATAGCAGTCGATCACCGCCTCGCAGATCTGCCTGGCGAAGTCGAGCTCGGTGCCGGTGAAGCTCTCGGGTGAATACTCATGGCGGATCACGTCCTCCATGCCGAACTCACGCTCCAGCCTGCGGATGAGGGTCGCGCCCTTGACCGCGATGTCGATGATGCCTGGCTTGTCCAGCTTGAACACCACGCGGCGCTGCAACTCGGACGTCGAGTTGTAGAGATGCACGATGGCGCTCTTCACACCCTTCAGGCTCTCGAAGGTGCGGCGGATGAGTTCCTCGCGGGACTGGGTGAGGACCTGGATGGTGACGCCATCCGGGATCTTCTTGTTGTCGATCAGGTGGCGCACGAAATCGAAATCGGTCTGGGAGGCGGAGGGGAATCCCACCTCGATCTCCTTGAAGCCCATCTTCAAGAGCGCGTCGAACATGCGCATCTTGCGGTCGAGGCCCATCGGCTCGATGAGCGACTGGTTGCCGTCGCGGAGGTCGACGGAGCACCAGACGGGCGGCTTGGTGATGCTGCGGTTGGGCCACTGCCGGTCCGGCAGGTTCACAGGAGGAAACGGGCGGTATTTTTCGCGGGGCGAGATCATCATGGGAAATGTCTTTCGGAATGCCTTGGCTTAGCTGCTGTGGTTTGGTCGTGATCCCCCAAGAGCCAAGGCAGACGCCCGGCCGGCCCTCAGGGGCAGCTAAGAAGGAGGCGGCCAAGCGCGAGCGGCAGCGGCATGGCTGCTGGCTTGAACAGGATGTTCCGCGCGTTGGACATGGGAACCGCTATAGAACAGGTCGGCAGAGGGTGCAACCGCATGTCAAGCGCAAGGCGGAAATCGACACGATAGCGATTTCCGCAAGGTCAGATTTGCTTGAAATGACAAAGAACACTCATTTGAGTTGCAGGGGTGACCAAGCGAGCGCAAACCAAACTCTCCTCCTGCCAGCTGGCCTTGCAGCCGGACATGGCGGCGCTGGCGGCGCCGGCGGCGCTGGCGGCACTCAACCGCCTCTATGACGAGCGCGCACCCTCTTCGGGCTTGCCGCGCAGATGACCATCCTGGCACTCCGCGACTGGACACGGGCGCCGCCGGGGCGAAACGGCCCATGGCATCGCGCTCGACGAGAAACTGTTCAGTATCCGCACCGTGTCCCTCGCATCGATCGCGACAGTCGCGGGCCGCCAACAGATCGCTTTCCTGATGAAGGGCGAGTTGCCGGGCTGGAACGACCTGGCGGATTGGTTTCTGCCCGTGGCCTGGTATCGCGGCCCTCGAAGTGTTTGGCGTCGGGGCGCGGCGGGTCTATAGCGGGAGGGTCAGGACCGGAGAATCCATCAGATGAAAGCTGCGTATGTTGTTTTTGCGCTTCTCGCCGCCACCGCAGGCACGGCCCTCGCCGGACCTTGCGACGATGGCCTCAAGAAACTCGACGAGGCGCTCCAGTCTGACCAGATCGCGCCGGATGTGAAGGCGCAGGCGCAGGACATGCGCGGCCAGGCGGAAATGCTCTGCGATGCCGGAAACGAAAGGGAGGGCGCTGACATCCTCTCGGAAGCAGCCGCCCTCCTCGGGATCGAATGAGGCCCTAG
>JBEILC010000334.1:0-1998 GCA_040379425.1 Hyphomicrobiales bacterium
CGGGAGGTCTCGCCCTCCCTGGCAATCGCGTCGATCCTCTTTTTCATGGCATTGATCCGGCCGGTCAGGTGCACGATCTGATCCAGCAGTTCACGACAGATTTCACGGGCGAGCGGCGGCATATCCGAGTTCGGATCTTCAAGGACGGCACCGAGCCGCGGGAGATAGCCGATCCCCTCCGGCGCGATGAAGCCGAACTCGTACAGGTGCGACCGCAGCGCATTGACCGCTTCGGTGCGCTGTTTCACGAACTGTTCGCGGGTGCGGAACAGGATGGATCGCGCCTGCTGTTCACCGGTCTTCGGCTCGACATAGCGCATGGTTGGGCGCAGTGCCGCTTCCACGATCGCCTCCGCGTCCGCCGCGTCGTTTTTCTGCCGCTTGATGAATGGCTTGACGTAGCGCGGTGCGATCAGTCTGACCTCGTGGCCGACCCGCTCCAACTCGCGCGCCCAATGATGCGCGCCGCCACAGGCCTCCATCACGACGAGGCACTGCGGTTGTTCCGCCACGAATCGCTGGAACTGCGGTCGCGACAGCTTCTTGCGGAAAAGCACCGTCCCGTCCGCGGCCGCGCCATGCAGCTGGAACACGTTCTTTGCCAGATCGACCCCGATGATGCTAATTTCCTTCATGGATGCCCTCTCGTTTCCCTTGTGACTTCAGCATCACAAGCTTGGCGCATTGCGACGCCGTTGGGGAGAGAGCGGCATCCACCCCATCTCTGGGCTCGATGGATCGTTACCTGGTTTCTTGGCGAAAGAATTCAAAGGGCTTTTCATCCTGACCGGTGAGGCAGCGCACCCGTATCGGGGGCAGCATGTCGAGGTCTGCCTGATCATACGCCGTTTCTTCGGCTAACGCGATGTCAGTCAGCGTGCCGTATGTGTTCCATCCCGGATGATCACATTTCCCCTCGTCGATCCGCCCTCTTCATGGCAAGATCGGTCTTGAGGGACATTCGGGACGGGGCACGGGCATGCTGATCCATCTTCACAGCCAGGCGAAGACGACGCCCAAGGTGCGGGCGGCGATCCAGGAAAGCGACGAGGCTGGCACGGTGCTGGCCGCGCGTTTCGGTGTGACGGCGCAGACGATCTACAAGTGGCGCAGGCGCGACAGCGTCGAGGATCGCAGCCACACGCCGCACCGGCTGCAGACCACCCTGACGCCTGCCCAGGAGGCCGTGGCGGTGGCGTTGCGAAAGACGCTGCTGGTGTCGCTTGACGACCTGCTGGCCGTGGTGCGCGAGTTCCTGAACCCGCATGTCTCGCGCTCCGGCCTCGACCGCTGCCTTCGCAGGCATGGCGTTGGTAACCTGCACGACCTGCAGGCCAAGACGGCGCGGCCCAAGCACAGCGGCTTCAAGGCCTACGAGCCGGGCTATCTGCACATCGACGTGAAGTATCTGCCTCAAATGGCTGACGAAACCTCTCGCCGCTATCTCTTCGTGGCCATCGACCGCGCCACCCGCTGGGTCTTCATCCGCGTCTTCAAGGCCAAGACCGCGGCCAATGCGTGGCGCTTGTCTCACGCGACCTGGAGCGTGCCTGCCCGATCCGCATCCGCACCATCCTGACCGATCGAGCCATTGGAACGCCATTGGTCCGAGAGACAATGGCGAGGGGCAAGGAGTTCACCGACCGCCTGTTCGGCCTGCGCAAGCGTGCCGCGACGGGCGACCACGAATTCGACAAGCTCTGCGCCGAACTGGGCATCGAGCACCGCCTGACCCCACCGAAATCGCCGCAAACCAACGGCATGGTCGAACGCTTCAACGGCCGGATCGAGGAGGTGCTGCAAAGCCACCACTTCCGGTCAGGCGAGGAACTGGAAACCACGTTGCACCGCTACGTCCGGCTCTACAACCAGCAGCTCCCGCAATCAGCCCTCGGCAGCCAGGGCAATCGGGTGAAGGAATGGTGACAGGGGTCTGAGTTTCTGACTCAGTGATCTTCGAGAGGGTTTTTTCGAGGAGATCCGGGATGGAGCTTGAAG
>JBEILC010000335.1:0-1988 GCA_040379425.1 Hyphomicrobiales bacterium
AGCTGCACCAGCTGGTCCACTTCCTTCCGCGTGATCACCAGCGGCGGCGACAGGACCATGGTATCCCAGCAGGCGCGCATGATCAGGCCATTCGCGAAACTGTTGTCGCGGCACATTGTTCCAACGCGGCCGGGACTGGCAAAGCGGCTGCGCTTCTTCTTGTTGTTGGTGAGTTCAATGGCGCCGATCAGGCCCATGGAGCGGGTCTCGCCGACAATGGGGTGGTCCCGAAGCGAGGCCAGCGCCTCCGCGAAATAGGGACCCATCTCGCGTGTGCGCTCGACGAGGCCCTCCTGCTCGATGATCTCGATGTTGCGGAGCGCCACGGCCGCCGCGACGGGATGACCGGCATAGGTCATGCCGTGGTAGAACTCGCCGCCCAGCTCAAAGAAGTCCTTGATGATGTGGGCGGCAAAGGCCACCGCACCGATCGGCAGGTAGCCCGACGACAGGCCCTTGGCCATCGGCACGATGTCCGGCTCGAAGCCCAGGCTCTGGAAGCCCCACCAGTTGCCGGTGCGGCCGAAACCACAGATCACCTCGTCCGAGATGATCAGAATGCCGTATTTGCGGCAGATACGCTGCACTTCCGGCCAGTAGGTCGACGGCGGGATGATCACGCCGCCGGCACCCTGGATCGGCTCCCCGATGAAGGCCGCGACATTGTCAGGGCCCACTTCGAGGATCTTCTTCTCGACCGCGGCGGCTGCCTCGAGGCCGAATTCCTCCGGCGTCTTGTCGCCGCCGAAGTCGAACCAGTGCGGCTGCTGGACGTGATGGAACCCGGGGAACTCCGTTCCCACCTGGTCATGCATGCCCTGGAAGCCGCCGAGGTTCGCCGCCGCCATGGTGGAACCGTGGTAGCCGCGCGTCCTGGCGATGAAGTGCTGGCGGTAGGGCTTGCCCTTGAGCTTCCAGTAATGGCGCACGAAGCGCACGATGGTGTCGTTCGATTCAGAGCCCGAATTGGTGAAGAAGATGTGCTTGAAGCGCTCGGGCATCACCGAGGAGATCTTGGCGGCGAGCTCCGTCGCCGGCACCGTCGTCGTCTTGAAGAAGGTGTTGTAATAGGGCAGGTCGAGCATCTGCTTGTAGGCGGTCTCGGCCAGTTCCTTGCGGCCATAGCCGACGTTCACGCACCACAGGCCGGACATGCCGTCGAGCAGCTTGTTGCCCTTGCCGTCCCAGATCCAGATGCCGTCCGCCTGGGTCATCACCCGCGGGCCGCCCTCGGCATGGAAGGACTTGTGGTCGGTGAAGGGGTGGAAATGATGCGCGATGTCGTTCTTCACGACTTCGGCGATGTCGATGTTCTTGTTGAGCACGTTCATGGCAATTCTCCGAGCTGAAAACAGTTGAGCGCCCCCCGCTCTTCGAGGGGCGGCAAGCTTGAACAGTCCGAGTGAGAAGTTACGGCTTGAAGCCGATCCGCGCACAGTGAAGCATGACTTCATCATATGCGGTTTTTGACCAAATGGGCAAAATTGCCCCTGATATGGTGGCGTGAAAGCACATGCCGTTTCTATGCCATTTCCGCAGTGTTTACGCAACAAAGCAGCGCGCGCTTATTTGCAGCAAGGAGTTGAATTTTTAGGCAGCGCTTTCAGCCTGAGCATGTTTTTCTTGCCCCGCTGTAAAACCTGTCACCATACTGCGGCGCAATACAGGCGGCGGATGGCGACGATTTTCAACGAAATGAACGGCAGTGGGGGGCCAGCGCGCGAACCCTATGCCCGGATCGAGGACTGGCTCAAGACGCTGAGCCGCAGCGACGTGGAGCGGGCGCTGAAGGAAGCGGAGGCGATCTTCCGCCGCCAGGGAATCACCTTTGCGGTCTATGGCGACAACCAGGCCTCCGAGCGCCTCATCCCCTTCGACATCATTCCCCGCGTCTTCGCGGCTGCCGAATGGCGCAAGCTGTCCGCCGGGATCGAACAGCGGGTGCGCGCCCTCAACGCCTTCATCCACGATCTCTACCACCGCCAGGA
>JBEILC010000336.1:0-1977 GCA_040379425.1 Hyphomicrobiales bacterium
CGAGCAGGTTCAAAGGCAGCTTCTTCGCGTCCTTGATGGTGTGGCCCTCGGCATACATGTCGATATCGAGGCGCTTGCCGGGGTCGATCTGCTTTTCCACACCATGCATGCCGGCAACGAGGATAGAGGCCAGCAGCAGATAAGGGTTGGCGGCGCAGTCCGGCAGCCGGTATTCGGCGCGGCCTGCGTCGGGAATGCGCACCATGTGGGTGCGGTTGTTGCCGCCATAGGTGATGGAGGACGGCGACCATGTGGCGCCCGAAATCGTGCGCGGCGCATTGATGCGCTTGTAGGAATTGACCGTCGGATTGGTGATGGCGCACATGGCGGAGGCGTGATGCATCAGCCCGCCGAGGAAGTGATAGCCGAGCTTCGACACGCCGAGCTCGCCCTTCGGATCCTCAAAGAGATTCTTCTTGCCGTCCTTCGTCCACACCGAGAGATGCACGTGGCAGCCATTGCCGGTGAGGTTGATGAAGGGCTTGGGCATGAAGGTGGCGCGCAGCCCATGCTTCTCCGCGATCGACTTCACCATGAACTTGAAGAAGGCGAGCTGGTCCGCCGTCGTCAGCGCATCACTGAAGTTCCAGTTGATCTCGAACTGGCCGTTCGCATCCTCATGGTCATTCTGGTAGGGACCCCAGCCGAGCGCCGTCATCGTGGTGCAGATCTCGCTGATGACATCGAGACGGCGCATGATGGCGGACTGGTCGTAGCAGGGCTTCTCCGCCGTGTCGCGATGATCAGAAACGGCCGAGCCATCGGCATTGATCAAATGGAACTCAGGCTCCACCCCCGCCATCAGCTTCATGTTCTTTCCGGCATAGTGCTCGGAGAGCTTGCGGAGCACCACGCGCGGCGCCTGGGCGAGCGGTTCGCCGTTCATCCACGGCTCACCCGCGACCCAGGCGACCTCGGGCCGCCAGGGGAGCGGGATGATGGCGTTGGTATCCGGCATCACCAGAATGTCCGGATGCGCGGGAGTCTGGTCGAGCCAGGTGGCAAAGCCCGCAAAACCCGCACCCGCCTTCTGCATCTTGCCCGCGGCTTCCGCCGGCACGAGCTTCGCGCGCTGCACGCCGAAGAGATCGGTGAAATTGAAGAGGAAGAATTTGGTGCCGTTCTTCTTGGCGTAGGTGGCGAGATCGCCCATGGTCCGTTTCACTCCCCGATTATGATAATGGCCTGATCCTAATATCCGCCACGGCCCGGAATCCAGCCCGTTCCGGCGAGCGGCACCTGCGCCATGGCAGCGGCCTCGACGGTCAAGGCGCAGAGGTCTTCCGGTTCCAGATTATGCAGGTGGCTCTTGCCGCAGGCGCGCGCCACGGTCTGCGCTTCGAGCGTCATCACCTTCAGATAATTGGAGAGGCGGCGGCCCGCCTTGACGGGGTCTAGCCTTGCGGCCAGCACCGGGTCCTGCGTGGTGATACCCGCGGGGTCGCGGCCTTCGTGCCAGTCGTCATAGGCGCCAGCCGTCGTGCCGAGCGCGCGGTATTCTTCTTCGAGATGCGGGTCATTGTCGCCCAGCGCCACAAGCGCCGCGGTGCCGATTGCCACCGCATCCGCTCCCAGCGCCAGCGCCTTGGCGACGTCAGCGCCCGAGCGGATGCCGCCGGAGACGATGAGCTGCACCTTGCGGTGCATGCCAAGATCCTGCAGCGCCTTCACCGCGGGGCGGATGCAGGCGAGTGTCGGAATGCCGACATGCTCAATGAAGACCTCCTGCGTCGCCGCGGTACCGCCCTGCATGCCGTCCAGCACCACGACGTCTGCCCCGGCCTTCACCGCCAGCGCCACGTCATAATAGGGACGCGTGCCGCCGACCTTCACATAGATCGGCTTTTCCCATGAGGTGATCTCGCGCAGCTCGTGGATCTTGATTTCGAGATCGTCCGGGCCCGTCCAGTCCGGATGCCTACAGGCGGAGCGCTGGTCGATGCCCTTGGGCAGGCAGCGCATCTGGGCCACGCGATC
>JBEILC010000337.1:0-1963 GCA_040379425.1 Hyphomicrobiales bacterium
CGAGACGGCGTGCCCTTGGGCAGGACGCTCGTCGGGTTGCGGGCTTCGCAGAGCTTGCCATCCGCGGCCTGCCAGATGCCGGTGCCGGTGCCCTTGCCCGCTTCCTCATACTCGAAGGTGCCATCCTTGAAGTAGGTGATGGTGCCCTTGCGGCCCGAACTGGCGAAGCTGAACTTGCGGTCCGCCATGGCGCGGGTGATGTCGCCTGCGGTCATGGCCCCCGCCGGCAGCGGAGCAACCGGTTGCATCGTGACGGCGGGTTCGACCGGGGCGAGGTCTGGCGTGGACTTGCCGCCAGAGGCACAGCCCGCCAGTACGCCGGCAGCCGCCGCCAGTGCGATCAGTCCCCAGTTCGCTGCACGGCGATACATGGATTACACACCTTCCGCGAGGACGACGACGCGCGAGCCGATCGGCACGCGCCTGTAGAGCTCGACCGCATCCTGATTCACCATGCGGATGCAGCCCGAAGACGCGTTCTTGCCGATCGACAAGGGCTCTGTCGTGCCGTGGATGCGGTAGAGCGTGTCATTGCCGTTCTGGAAAAGATAAAGGGCGCGCGCGCCAAGCGGGTTGTCGGGGCCGCCCGGCATGCCGTTTGCCCACTTGGCTTTTTCGGGGCTGCGGGCAATCATGTCCTTAGGGGGCGTCCACTTCGGCCACATCACCTTGCGGCTCACGTCGGCAAGCCCTGCCCAGCGGAATCCGTCACGGCCCACCGCGCAGCCCCAGCGCATCGCCTTGCCGCCCTGCAGCACCAGATAGAGCTGGCGCGCTTGCGTATCGACGATGATGGTGCCGGGCCACTGGCGGCCGTTGTAGTTCACCACCGTGGGACGGAAGGCCTCCGGCAGCTTCATGTAGTCGAAGGGCGGAAGCGGATACGGGTCATCGTCAGAGGACTGCGCGAAAGCCGCATTGGAGAGCGGTGCTGCGAGCAGGCCCGCGGCCGCTCCGATGATGACTGCTCTGCGAGAAAGCATTGCGGTTCCTTTTGTGTATCCGAGGAGAGACTCGTGTTCGTACCAGATTGGTAGCAAAACGCTAAGCACATATTAATGGTATTCTTTAGGCAGCAATCGATTGTGTCCTGCCAAACTTTTGCCGGAAAATTCCTGCTCTCGCGCATTGATTGCAGGCGTCCCCAGTGCGTGATGCAAGCCATGCCAGCCGAACAGCGCGACCCGGCGGGCCAAGCCCTTGTTGCGGGAAAGGGAGTGGGCCTATTGTCCGGCGCGAAAAAGGGAGGATTCTCAATGGACATTCTGGTTATCGGCGGCGGCGGCATGGTCGGCGTCAAGCTGATCAACCGCCTGGCGGCCGAAGGGCAGCTCGGCGGCAAGGCCATCGGCACGATCATCCGGCAGGACGTGGTGCTGGCACCCCCGCCGCCTCAGTCAAGTTTTCCCATCGAGACGCTGATCGGCGATCTCTCGACGCCCGGCGAGGCCGAGAAGCTGGTGGCGCTCCGCCCCGATGTGATCTTCCATCTCGCGGCCATCGTCTCGGGTGAGGCGGAAGCTAATTTCGAGAAGGGCTACCGCATCAACCTCGACGGCACGCGCTATCTCTTCGAGGCGATCCGCAAGGCGGGCGGCGGCTACAAGCCGAAGGTCATCTTCACCTCATCGATCGCCGTCTTCGGAGCACCCTTCCCCGAAGCCATTCCGGATGATTACGTCACCACGCCGCTCACCAGCTACGGCACGCAGAAGGCGATCTGCGAACTTCTCCTCTCGGACTATTCGCGCCGCGGCTTCTTCGATGGCGTGGGGCTCCGCTTCCCCACGATCTGCGTCCGTCCGGGCAAGCCGAACCTCGCAGCCTCGGGCTTCTTCTCCAACATCATCCGCGAGCCGCTGGCCGGCCATGAGGCCGTGCTGCCGGTGGGCGAGGATGTGCGCCACTGGCATGCGAGCCCACGCGCCGCCATCAACTTCCTGATCCATGCCGCGACCATGGA
>JBEILC010000338.1:0-1922 GCA_040379425.1 Hyphomicrobiales bacterium
CGGATGATTACGTCACCACGCCGCTCACCAGCTACGGCACGCAGAAGGCGATCTGCGAATTGCTGCTGTCGGATTATTCGCGCCGCGGCTTCTTCGATGGCGTGGGGCTCCGCTTCCCCACCATCTGCGTGCGTCCGGGCAAGCCCAACCTTGCGGCATCGGGCTTCTTCTCCAACATCATCCGTGAGCCGCTGGCAGGCCATGAGGCCGTGCTGCCGGTGGGCGAGGACGTGCGCCACTGGCATGCGAGCCCACGCGCCGCCATCAACTTCCTGATCCACGCCGCGACGATGGACACGAGCCTCCTCGGCAACCGCCGCAACGTGACGCTGCCTGGCATTTCCTGCACGGTGGGCGAACAGATCGAGGCGCTGCGCAAGGTCGCAGGCGACATGGTCGTGGCGCGCATCAGGCGTGAGCCCAATGAGACCATCATGAAGATCGTCTCCGGCTGGCCCCGCAACTTCGAAGGAAAGCGCGGGCGCGAGCTGGGCTTCAAGGCCGAGTCGAGCTTCGAGGAAATCATCCGTGTCCACATCGAGGATGAGCTCGGCGGCAAGATCGCCTGATGAGCCACAACGCATCGGTCGAGGATCTCAGCACCTTCTCGAACGCGGTGCTCACAGCGGCGGGGGCCAGCCAGGCTTCGGCGGAGGCCGCCACCTGGGTCATGCTGCACGCCTCTCTCCATGGCGTTGACAGTCACGGCATCAGGCTGCTGCCCTGGTATGCGGACTGCCTGCGGAACGGCATCGCCAAGGGCCATCCCAACGTGACGGTGGACCACAAGCGCCGCGCGGCGGTGCTGGTGGATGCCGATGACGGGCTGGGCCACATCGCCATGTACCGCGCCATGGACGAAGCCTGTGCGCTCGCAAGGGACTGCGGCATCGGCATGGCGAGCGTCATCAACTCCACCCATTTCGGCGCGGCGGGTGCCTATACGCTGGCGGCGGCGGATGCAGGCTTCATCGGCTTCGTGGCGTCCAACTCCGGCGCCTTTGTCGTTCCGTATGGCGGATCGAAACCCATTCACGGAACGAGCCCGCTCTCGCTCTCGGCCCCCAATCCGGGGGGCGAACCCTTCCTGCTCGACATGGCGACGAGTTCCATTCCCTGGAACAAGGTGCTGCGCTACCGCACCGAAGGCCTCGAACTGCCGCCGGGTGTCGCGGTAGATTCCACAGGCGCTTTCGTCACCAACCCGCACAAGGCGGTGGCGCTCGCCCCCGTGGGTGGCATTGATTTTGGCTACAAGGGCGCTGCCCTTGCTGGAGTCGCCGAGGTACTTGGCGGCATGCTGAGCGGCATGCGGCTCTCCGCCGATCAGGACGCGCTGGCATTGGGCGATACCAAGGTCGGCCATTTCGTTATGGCGATCGACCCCACCCTGTTCATGACGCTCGAGGCTTTCGGGGAAAAGGTCGAGGCCTATATCTCGAAGTTCCGCCAGCAGCCCGGCACCTATGCCGCGGGCGGCCCCGAATGGGAACGCCGCTACACCCGCGCGCGTGACGGCATCCCGCTGCCTGAAGGGCTTTATGCTGAACTGCATGCGGCGGGCGAAAAGGCCGGCGTCTCTTTCGCGGTTTGACGGCATGCATGTCCCCCATTCCCGCCGTCACCCCAGCGAAGGCTGGGGTCCCGCTTCCTCCTTGCCATGCGTTGAACAAAAGCGGGATGCCAGCTTGCGCTGGCATGACGGCAAGAGGGGCGCGTGATGCAGGCAACCAAGGAAAACCGCGCCGCCGGCATCCTGTGGATGCTCGCCACCATGTTCTGTTTTATCACGCTTGATGCCATCATGAAGCACCTGATGGAGAGTCTTTCGCTGGTGCAGGTCACCTGGGCGCGGTTCTTCTTCGCCACCATCATCGCGGCCGTGGCCTGCGGGCTGCGCATCCGCAGCCTCGCGGTGAGCC
>JBEILC010000339.1:0-1904 GCA_040379425.1 Hyphomicrobiales bacterium
CCATGCGGCAGCACCGCGCCGGGGCGCAGCAGGCCGAGGCTGTCGAGCCATTGATAGGGGGACATGCCCCGTAGCCGCTGCACGAGGTCCACCTCATAGCGGGACTGGCAGCAGTGGAGCCGCACCGGAACGCCCGTCTCCCGCGCCACGCGCGCGGTGCCTTCTAGAAGCGCTGGCGTGCAGGTCTCGATCCTGTCCGGTGCGAGCATGGCGCGGACGAGGCCCTGATGCGCGCCGTCAAAATCGCGGATGAAGCGCTCCGCGTCGGCCAGCCCCCGGAACCCCTTCGCCTCGTCCCAGTGTTGGGAGAGACTGCCATGCGCGTCGGTCAGCGTGACGCCGGACATGTAGCAAGGGCCGAGATAGGACCTCAGCCCCATCTCGCCCGCGACACCCGCGACGGCGGCGAATTCCTCATAGCTCTCGCCCCAGGCGCGGTAGGTCATGGAGGTGATCGGCATGGCGGTGGTGATGCCGTTACGGATCAATTGCGCAAAGGCATATCGATATTTGAATAGTTCTTCCTCCGCCGAATAGGCCTCGCGCGGGCCGTCAGCCAGGTATTGCGCCGTCCAGATGCGGCCGAGCCGCCATTCCGTGCCGTTGTCGAGGGTGAGCACGGTGGAGTCGAGGTCGCCCAGTGCATCGAGGTCGATGAAGCCGGGGCCGATCACCGCCTCCCCGTGGTCGATGTCCTCGTCGATCCGGCCGCCGAAGCCGCGGCCCACGAACAGGATGCGCCCGTCCTCGAACACCACTTCGCCGTTCCGCCACAGCACATGGCCCTTGCCGCCGAAGCCGATGACATGGTCGGCGCGGAGCCTTGTCCGCTTTCCGCTCATCCCTCGGGGCTCGCCTGCCGCGCGTTGTACTTCCAGGTCTCCCAGTTCACCCGGGCGCTCTTGTAGGCATCGATGACGGATATGCCGTAGATGAAGATGCCGCCCACATGCCGCGCGAAGAGGCTCGCCGTCTCGGGCATCAGCCGGAGGCTCACCCATCCGAGGATCACCGTGAAGAACAGGAACATCAGCCCGCGCTGCGGCTTGCCCTGGATGACATGGCCCGCCCCCGGCACGATGACCGCGGCGGCAAGGACCAGATAGGGATTGATGGGCTTTTCGCTCATGACGTCCGATCGTGCCACGCCAGGATGTCCCGCCGCAAGTCCATGAGGCGCTCCACGGCCTCGCGCAGCACTTCGGGATCGACCACCGCTCCGCCGAAATCGGCCTGGCGGAAGACGCCGTAGCGGGCTCGGTCCGCCTCCGCCATCTGCATGACGAGGCGCAGGCCCTTGGGGGTGATGAGCAGTTCCTTGCCGCGCGGCTGGCTCAGGGGCGCTACGTGCCGGGCCACCAGGTCCAGTGGCAAGGCCATGTCGGGCACGTCGCTGCGGATCACCATCTGCTCGGGAAAGCCCTCCGGCGTCTCGATGGTGAAGGGCAGGTGATCGAAGTTGGAGAAGCTGGTCACGGATGCGGGGCGCATCATCAGGTCGAGCGTCGCCTTGATTGGAAGCGGCATGGGGATCGTCACCATCAGCCAGAGGCTCGGCAGCTTGCGCAGCGCCAGCGTATCGGCCAGCACGGTGACGCGCAGGTCCAGGCCCCGGTAGCGCCCGGTGAGAATGAATGTTCCCGCCGTCTCGCCCGCGGTGGCTTCCGCGTCCTCGAGCACGGGAAGTGCTTCAGCGAACAGCCGCTGCGGCTCGGCCTTCCGCGCCGCCGCACCCCGCATGAGGTTGCGAACCAGAAGCCCCGCGAGGAGGAGGGCCAGTGCGATGCCGATGACTGTCTGCCACATGGGGGAATGCGGAGCGGCCCCCCATGCTGGGGGCGGGGCGCTACCGGGGGTGCCGGGCTCAGTAGGCCAGGGGCTTCGGCCCCGGCCAGGTGAACAGG
>JBEILC010000340.1:0-1850 GCA_040379425.1 Hyphomicrobiales bacterium
AGACCCTGTCATCGGCCGGGCTTGCTGCTGTCCGCGTTCCCCTTCCGCCGATCGAAGAGCAGCGCCGTATCGTCGCACGGCTGGATGCGGTGTCGGCGCGGCTGAAGGCGCGTGCTGAGGCGGTAGACCGGCAGGAGGCCGAGCTTGCCGCGATGCTCCAGCGAGCCTTCGCGCGGATCACCGCAGGTAGCCCACGCGCCCGCATGGCCGATATTGCGCCGCTGGTGCGGCGCGAGGTGACCATCGAACCCGAGACGCTCTACACGGAGATCGGTATTCGCAGCTTCTTCCGTGGCATGTTCCCGCGACGAACGATGTCCGGCGCCGAGTTCACCTGGCAGAGCTTGTACCGCATCGAGGCGGGGGACGTCGTTTTCAGCAACCTCATGGCCTGGGAACGAGGCATCGCGCTCGCTGGCGAAGCGGATGCCGGCTGCGTCGGGAATCACCGTATGCTGACATGCGCGGCGGACCGCGCCCGCCTGCTGCCTGGCTTCCTGTTTTTCTATTTCACCACGCGCGAGGGATTCTCGCAGATCGAGGCCGCATCGCCCGGTTCCATCGCCCGCAACAAGACGCTCTCGCCACAAGGCCTTGCCGCCATCGAGGTGCCGCTGCCCTCGCTGGACGCGCAACAGTGGTTCGAGGCCCTGCGCGTGAAGGCAAATGCCGTTCGCGCCCTGAACGCCGCCGCGGCCGAAGACGCCGCCGCCCTATTGCCTGCCATGCTACATGAGATTTTCGGGTAAACCACATGCTAACCCGCGTGACCGCCACCGAATTTATCCGTTCTGCCAATAACGGCCGCACCCGCCCGGTCATGCTGGTCTGCAACGACCCATCGGGCGCAGAGATCGAACTCTTTGCCAAGCTCTCAGCCCGCTGTGAGCAGGGGGTAGTGCACCTCGCCAGGGAGGCCATCGCGGCATGTCTCGCCGGCGATCTTGGTCTGCCAATACCCGAGCCCTTCCTGGTAGATATCCCACCAGGCTGGGTGGCTGCAGTGCCGGATACCGAAATCCGCGCCGCCATGGCTGCTAGTTTACCGGTCGCTTTCGGGTCCCGCCTTGCTGGACGGCAATTCGCGACTTGGAATCAAGGCGTGACCCTCCTGCCGGGAATGGTGGGGCCAGCGCTGGGCATCTTCGTGTTCGACGCCATCATCCAGAACGACGACCGGCGGGAAGGCAACGCCAACTGCCTGGTGCTGGGCGAGCACCTGCGGATCATCGATCACGAACTCGCCTTTGCCCACCGACTGATGATTGGCTGGCAACCCCCTTGGCAATTGGGGGGACTACAACGATTTATGGTCCCCGGGGCGCACATCTTTCGTGACAAATTGCGGCAAGAAGTGCTTAACTTTGACCAGATAAGGGCTGCTTGGGCAGCCTTGTCGGACCGGCGGATTGAAGGGTATGCGTCATGCCTGCCGTCGGAGTGGGCGCTGGCTCAGGCCGATGTGGCTGATGCCGTTAGCCTGATCAAGGACGCGCGAGACCATATAGACGGGTGTCTCAACGAGATAAGAAGAATTCTATCATGACCCAGCCAAGGCCATACACCTACACCATCCTCCGTTATGTGCACGACGCGCGCGCCGGTGAGATGCTCAATGTCGGAGTGGTGCTGCATATCGCCGCCGATCACCGGCTGCTGGTGAAGACGCGGGATACTTTTGGTCGCATGAAGCGGGCCTTCCCTGATCTGGATGGGGACGCCTTCCGTAGTGCCATGCGGTCGGTTGAGCGGGCCGTACGCTTGGTGGCAGATGATTTGGCCGCCACAACGCTGCTGAACGAAAAAGGGGATGCCGCAAGCTTCGCGCGCAAAGCTATGGCGGCTGATGA
>JBEILC010000341.1:0-1808 GCA_040379425.1 Hyphomicrobiales bacterium
GATCTTGAGGTTCTCGATCGCCGGGCCATAGGTGCCCCAGTTCTTGTCGCGCAGCAGATAGGCGATGCCGCGCAGCACTTCCGTTTCCCGGTAGCGGATGTAGCGCAGCGCCCCATTGTCGAAGATGGCGGTGAGGGGACCGGCTTCCAGGATGCGGCGCTTGCCCTCCGCCACATCCGTTCCGGTGAGCTTGATCGCGCGTGTCAGGGCGCTCTTCGCCATGGTCTCTCTCCCAGATGACTTCAGATGACCTTTTCGGTCTGCAGGTCGATGATGACCGCACGAGTCATGTCGATGTCAATCTCTGTCTTCTCTCCGGGACGGGAGACATCGTGGGCGGCAAGCTCGGCGATGATCGAGGCTCCCCCCAAGGGCATCGTCGCCTGCACGCGGGAGCCCGTGGGCTGGACGAGTTCGATGGTGACGGGCACGCGGGCGTGGCCGGAGCTGAGGTTCTGGCCCGCCATGGTTATGTATTGCGGGCGGAGGCCCAGGATGACCGCGCGGCCGGGCTCCAGCCCGCTGCGGCCAGGAAGGGCCAGCGTGGTACCGTCGCGCAACGTGACGCCGCTGGCGGTGAGCGTTGCCGGAATGAAATTCATCTTGGGGCTGCCGAGGAAGCCCGCCACGAAGCGGGAGTTCGGCCGCTCGAACAGGTTAAGCGGCGCGCGCCACGCGTTTCTCGACTTCCGCTTCCGCGAATTTCCGGGCGCGCAGCCCGAAGGCGATGTTGTCCTTCACGTTGAGATAGGGGTAGAGCGCGTAGTTCTGGAACACCATGGCGATGTCACGGTCGCGGGGCCTGGCCCAGGTCATGTCCCTGCCGCCGATATCGACCGTGCCGGAGCTTGCCTCCTCAAGCTCTGCGATGGTGCGGAGCAGTGTGGACTTGCCGCAGCCGGACGGCCCGACCAGCACGGCGAATTCGCCTGAGGCCACGTCGAGGTCGATGCCCTTCACCGCGTGGAAGGCGCCGTAGTGCTTGTGGAGATTGGTGATCTTGAGGTCCGACATGCTCAACCCTTGACTGCGCCCATGGAGATGCCGCGCACCAGATAGCGCTGCATGACCGCGACGGTGAAGAAGACGGGAATGGTGCCAAGCACCGACATGGCGGCGATCTTGGCCCAGAGGTTCGACTGGCCGCCGAAGTAATGCGTGACCTGCACCGTGTAGGTCGTCACCTCCGTGCGGGTGAGGACGAGGGCGAAGAGGAAGTCATTCCAGGCGAAGATGAAGGTGAAGACGGCGGTGGCGAAAAGGCCGGTGCGGGCCATGGGCAGCACCACTTTCCACAGCACCTCCCCGCGGATGCAGCCGTCAACCAGGGCCGACTCCTCGAGTTCCAGCGGAATGTCCTCGATGTAGCCGCGCATCATCCAGATGACATAGGGAAGCGAGAATGCGGTGTAGAGCAGGATGAGGCCGACATAGCTGTCGACCCAGCCCAGCCACACATAGAGCAGGAACAGCGGGAAGGCGATGGCCGCCGTATAGCTCGTCTCGAACTGCTTGAAGCCCTGCACATAGGCGTAGATCGAGATCGTCTTCGTCATGGCGCCGGGCCCGCCCTTGGTGAGGGTCCAGTTGATGTCGAAGATGCGGAACAGATCGATCCCACGGATCAGGATGGCGATGGCCATGACCGGCCATATGGCAGGAAGAACGATGTAGCGGAAGGCGCGCAGGAACGAAGCCCCGTCGATTTCTGCTGCTTCCGTCTGCGACTTGTCGACGTTGGAGAGGGCGGCGAGCAGGATGAGGAACATGAAGGGCGTCCACTGCCAGATCTCGCAGAAGATGATGGC
>JBEILC010000342.1:0-1782 GCA_040379425.1 Hyphomicrobiales bacterium
ATCGCCTCGCATGCGCTGCGCGGCCTCAGGGATGCCGCGGTGCCGCTCGCCATCGCCGCCATCGGCTACTGGCCCATCGGGCTCGGGAGCGGATATGTGCTGGGCTTCACCATGGGCTGGGGCATCACCGGCCTATGGTGGGGCCTCGCCATCGGACTTCTGTTCACCGCCGTGCTGCTCGCCTGGCGCTTCGAGGTTCTGGCGAAGTCTCAGTTGCCGGAGTGATCGGTGGTCGAGACGTAGGTCTCGTCCTCCTGGCCTGCGCGCTCGAAGGACAGGAAATCATAATAGCCGCAGCGGCCTTCGCCGGGGAAGACGCGGCAGGTCGAGGGCCTCGCGAGATAGATGCCGCAGCGCCGCTCCTTCGTATCGAAGAACTGGCATATCTTGCCGAAATGCGGGTCCGCCTTGCGGCGCATGATGCGCTTGTAGCCATGCGCGGATTTGAAATACTTCTTCTCCGCCGCCTTGAGGGGCAGGCCGAAGTGCTTGGCGATGCGCTCTGCGTCACGGTCTTTCACCTCGATCACCGGGTAGGAGCAGCAATAGCCGGGGCATTTGAGGCAGTCGTATTTCTTGGCGGGCATGGGTCTCGAATCCGGTGGAGCGGACGGGACGCTAGGACGAGACGGGCCTAGCCGCAACGGTTGCGGGCTTGTGACCGGTCACTTGCGCATATTTCCTGTTGGTATCCGCGATCTCACCCATCAACCACTCGCGGAAGGCCCGGACCGGGGGCGTTTCCTTGCGGCCCTTGCCGCGCACGATCCAGTAATGCCAGTGGTCCTTGATGTCGAAGGTGAAAGGGCGAACGAGCCAGCCATCGACCAGGGAGTCGGTGCTGAGGATCTGGTCCGCGAGGGCGAAGCCCTGGCCGGCTTCCGCAGCCTCAATGGCGAGGTGGTTCTGGAACAGCGTGCCGCGCCAATTCTCCACGCCCGTGACACCGGCAGCCATGAGCCAGTCGGCCCACCACTGCTTGCGCGATTCATGGAGCAGATTGTAGTCCGCGAGATCGGCCGGGGTGAGGCCCGGACGGTCCTTGATGAGCTTCGGCGCGCAAACGGGGAAGATCACGGCATCGGTGAGCTTCACCGCCTCGACATCCGGCCAGCCTCCGGCTCCATAGCGGATGCCGACATCGACGTTGCCGAAACGGAAATCCGCAAGCTCGGCCGTGGGGTCGATCGAGAGCTCGATATCCGGGTGGAGGTCGTTGAAACGGCCGAGCCGCGGCACCAGCCAGCGGGATGCGATGGCGGGCTCGACCGTGACCTTGAGTTCGCGCACCTCTCCGACGGCTGCCGCCTCTCGGGTGGCATCCGCCATTTCGTCGAAGAGGGGGGTGAGGCGTGTGGCGTAGCGGCGTCCGGCCTCGGTCAGCTCGACGCCGCGGCCGGTGCGGAGGAAAAGCTGGGTTCCCAGCCATTCCTCAAGGTCGCGAACATGGCGGCTCACCGCGGCATGGGTCACGAACAGCTCTCCCGCGGCCTCGGTGAAGCTCTCCAGCCTCGCGGCGGCCTCAAAGGCCTTGAGTGCATTCAGGGATGGTAGGCGGCGGCCCATCTGGTCACATGTAAGGAATTGTTACAGGCATTGTAGTTTATTGCCGTTTGTGCTGCAAGAGCGAAACCGTCATATAGATCGTGTTCAAGAAAAGCCGGCCAACGGCCAAGGAGAGAGATCATGAACTGGATTTTTGACGCTTATACAAATGTTTACCAGACTGCCATGATGCAGTCACACGAGCCGAAGCATGATGCTGCACCTGCGAAGGAGCGA
>JBEILC010000343.1:0-1727 GCA_040379425.1 Hyphomicrobiales bacterium
CGGGCGAGAAGGGAACCGAGACCTGGAGTTTTGGATAGTAGCGCCCGCCTGCGCGCTCATAGGCATCCGCCCAACCATGGTCGAAGACATATTCGCCATAAGAATGGCGCTTCCTGTAGCAGGGCGCGATGCCGGTGAGGCGGCCCGTGGCATCTTCCATCACCAGGTGGCGCGGCGCCCACCCGGTCTTGGCGGCGGAAGAGCCCGACTCTTCGAGGCAGCGGAAGAAGTCATGCGAGACGAGCGGGTTGAACTCGGCGCCGTCCGGATTGGCAAGCCTGTCCCAATCCTCCCGCGGAACCGACAGGGTACTGGGAATGGCTTTCAGCATCTCAGTCGAGGAAGCCTTCGAAGGTGATCTGGTCCGAGTGGCGGCGCGCCGTCCAGGCCTCGTCGGCTGAACGGATCGTCCAGCTGATCACCGGCATTCCCGCCGCGCGCAACGCCGTGACGGGCGCCCAGGGCAGGTCCCCGAAATAGAGCGACACGAAGTCGGGCCGCGTGCGGCTCACATGCGAGAAGGTGCGGAGCTCCATCTTGGTCCTGAACGGCAGGACGTCATAGTATGAATCGAATGCGCGCTCCGCCACGATGCCGCGGACTGTGCCCGGTGACATGCGGCGCACGGCGGCGATGACGTCCGGGTCGAAGGACATCAGGCAATAGGGCCCCTGGTAGCCCCGAAGGACGTCCAGCGCCCGCGCCGCCAGCCGCTCGTCCCCGTCCCAATGCGATTTGAGCTCGATGATCAGCGGCACGTGGCCCCTCACCTGCGCCAATAGCTCGGCGAGCGTCTGAACATGATTCTTCGACCGGCGGATGGTGAGCGCCTTCATCCCCGCCACCGTCATGTCCTTCACCATGCCGTGGCCTTCGGTCAGGCGCTCGAGGTGTTCGTCATGGAACACCACGGCCTCGCCATCCTGCGTCAGTTGCAGGTCGCACTCAATGGCATAGCCATGCACCATCGCCGCCGCGAAGGCGGCAGAGGTATTCTCCGCCACGCTCTTCGCAATATCATGCAGCCCGCGGTGCGCGATGGGCCTTGCAGTGATGAAACCAGTAAGAACCGTCATTCGACCTCAATGATCGCTTCGACCTCGGTCGAGATACCCATCGGCAATGACGGAGAGGCGACGGCGGAGCGCGCATGACGGCCCTTGTCGCCGAAAACCTCAACCATCAGGTCGGAGGCGCCGTTGATCACCTTGGGGTGGTCCTTGAAATCCGCCGTGGCGTTTACGAAGCCCACGAGCTTCACGACGCGCTTCACCTTGTCGAGATCGCCGCCAACGGCGTCCTTGAGCTGCGCCAGCACATTGATGGCGCAAAGCCGGGCCGACTTGATCCCGTCCTCGAGCGAGACATCCGCCCCGAGTGCGCCCGGATAATGGACCTTGCCGCCCACGATTGGCCCCTGGCCCGAGATGAACACGAGGGTGCCCGTTCGCACCCACGGCACGTAATTGGCCACGGGCTTCGCCGCCTCGGGCAGGGTGATGCCGATTTCAGCGAGGCGATTGTCGATTCGTCCCATCTCAGTCTCCCGTCAGAAGGTCCGAGGGTTTTTCGCCCCGGAAGAATTGCAAGAGGTTGTCGATGCATTTATGCGCCATGGCGCTGCGCGTGCCGGGTGTTGCACTGCCGATATGGGGCAGCATGAAGACGTTGTCGAGGCTGCGGTAGCGCGGGTCGATCTTCGGCTCGCCCTTGAACACGTCGAGGCC
>JBEILC010000344.1:0-1727 GCA_040379425.1 Hyphomicrobiales bacterium
CAAGCGGTCGTCGCAACGGATTGTTTCTCCGCTTGCAGGAGCAGTGCGTCAAGCGCTTCAGCGGGTGTCTTCCAATCGAGCGTTTTCCTCGGCCGCGAGTTGAGCGCTGCCGCGACGGCGGCAATCTCAGAGCTGGCTCGGGAAAACTGGACAGCGGGGATAAGTGGATTTTCTGCCTGAACGCGGCATGATGCCGGGAACAGGAGAGACCATGACGAGACGACCGCGCCGCAACCACAGCCCGGCTTTCAAGGCGAAGGTGGCGCTAGCTGCCGTGAAGGGCGAGAAGACGCTGGCCGAACTGGCCGCGCAATTCGATGTCCATGCAAATGTCATCAAGACCTGGCGGGATCAGCTCCTCGAAGGGGCTGCCGGGGTCTTTGGCGAAGGCAAACCGGATGCGCCGCCGCCGGTCGATGTGAAGGAACTCCACGCCAAGATTGGCCAACTGGCTCTGGAGAACGATTTTTTGTCCGGAGCGCTCGGCAAAGCCGGTCTGTTGGCGAGCGCAAAGCGATGATCGACAAAGAGCATCGCCTTCCGATCGGACGGCAGGCCCGCTTGCTCAGCCTCAGCCGGGGCAGCATCTATTACCTGCCTCGCCCTGTTCCGGCGGCCGATCTGGCAATCATGAACCGCATCGACAAGCTGCATCTGGAATACCCATTTGCAGGCAGCCGGATGATGCGCGACTTCCTCGTTCGCGAGAACTTCGATATCGGGCGCCTGCATGTCGCGACGCTGATGAAGCGAATGGGCATCGAGGCGATCTATCGGCGGCCGAACACGTCAAAACCAGCTCCGGGGCACAAGATCTACCCGTATCTGCTCCGAAAGCTGCCGATCACACGGCCCAACCAAGTCTGGGGGATGGATATCAGCTATATCCCGATGGCGCGGGGGTTCGTGTATCTCGCGGCCGTGGTCGACTGGTTCAGCCGGAAGGTTCTGGCCTGGAAACTCTCGATCACGCTCGACACCACCTTCTGCATCGAGGCTGTTGAGGAGGCGCTGGCAAAATACGGCAAGCCCGAGATCTTCAACACGGATCAGGGCTCGCAGTTCACATCTGTGGCCTTCACGGACCTGCTGAAAGCCAATGAGATCGCTATAAGCATGGATGGTAAGGGTGCCTGGCGGGACAACGTGTTCGTCGAGCGCCTCTGGCGGACAATCAAATACGAGGAGGTGTACCTGCGGGCCTATGCCAGCGTCTCGGAGGCGCGGGCGTCGCTGGGCCGATACATCGATGGATTCTACAATACCCGCCGACCCCATTCGAGCCTCGGCCGGTTGACCCCGGACGAAGCCTATTTTACCGCGCTGCCATCAATCCCGATGGCGGCATAACCAAGGCAGGAATCCACTTAGCGACGCCCCGGAAACTGTTCAAACAAACCGAGCCAGCTCTTTCCCTTCCTCCTTTCTCCCAATTATAGATTTCTCTTTCCTGAGTGTGCTCACGCCCGCATATCGACAAATGCTGACAGCAAGCGGGGAAGGCGATTTCATCGATATCGGGGACCGATGGCAGCAAAACCGCCGCGACACTGGCAGCAAAACCGCCGCGTTGCCGCTTCGGAGATTTGGGGCTGGCTTGCGCTTCGCGCGTGCGCGCTACATCGATCTGCCGAGCCGGTCGAAAACGATAGGCACATGGCCACAACGCATCCGTAACTTTTATGCCCGCTCCCGGTCCCGCGGTTCCGCCGCCTCGCGTTCCTCTG
>JBEILC010000345.1:0-1660 GCA_040379425.1 Hyphomicrobiales bacterium
ACACGCTGATGATGCGGGAGGAGGCCAAGTAAGATGCGCAAGCGCTACATCGTCCTGACGCTCTACATCATCTTCCTGATGCTGCCGATCTACTGGCTGCTCAACATGTCGTTCAAGACCACGAACGAGATCCTCGGCGGCTTCAGCGCCTTCCCGCGTGAGTTCACGCTGGACAGCTATCGCACCATCTTCACCGATCCGTCCTGGTACAACGCCTATATCAACTCTATCACCTATGTGCTGATCAACACGGTGATATCAATCATCGTGGCCTTGCCCGCCGCCTACGCCTTCTCGCGCTACCGCTTCCTGGGCGACAAGCACCTGTTCTTCTGGCTGCTGTCGAACCGCATGGCGCCGCCCGCTGTTTTCGTTCTGCCCTTCGTAAACCTCTACTCGGCGGTGGGCCTGTTCGACACGCCCTGGGCTGTGGCGCTGGCGCACACGCTGTTCAACATTCCGCTGGCGGTGTGGATTCTTGAGGGCTTCATGTCCGGCGTGCCGAAGGAGCTGGACGAGACGGCCTATGTGGACGGCCATTCCTTCCCGTCCTTCTTCATCAGGATCTTCCTGCCCACGATTTCCGCCGGCATCGGTGTCGCGGCCTTCTTCTGCTTCATGTTCTCATGGGTGGAGATGCTGCTGGCGAAGAACCTGACCTCGGTTGCCGCCAAGCCCATCGTGGCCGCAATGACGAAAACGGCCAGTACATCGGGGTATGAACTGGGCCTATTGGCTGCGGCGGGCGTGCTGACGCTCATACCCGGCGCCATCGTCATTTATTTCGTCCGCAACTATATCGCCAAGGGCTTCGCCCTGGGCCGCGTGTAAGGGGAAATCCAATGGATGCGCCAATGATGTTCTCAGCCGAATGGTGGCAGCAGCCGCTGGGAAGCTGGATGGCGTGGAACCGCGTCACCATTGCCTTCTTCCTCTATATCTTCGGGTCCATCGCGGCGATGGGTGTGTGGGAGTATGTCTCGCCCGGCGGTTCGCCCCGCCGCGGCATCTTTCGACTGGACACCACGCGCGGCGACCGCCTGTTCATGACTCATCTTGGCAGCGCCTTCATCTTCCTGGCCTGGCTCGGAGTCTACGGAACCCCGCTCTGGGGCGCCCTCGTCATTTCGCTGATCTGGGCCTTCGTCGTCTTCCGCTGGGCCTGACCCAGCCTGCTCCTTCACTGATCCTTATCTGGGCATGGCCTGAGAGAGCTAGAAAGAAGTGCTGTGGCATTTGTCACAGCCTTCAATCAATCTTGAAGCTATCGTCACCTGCGCCGGATACGCCGCGTCATGGACCTGTTGCGTGTCCCAATTGCATCCGGTTCCCACCGTGGCCGGAATTGGCAAAGGTGAACGAACATGCCTCGCGTTACGAAAACGCTGCTGATCAGCACCGCAGCACTTCTCCTGCCACTGCTTCAGCCGAATTCCATCGGCGCGGGCGCCATGCCTTGCCTCGACGTCGCGCTGGTCCTCTCGGTCGCTTCCTCGGCAAGTGTCTCGGCGCCAGAGTTCGCCCTGCAGAAGAACGGGATTGCCGCTGCGTTCCGTGACCCATCTGTGCCCGACGCAATCGATGCGGCAGGCCGCGTCGCGGTCTCGATCATTTTCTGGGGGTCGGAAGGCCTTCGCAAGCCACAATCGGAATGGGTTCT
>JBEILC010000346.1:0-1637 GCA_040379425.1 Hyphomicrobiales bacterium
GATGCTGGCGCTCGAAACCGTCACGGGCGCGAGGCCCCTCTCCGTCTGGCATACCGAAACGGAACTGCCGAATGTGGACCTCGTGGTGGTGCCCGGCGGTTTCTCCTATGGCGACTATCTGCGCTGCGGGGCGATCGCCGCGCGCTCACCCATCATGCAGGACATTCGCGCCAAGGCCCTGAAGGGACTCAAGGTGCTGGGTGTCTGCAATGGCTTCCAGATCATCACCGAGGCAGGCCTTCTGCCCGGTGCTCTGGTGCGCAATGCTGATCTCCGCTTCGTCTGCCGGCAGGTGAAGCTGAAGGTCGAGAACAACCGGACCTTCTTCACCAACCGGATGGAAAAGGGTGCGGTGGTCTCCTGCCCGGTGGCGCATGGCGAGGGCAACTACATCTGCGACGCCGAAACGCTGAAGCGGCTGGAGGCCGAGAACCGCGTGGTGTTCCGCTATGCGGACGGCACCAATCCCAACGGCGCCATGAACGACATCGCCGGGATCATGAACGAGGCCGGCACCGTCATCGGCATGATGCCGCATCCTGAGAACATGATCGAACCGCTGCACGGCAAGACCGACTGCCGCCCGCTGTTCGAGAGCCTGCTGGCGGCCTAGTGGAATGCCGGCATCCCGGCGAAGGCCGGGACCCGGCTATGGGCACCCGAAGCTGGACCCCGGCCTTCGCCGGGGTGACGGACTTAGAGAATTGAGAATACCGATCCGAGGCCGTAGAACCCCCACATGACCCTTCCCAACGACATCAAGATCACGCCGGACCTCGTCAAGAGCCACGGGCTGAAGCCTGATGAATATGAGCGCTTCGTGAAGCTCCTGGGGCGTGAGCCCACGCTGACCGAGCTCGGCATCTGTTCGGCGATGTGGAACGAGCATTGTTCCTACAAGTCGTCCAAGAAGTGGCTGAAGACCATGCCCACCAGGGGGCGACACGTCATCCAGGGTCCGGGCGAGAATGCGGGCGTCATCGACATCGGCGATGGCGATGCCATCGTCTTCAAGATGGAGAGCCACAACCACCCCTCCTTCATCGAGCCCTATCAGGGTGCGGCGACGGGCGTGGGCGGCATCCTGCGCGACGTCTTCACCATGGGGGCGCGGCCCATCGCGGCGATGAATGCGCTGCGCTTCGGCGAGCCTTCGCACCCCAAGACGCGGCATCTCGTCTCCGGCGTCGTCCACGGCATCGGCGGTTATGGCAATTCCTTCGGCGTGCCGACGATCGGCGGCGAGGTGAACTTCCACCCGCGCTACAACGGCAACATCCTGGTCAATGCCATGGCCGTGGGTCTCGCCCGCGCCGACTCGATCTTCTATTCCAAGGCCAAGGGCGTCGGGCTTCCCGTCGTCTATCTCGGCGCCAAGACGGGCCGTGACGGCATCCACGGCGCCACCATGGCGTCGGCCGAATTCGACGACAAGGCGGAGGAGAAGCGCCCGACGGTTCAGGTGGGCGACCCCTTCACCGAAAAGTGCCTGCTTGAAGCCTGCCTCGAGCTGATGGCGTCGGGTGCCGTCATCGCCATCCAGGACCTGGGTGCGGCCGGGCTCACCTCATCCGCCGTCGAAATGGGCGCCAAGGGCGACCTCGGCATCGAACTGAACCTCGACAATGTCCCCTGCC
>JBEILC010000347.1:0-1635 GCA_040379425.1 Hyphomicrobiales bacterium
CTTCGCCCGGCGGAACTTCATGGTGCCGGTCCCGCGGTTTGCGACCTGGGCGGCGTTCAACGCCTATCTCGAGGCCCAGTGCCGCAAGCGGCAGGAGGATGTCCTGCGCGGCCACAAGGAGAACATCGGTGGGCGGCTGCAGCACGATCTGGCGGTGATGAAGCCCTTGCCGGGCGCGCCATTCGACGCCTGCGACCAGGCCTCGGGCAAGGTGAGCTCGCAGGCCCTGGTGCGCTATGATACCAATGACTACTCGGTTCCCGTTGCCCATGGCCATCAGGACGTCTGGATCCGCGGCTATGTCGAAGAGGTGGTGGCCGGCTGCCGCGGTGAGGTGATCGCCCGGCATCCCCGCTGTTACGGCCGCGAGGACGTCATCTACAATCCGATCCACTACCTTCCCCTGATCGAGCAGAAGATCAATGCCCTCGACCAGGCTGCCCCTTTGGCGGAATGGTATCTCCCCGAGGAGTTCGACAGCCTCCGCCGCCTGATGGAGGTGCGCATGCTGAAGATGGGCCGGCGCGAATATGTCCAGGTGCTCAGGCTTCTGGAAACCTTTGGCTTCGAGGACCTCCATGCCGCCGTCAAGCACGCCCTGCGACTGGGAGCGGTGAGCTTCGATGCCGTCAAGCACCTGCTGCTCTGCCAGATCGAGAAGCGGCCGCCGAAGCTCGACCTCGACATCTCCCCCTATCTGCCCCGCGCCAATGTGGCCACGACCTCGCCCGCCAGCTACATAAGTCTGATGACGGAGGCCCAGTCATGAGCGAGGCCCCGAAGATCCTGCTGGTCCATCAGCTCAAGCTGCTGAAGCTCCCGACCTTCCTCCGGGAATACGAGAAGCTGGCCCGGCAGTGCGCCGCCGAGGGCCTCGATCACATCCAGTTCCTCGCACGCCTGGTCGAACTCGAACTGATCGACCGGGAGCGCCGGACGATCGAGCGCCGCATCAAGGCCGCCAACTTCCCGGCGGTGAAGAGCCTCGACAGCTTCGACTTCAAGGCAATCCCGAAGCTCAACAAGATGCAGGTCCTTGAGCTTGCCCGCTGCGAATGGATCGAACGGCGCGAAAACGTCATCGCACTCGGGCCCAGCGGCACTGGCAAGACCCACGTTGCTCTGGGGCTTGGTCTGCACGCTTGCCAGAAGGGGCTCTCCGTCGGCTTCACCACGGCCGCCGCGCTGGTCAATGCGCTGATGGAGGCCCGCGACGAGCGGCTCATCATCGACGAACTTGGCTTCGTGCCCCTCTCCAAGACCGGGGCCGAACTGCTGTTCGAGACGATCTCCCTGCGCTACGAGCGGGGCTCAACACTCATCACCAGCAATCTGCCCTTCGACGAGTGGACCGAGACCTTCGGCACCGAGCGGCTCACTGGTGCCCTTCTGGACCGCCTGACGCACCATGTCAGCATCCTCGAGATGAACGGCGACAGCTACCGCCTTGCCCAGAGCCGGGCGAGAAAATCACCCCAAGCCGAGTAACCCGCATCCTCCCGGATTGGCCCTCGCGGGCCACAGCGGCCAGTCACCCGCCAGCCTCCTGTGGGCGCGGCTGACTGGCCGCTGTCCCTCTTGCCGGCGTCCTTCTTCCAGGGGCGAGGTGGTCGACTTTTACGCCGCCCAATGGCC
>JBEILC010000348.1:0-1627 GCA_040379425.1 Hyphomicrobiales bacterium
CGATGACGCGCAGGCACTGGTAGCCCTTCTGCCGCGCCACCGCCTCGCAGATGACGCGCGTGCCCTCAAGCGGCGCCTCGAAGCCGTCGCGCTTCAGGCAGCTCAAATGCAGCAGCACGTCCTGCATGCCGTTGTCGGGAATGATGAAGCCATATCCGCGGCTTACATCGAACCACTTCACAAGTCCGCTCACCTGAATGATACGAATGCTACCATCAGGTGAGTCGTTCAGTTGCGTAACTGTCTCACCCGTCAAACCGCCGCTCACCGCCATGTCACCAACTCTATCCCCGGTGCGGCCATCGGTGTTTCAGTCTGCCGCCACCAAGACGCAATCTGCTGAATACTGCGGGATTTGTACAGAGTCCATCGCGCGCCTCGTGTGGAAAACCACAGGTCGCAAACCCACATATTCCGAATTGTCATCCGCAATTACCACGAAGACACACCTCAATATGCGGGAAATGCTGGCGAATTCGCTGCTGGCGCGATGATGCCACCGGCGACTCGCATGAACTGCGGTGGCGGCAGTGCGGCAACCTTTTGTCGGTCTCGCTCACCTTTCAATGATCCGCAGCTGAAACGATTCGCGCCATCAGTGCTGACATCACGCCGGAGATTTCCGCGTTGATCACCAGATCGGCAAGCCCATCGAGACCCGTTTCCTCCCGGTTGACGATGACGAGCGGCGTGCGGTTATGCTTTGCCATGACGGGCAATCCCGCCGCCGGAAACACCTGCAGCGAGGAGCCGATCGCGATGAAGAGATCGGCGTTGAGCGTCGCCGCGCGCGCATCCGCCATTTCCTGCTCCGGCATCGGCTGGCCGAAGGAGATGGTCGCTGACTTCACGATCCCGCCACAGGATGTGCAGGCGGGCGGGCGTCCTGTCGCATCGAGAACTTCACGCACCCAGCCGATTTCATGGCGGAGTCCGCAGGTGAGGCATTTCGCATAGGTGCCATTGCCATGGACTTCGATGATTCGCTCGCGCGGCACGCCGGCGCCTTCATGCAGCCCGTCGATGTTCTGCGTGATGACACTTGCGACATGGCCCAGCGCCACAAGGCGCGCGACCGCGAGGTGGCCGAGGCCGGGCCTTGCATCCGCGATGGTCCGGCGGATCACCAGGAAACGCCGCCAGGCCTCGAGCCGCTTTTCCTCGGAGGACATGAATTCATCAAAGTGAATGGGCTTGAACTTGGTCCAATAGCCGCCAGGCGAACGGAAATCCGGAATGCCGGACTCGGTCGAAATCCCCGCCCCGCTGAACACCACCGCGCGGCGGGCGCGCTGGACCAGTCCGGCCAGTTCTTCTATGTGTGCCTCAAACACAAGGTGATCCCATGAAATATCTCCACACCATGATCCGCGTCTCGGATTTGGACCAGTCGCTCGACTTCTTCATCAGCAAGCTGGGCTTCGTCGAACAGCGCCGCCATGTCAACGAGAAGGGCCGCGTCACGCTGGTCTTCGTGGCCGCACCCGAGAGCCCGGATGCCCCCGTCGAACTCACCTACAACTGGGACCCGGAAGTCTATAGTGGCGGCCGCAACTTCGGCCACCTGGCGCTGGGCGTGGACAACATCTACGACTATTGCGCCAATCTCCAGAAGCACGGCATCACC